>JALYGE010000129.1 GCA_030777225.1 Actinomycetota bacterium
GCTGCTGCGACCCGGAAGCGGGTGGAGCAGGTGGTCGAGGACCTTATCGCCCAGGGCCGGGTAGAGCGCGCCGAGGGCCGGACGCTCGTGAACGAGGTGATGGGCCGGGCGCGGGAGCGTTCGGAGGGCGCCCGCTCGCTAGTAGACGCTTCGGTGCAACAGGGGCTTCGCGGCGCCGGGGTGCCGACGCGGGAAGACTATGAAGACCTGGTCTTCCGGGTCGAGCAACTGGAGCATCGGGTGCGGGTACTCGAAGGCGAGGACGCCGATGCGCCGACGAGCGGCGTTGAATCCGCGCCGCAACCGCCGAACGACGAGCCCGAGACCGAACCGGGCCTATAGCCCCGAAGGGAGATCAGTATTTTGATGGGCGGAGGCCCGCCGCCGGCCATCCGTTCCGGGAACCTGGCGCGTTTCTCCCAGATCAGCCGCATCCTCGTGCGGCACGGCTTCGGTTTCGTCTTCGACCTTCGGCGCGACCGGCTCGAACGGAGAGGTTTCCAGGAGCTTTTCGCCCCGAACGTCGGTGTTCGGCTGCGTCGGGCGCTGGACGACCTGGGGCCGACCTTCGTCAAGTTCGGACAGTTACTCTCGACCCGCTCGGACGTGCTGCCCGAGAGCGTGCTCTCAGAGCTACAGAAACTCCAGGACACGGTGGCGCCCATGCCGTTCGAGCGGGCGCGCAGGATCATCGAATTAGAGCTTGGGCAGCAGGTGAACGAGGTGTTCGAACGGCTGGATCCGGCGGTGCTCGGCTCCGCGAGCATCGGCCAGGTCCATCGGGCGGTCTTGCACAACGGGGAGGCCGTGGCGGTAAAGGTGCAGCGTCCCGAGGCCCAGGGCAGGGTCGAATCGGATCTGGAGTTAATGCGGGACTTCGCGAACTTCCTGGACCGGCGTTTCGGACGGAGAATCTTTATCGACGTACCGGGTCTGGTGGCGGAGTTCGAGGGTGTGATCCGGCGCGAGCTCGACTACACCACCGAGGCGGAGAACGCCCGGCGCTTCGCCATCAACTTCTCCGAAAAGAAGGTCGTGATCCCGAAGGTCTACCTGGAGCACTCCACCTCGCGGGTCCTGACCCTGGAGTACATAGAAGGGACCCGATTCCACGACATCCGGCCCCTACTGCTGGCGCCGGCCGAGCGGCGTCGGGTGGCTACCATGGGGGCAGATGCGATCTTCAAGATGGCGTTCGTGGACGGTTTCTTCCACGGCGACCCGCACCCGGGCAACCTTATCCTCACGCCGGAAGGAGACCTTGCCCTGCTCGACTTTGGCATGGTCGGCTACATGAGCCGAGGTGACATCGAGGCGTTGAGCCGGTTGTTTATAGCCGTCATCCAGCGGGACGCAGCGGCGGCCCTGCGGGGTCTGGAAGGTCTCGGCGTGCGCTACGAGCCGGAGGTGCGGGCGGACCTGATACAGGACCTGCGCGACTTTCTCTTCAAGTATTCGGGCCTCACGGTCGGGGAGGTCACGCTCGGGCAGGCTCTCTCGGAGCTGATCTCGCTGGTAAGACGCTACCGGCTCCAGATGCCGCCGGTGTTCCCGCTCCTGACGAAAGCCCTGGTTACGGCCGAGGGTATATCACGCTCCATAGACCCCACCCTCAACGTCTACGAGGTAGCCCGCCCCTACGCCCGGCGCCTGTTGAACCAACGTCTGCAGCCCAGTTATGTCCTTGAAACGGCCCGCGAACGCGCCCTGGAGTATGCCCGCTATGTGGAGGATTATCCCGAGCAACTCCGGCAACTACTGACCGAGCTGGAGGACGGTGAGCTGGAAGTTCAGCTCCGGCACCGGGGCCTGGACGATCTGGGCGGCGAGGTGGACGTACTCGCCAACCGCCTCGTGTTCGCCGTCGTTACCGGGGCGCTCTTGATCGGCTCGTCCATGATCGGGGCCTTCGTTCAGGGCGGACCGCGGGTCCCCTACCTCGGGGTGCCGGTGGTGAGCTTCGTCGGCTTCAGCCTCGCGCTGGTCATGGCCTCGATAGTTCTCCTGGTCATCTACCGCTCCAAGAGACTCTAGAGTCTGTTAACAAATGCCGTCTCGGGGTATAGAGTGAGCCGGGTCAACGAGAGGCCGCGATCGGTCGGAGGGAGGTACGGGTGGTGCGCACTCTGTTGGGCATCGTTGTCGTGTTGGTAGTCTTGTGGGTGCTGGTCAAGCTCGTATTCGGTATCGTCGGGGCCGTGTTCCACCTGCTCCTGGCCGCCGCCGTCGTGGTGGGCCTGTACGCCCTGAGGTGTTGGCGTTCGGGTCCATCGCGCTCCTGTACCTGGTGACGGAGGAGTTGCTCGTCAACGTGCGCAACGTGCCCGAGACGCCCTGGCACACGCTCGTTCTCTTCACCGGCTGATTTATCCTGGTGTTCGTGATCGAGATGCTGGTACATTGAGCCGGGGCAGATCTGAATTTCGCCTGAATCGTCAGGAGATGTCGCGGCTGCCCAGGTACGACAACCTGTGCCTTGCGAAGGTACCTGCCCACAATCCCTCTGACTCGAACCCGAGGTAAGAGCCGGTTGACGGCCGGAGCAGGAGGCATGGATATCTACTGCGGTTTCGATCACGACAAATCCCAGAACAAGCAGATTGTCCTTGTCGTGAGAACCTTGGGGAGCATATGACCGACTGGAAGTACCAGGAGCCGGGCGGGGGGAAAGGAAAAGCCCAACGGAGTGGCCTCTGTCGTGGCCGGAGGCTCTAAGGAAGGTGCGCTCGTGGATTCAGCCCTACGTAATGCTCCTGCGCTACTGGAGGGCGTATACCGATCTGTCCCCGCCCAGAGAGTTACAGAGGCTGCTTGATAAGCTGTTCTGTGGAGAAGGACCATACCTCTATGTCCGTTAACAACAAACTACCGGTCTCCGGCCACGGCGGCGAATGCCATCGAGAAGCACTTTGACCGGTTGAGGTTCGAGTTCAAGCTGCGCACCGGACGGTTAGACCCGGTCGAGATCCTCCCGTACCGTGGGTACGGTACGCGCCGGGCCCTCTTTCTCAAGGGGCGCGTCCTGGAGAGGAAGGGCATCACCCGCTCTAGCGCACGCGACACCATCTGGCGGAACCTGCGCAATATGGCAAAGCGCTTCATGAGCGACGAGGTTCCCGGCGCCCGGGGGCGCGCTCTCTTCGGCGGGAGCACGCTGGAGACGGTGGCCGACGAGGAAGACTTCTTCGAGGTGCGCTTCGATCTTCCGGAGCCGCTTGAGGGACGAACGGCCTGGTACCCGGTGGATCTCGAACTGCTATGGCCCGAGGCCCGAGACCAGACTGAGGCCCGTACGACGGGCGAGGTGTTGATAACGCCCGAAGCCCGCTTCGGCGTGATCAGCGACCTCGACGACACGGTCGTGAAATCGAGCGCCACCGACCTGCTGAAGATGGCCCGGATCGTGCTGATCAACAACGCCTACACGCGGCTGCCGTTCGAGGGCGTCGCGGAGTTCTACCGGGCCCTGCAACGCGGCGGCACGGGTAGAGAGTTCAACCCGATTTTCTACGTATCCAGCAGCCCCTGGAACCTCTACGACCTGTTCGTGGACTTCCTCGACGTGCACGGCGTCCCGGCGGGTCCACTGTTCCTCAAGGATTGGGGACCCGCCACGGTCGGCCGGCATCGGGCGCACACGCTAGCTGTTATACGGAGGTTGTTTGACGCCTACCCCGACCTCCCGTTCGTCCTGATCGGCGACTCGGGACGGCGCGACCCGGAGATCTACCACCAAACGGTGCGCGAATATCCCGGCCGCGTCCGGGCGGTCTATATCCGCGAGGTGGAGACCGAGGAGACGGAGGAGCGCGCCGACGAGGTACGCGCCATTGCCCGGGAATTGGGCGAGATGGACGTGGAGATGGTGCACGCTCAAGACACGGCCGCGGCGGCCCGGCACGCGCTAGAGAACAGCCTCATCGCGCGAGGCGCGTAGGTGGCTGGAGGCCCGAC
>JALYGE010000130.1 GCA_030777225.1 Actinomycetota bacterium
GGCTAAGCTTGTTCAAGCGAAGCTGAACCCTCCAGCAAGAGCTTCATGACGACCAAGATAGCGACGACGATGCGGCGGGAGTTCTGGTCCTCGAGGGGCGGGGGACGGTAGTGCAGCACAACGCGGCGGCCGAACGCCGGCTGCGAGAACTAGGAGATCTCGGTCCGAGGTGGCGAGAGGGCAAGGGGCTCCCGGCACCGATCTGGACGGTGTTGGGCGCCCTAAAGAGGTCCCTGAAACCCGAGACGGACCGTGAGCTCAACGGCAGTCCGTGCCTCCGAGTCCGAGGGCGGTCGGGCCGTTGGCTTACGCTTCAAGCCTCGCGCACCGAGCCGACCCACGCGCGCCCCGCCGAGTCGATGGTGATCCTCGCGCCGGCAGGGCCGAAGGAGGTATTGCGTCTAACCGCGAGCGGCTACGGGCTAAGCCCCCGCGAGCAGGAAGTGGTCGAGCTGGCCGTTCGCGGGGCCTCCACCAAGCAGATCTCTCAGGCCCTCTACATTTCCGAGTACACCGTAAAGGATCATCTCTCCAATATCTTTGAGAAGGTCGGCGTACGGGGCCGCCGGGCTCTCGTCAAACAGCTCTATCTCAACACCATCTTCCCATAGACCTTCTAGGGCCGAGAACGTCCGCTCTTTCTTCGCTGGAGAGCCTCGCAACCTGGTTGGGTTAGGTAGGTGAAGCCGTTCTCTTTGCCAGAGGGGCTTTGAGCTAGAATCTCTTCTGCAAGCGGTAGAAGGAGACCTATGAAAGCACTTGTAATCGTAGGACACGGTTCGCATCTCAACGAAGACTCCAGCCTACCGGTCTACGAACACGCGGAGCATATCCGGCAGACCGGCGAGTATGACGAGGTGGTTGAGTGCTTCTGGAAAGAGGAACCCTCCATGTGTCACACCCTCGACATGGTGGAGTCGGATGAGGTGTACATCGTGCCGGCTTTTATCTCGGAGGGATACTTCACCCAGCAGGTCATTCCGCGAGAGTTCGGGTTGGACGGGCCCGTGACGAAGAAGGGGTCCAAGACCGTGTACTATGCGGGGCCGCTGGGCACTTTCGAGAAGATGGCGGATGTGATCCTGGAGCGCACCGAAGATCTCATGAGGGATAAAGAAACCTCCGGCAGCCGGGCGCTCGTGTTGCTCGGGCACGGCACGGCAATGAACAAGAACTCCAGTGGCGTTATCTACCTGAACGCGGGGCGCATCCGGGAGCGAGGTCTCTACGATAAGGTCGTGGAGGCGTTTCTGGATCAGGACCCGGAAGTAGGGGAGGTCGTGGGGAGCGTGGAGGCCGAAAACGTCATCTTGATCCCGGTCTTTATCGCCGAGGGCTGGCACACCCGCGAGACGATTCCCGAAGACCTGGGCCTGACCGGCGAAGTCACCCGCCGCGAGGACCGGACGATCTTCTACGGCGCGCCGGTCGGCACGCACCCTTCGATGGCGAGCCTCATAGCCGCCCGCGCCCGCGAACTCGAAGGCCAGGAGGCGCAGGTTGTCGGTAGCGCCTCCTAGATCATCCAGGAACCTCGCTGCTGAATCCCGCGAGGCGTTCGCCGCCTGGGTAGACGAAGCTCCCGAAGGCCGCAAGTTCGCGCAGGTGCTGGTCCGGCGCGCAGAACCCTCCGGTTACCGGCTGTGCCACATAGACGATGCGGTAGCGGAGGGCTTGAAGCTCTGTGAGAGCCCGCGGGAGGCCCGAGAGATCTCCAAGCTAACCGAGGAGGGTGAGTACCGGCCGCTAAAGAGCGCACCGAATTTGCGCCGGGGCTGGCTCTTGCGCGTGGCGGACGAGAAAGAGCTGGCGACGGCCATGAACTACCTCTACCCGGCGGCCCTCGTCCACTGGCACCTGCATCGGGAAGGTGAGCTGGAGATCACGCACTACCGCCAGAACGCCGCCCGCCAGAGCGGTATCTACAAGCGGGTGCAGGCCCTCACCGACGAAGGCGTGCAGGATGCCGCCCGCGCCTGCTGCGAGGATGCCGTGTGCCTCAAGAAAACTTTGTGGGATGTAGATGAGGAGCTTCCGCTGGAAATGAATCGAGGAGAGGGAGAGATCCCCTGCCCCGAGCCGTGCAGCATCTTTGTGTCGTTCGCCCGGCGGATCCGGCTCTTCGAGCGGGAAAAAAAGCGCGACCTGGACGCTATCGGCCTCTCGCCTTCGGAGAAAGCAGACCTTGCTGCGCTCGTGGAGGCTGCGGCCACTGGAGAGGTAGAGTTTGCCCGCGAAGCGGAGTTCGAGGAACCTCTGAACGAGCGCCGGATGCGCTACCGCAAGTTAACGCTGGTCCCCAAGCTGCGTGCTCCAGATCGGGATGCAGAGCGGTAGTCTGGGAGAAATCCAGGGGCCTGCCAATGACGCCCACCTCACACAACTCATGTGGGGCGCGATCAACAAGCTGGGCGTTTTGAAGGAAGATAGGGCGCTGGTGTTTCCCCGGCCTGAATGTGGGGTATCAAGGTTGCACAGTATTCGAGAGTACCCAGACAAACGGAGGTGCTGATGTTCGGCAGAACAGCCAAGACCGCCATGAAGACCAGGACGGGCAGGAAAGCGGCCGCCAAGGGCGCCAAGGGGGCGTTCAGGTTTGGTCGTTCGGATGCCGGCCGGGGAGCTGGCAAGGTGGGCGCCAGAGGCCTCGGGCGTCTCGCGAAGAGCGCGGCGAAGGTGAAAGCGGGCAAGGAAGCCGGTAAAGCGGGGACCAGGGGCTTCGGTAAGGCTGGCCGCGGAGCCGGAAAATATGTCGCCAGAAGGAGCAGAAAAGAGATCAAGATCGCGGAGAAGAACCTGGGCTCCCGTAGTTCGGGCGGCTCGCGTCTGATGAAGTTCGGTTTGATCGTGATCGCCGGGCTCTCCATCGGCGCGCTGGTAGGTCGTCTGCTGAACAGCGGCGACTCTTCTTCGACCTCGCCCACCGGCACTTCGGAAGGCCAGACCCCCGGAGGGGAAGCGCCGGCCAGCCCTCCGCGGGCTCAATCAGACCCGTCCTCCGGTCCGCTCATCGGTACGGACCACGAGCCCGAGGTCGAAGGCGTCACCGAGAGTCAGCCGGAGTTGGAGCAGCGCATCCGCACCCGGATCGGCGAGGACGAGCGGACGCGGGAGATGCCCCGGGTAAACGTCGAGGTCAACGGCGGCGTCGCGGAGCTTCGCGGCGTGGCGCCTTCCGAAGAGGCCAAAGACGCGGCCGGGGAGATCGCCGCGGAGGTCGAAGGTGTAAGCGAGGTACGCAACCTGCTGGAGGTCAACTCGTAGCGGCCGATAAGCTGACGAAATTTTCCAGCGTGCGAAAGAGCCGGGCGGTTAACCGCCCGGCTCTTTCCTTTTCCGATTTCTAGCTTCGGATAAGCTTCAGGAGATCGTCGCGCATTTGCTCCATCGTCGCGCGGTCCTTCGCTTCGAGGTTGAGCCGCAACAGCGGTTCGGTGTTTGACGGGCGGAGGTTGAACCACCAGTCGCCGGAGTCCACGGTAAGGCCGTCGAGATGGTCCACCTCGATGCCGTCGCCCTTCGAGTATCGGTCTTCTACCTGCTGCATAGTTTTTTCCTGGTCCTCTACCTCCGAGTTGATCTCCCCGGACCGGACATAGGGGTCTATGGGCTCCAGTAGCTCGGAGATGGGTCCGTCCTGCCGGGCGACCAGTTCGGCCACCGTGAGCATCGCCACGATGCCGGAGTCGGCGAAGTAGTTGTCCCGAAAGTAGAAGTGGCCGGAGTGCTCCCCGCCGAACGCCGCGTTATTCTTTCGCATCTGAGGCTTTATGATGGAGTGGCCGGTCTTGGTGCGGATGGCCTTGCCGCCCTCGCGCTCGACGAGCTCTGGAAAGGCTTTGGAGCACACCACGCTGTAGAGAATCGTCGCGCCGGGTTCTTTCTCCAGCACGTTCTTGGCCACCAGCGTCGCCAGCAGGTCGCCGGATATCGTCTCGCCCTTCTCGTCTATGATGAAACAGCGGTCGGCGTCCCCGTCGAAGGCGGCCCCGAAGTCCGCGCCCTCCTCCACGACCCGCTTCTGCAGGTCTTCCACGTTCTCCGGCTCTATGGGGCTCGGGGGATGGTTCGGAAACGAGCCATCCAACTCGAAATACATGGGGACGTACTCGAACGGCAGCTTCTCGAAAACCGGCGGGAGCATCTTCCCCGCCATGCCGTTGCCGGCGTCCACCACGATCTTGAGCGGCCGCAGGCCATCCGTGTCTATAAAGCTCACGCAGTGCTCGGCGTACTCCTTGGTGAGATCTCCCTCTTCAACTGAGCCCAGAGTCTCCGCGGGCTCGAGCAGCTTGCCGGAGGTGATGAGGTCCCGAATCTGGCGTATTCCCTCGTCCCCGGAGAGGGCGATGGCGTTCTCCCGGCAGAGCTTGAGGCCGTTGTACTCCTTGGGGTTGTGGGAGGCCGTGATCATGGCCCCGCCCGGCTCTTCGAGGTGGCCGACGGCGAAGTATAGCGCGTCGGTGGAGACGAGGCCGAGGTCTAGCACGTCCGCCCCGGCCTCGGTAACGCCTTCTATGAACGCTTTTTCCAGCGACTCACCGGAGAGCCTCATGTCCCGCGCCACTACGACCCTGGACCCCGGGAGGTCAAGGTAGTGTACGAAGGCTCGCCCGACGTCTCGCGCCACCCCTTCGTCCAGGGTATCAGGGTAGATCCCCCGAATATCGTAGGCCTTGAAAATCGACTCGTCCACCATCTCCTCTTTACCTCCGGGTTCCTTTGCGGGACCGATCACTCATTCATCCGATACAATAGCTTTTTATGTCTCTTCGTGCAGCCTACGCCACAGTTTAGATTCGAAAGAACGCTTTTGGGACCCCGTTTAGTCCGTCAGGCAGCCCTCTTCTACGGGGCGCTCGCCGTGGCGGCCGCTGTCTGGAATGGACTCCGCGGCCGGGAGTTCTCTCTGGCCAACTCGGTCCCCCTGAGTCTCTTGTTGGGCTTGCTAACGGCAACTGGCACGGTCGCCCTGGGCGTGCTGGTCTACCGTCTGGTGCCGGTTATGCGCCAGATCGCGGACGAGCTCGCGCCAACCCTGGTGGATGGCGCAGACAGGAGCGGTCTGGTGCTGGTCTCGATCTTCTCGGGTATCGGTGAGGAGATGCTCTTTCGGGGGGCGGTGCAACCGGAGTTCGGGCTGGTGGTCGCAGCCCTGACGTTCGGCCTGGTACACGTCGGCCCCGACCGCCGGTACCTGGTGTGGACCGCCTGGGCGGTTCTGGCAGGCTTTCTTTTCGGGTTCCTCTACGAGTTCAGCGGCGGCCTGCTCGCCCCGGCGGTCGCGCACGCGACGCACAACGCCGCCACTTTCCTCATCTGGAAACGTTCCAGGAAAAACGTCGTAGAAGGCAGCAAAGGGGATGAAAGCTGATCCAGGCCAGAAGCCCCGCGCGTAGTTGATACTCGAATGCTCCTGCTGTCTGAAACCTTGCAATACCCGCGCGTAGGAGCCTGCCGGTTGAGGGCGCTGGCGAGGCACTTCAACGTTTACGGGCCGCCAGGGCTAGTAGCGACCGCGTTTTCGGATACAATTGGTTGCGGCGCACCGGATTCCGTAGAGTATGCGGGCTCGCTTGTGGAGGAATAAGAGAATGCGTGCTACAAACATTGTCTTGAACGTGATGAGCCTGCTCCTGGTTGCCGCCGGACTGGGCCTCATCAGCACGTTCTTTTTTCCGTCCGTTCCTCTGCAGCCCGCAGGTCCGCAGGACGCGGCCATCGCCCCGCCGGAGGACTTCAACGTCCCGGTGCTGACCGAAGAGACCACGTCCGCGCCGAGGGCGGGAGAGACGAACACGAGTAAAAATACCGGGGCCGCCGAAAACGAGGAGGCCCGCGGTGAACAGCAAAAAAACCAGGATAAAAAGCAGAAAGCCCAGAAAGAGACGAAACCGGCCGTGCCCGTGCCGGAGGACAAGACGCTCTGGGTAACCGTTCCCAAGATGGACCGCGTGCAGAGCGCCGCGATACCCGACACGGTTGGCGACGACGAGGAGAGCCTCAAAAACTTCGCCGGCATACACCTGCGGGGTACCGGCTTTCCCTGGCAAGAAGAAGCCAACGTTTACATAGCCGGACACCGGCTGGGATACCCGAACACCAACAGCTTCCTGGCTTTCTGGGACCTGAACGCCGTAGGAGAGGGGGACGAAGTCTACGTGACGGACGCCATGGGTCGTTCGTACACCTACCGGGTTTTCAAGGAGCTCGTGGTTAACCCTTCGGATACTTTTATAACGCAGCCTGTGAAAGGCAAAAATATCATTACGTTGCAGACCTGTACCTTGCCGGACTACTCACAGCGCCTGATCGTCCAGGCCGAAAAGGTGACGTAGGTGGCGCAAAAGACCCTAGAATTGGTAGAGTTATAGCCCCTTGATAAAACTACCCACTACCCGGACAAAAAAAGACTCTCCGACGAAGAAACGCCCGAGGAGGCCCTCTGTAATTTCCAAGGGAAATATGCAGATGCGCGTGGTCTCTTTAGCGGTTCTGGTGGCGATAGTCTTCATCGTGCTGGCCGCCCGCCTGTGGCACCTGCAGGTACTGACCAGCGAAGATTACGCGCTCTCCGCCGAGGCAACCCAGACTCGCGAGGTCAAAGACCCGGCTCAGCGCGGTGTGGTCTACGACCGCAACGGCGAGGTGCTCGCGAACAACGTCTCCGGCTTGAACGTCACCGTGATCCCCTCTGCCATCGGACGCGGAAAGGTGGAGGAACTCTCCAACATCCTGGGAGCGGATACGGAAACCGTTTTGGAGCGCTACGACTTCGCCCTTCAGACGACCCCCTACGCCTCGATGCTCGTGCAAGAGAACGCGGATAAGAACGCTGTGACCTACATCAGCGAGCGCACCGAGGAGTTCCCCGGCGTGACCATTAATGACGACTGGGTCCGCAACTACCCAAACGGACAGCTTGCCGCCCACGTGCTGGGTTATACGGGCGCGGTTACGGAAGATGAGTTGGGACAGGAGCCTTTTGTCGGCCTCGCCAACGACGCGGTGGTCGGAAAGAGCGGCGTCGAACTCGCATACGAGAAGATGCTGCGCGGCAAGGCCGGCAAGAAGGAGTACAGCGTAGATGCCCTCGGAAGGGTGGTCACGTTGCGCCGGGCCGACGGGACCCGCGCCGACGGGAGGCCCGAAGTCGCCCCCGAGCTGGGACGTCCGGATAAGATAGTCGATCCCGTGCCGGGCAAAGACCTCGCGCTCACGCTCGACCTGGAACTCCAGAAGGTGGTCGAAAAGGAGCTGGACGCGGCCATGGAGCGCGCTAAAACCGAAGAGGGCGCTGCCGGTGACGGTGGAGCCGTTATCGCGATGGACCCGCGCAACGGCGAGATCCTCG
>JALYGE010000131.1 GCA_030777225.1 Actinomycetota bacterium
CGATTGGGATCAAAAATAAATTAAAAAAAGCCCCAATGGACGGAGGTACGACCACCCCCGCCGCCGACACCCGGCACAACGACCGTCTCGCCTTCCTGAACTTGCCCACGGCTGACGAGGTGACACAGCACCGCGTCGAAGGTCTCACTACCGAAAATACGCGGCGCATCCTCACCGTTGCCGCCGACAAGCTCCACACTACCGCGCACGGCTTCCTCTTCCGCGTCGAGCGTCTGCCGCGCCTTCTGCAGCATCTCTTCGAAGGGATCCAGGATCTCCACTTCGTAGCCCCGCCGGGCCAGCGGGATGGAGTTGTGGCCTGCCCCTCCCCCGACGTCACAGATCCGAGCTGGAGGCTCTCCGAGATGCTCAGAAAGTTGCCGGTCCATAAGCTCCAGCCTTACCACGCCCCGGAGGGTCTCGTAGTGCTCCAGAAAATGCCCGGTGGCTTCGGGGTTCCAGCGGTTCAAGGGGAGCCCGAACCGTTCAGCCGTCGAGTTCTTGTTGCGTTATGGGATGGCGCCTCGGCACGAAGCGGGGAACGAGCTGGCAATAGCGCCGATACCGGCGGCCGAACCACTGTCGCAATTCTTTCTCTTCCAGCGGGAGTTGCAGGACGAGTTGGGCCAGGTAGAGGGCGGCTAGCAAGATTAGTCCCCAACTCCGCGTCAGGAGCGCGGTTCCCAGGATCAACAAAAAGTCCGTGTCGTAGAGCGGGTTGCGGACGTAGCGGTACGGGCCCTCTACGACCAAACGCTGCGGTACGCGGTTTTCCTCCGCCCCGCTTCCCGGCGAAAAGAGCGCACCGGCGAAGAGCAGCCGCGCCCAGCCCATCTTGAAGCAGGCCCAGGTTCCCACCGCCACAGAGGCCACGAGCAGAACCCCTCCGAGTATCTGGAGTAACAGCATCCCGTCCCAGCGCCGCGAGAGCCAGAGGAGTGCGAAGACGAAGATGAGCAGGGTCGTCCCGCCCCAGAGTCCGACTACCTCGGCCAGATACCAGGCCCAGAGCCCGCGGCGCCTGAGCCAGTTGCGCCAGAATGAGAGGATCGGGTAGGTGGCAAGGTCTATGACGATCATGCCTCCGTAGAACGCCGCCACGAAGACCGGCGTCAACACCCAACGTCCCAGCAGCGCATCCCCTACGCCACATACGACGAATGCCAGAGCCCACGCCACCGCGGGACCAGGATGCCGCTCGCCACCCGGTCCGGCTTTGACACCCATAGAGAGGATTATAGTAGAGTCGCTATTCCCGATCACGCACCGGAGTTATTTAGCTGCAAGCTGCAATGCTGACCGGCTCTACCCTGGCAGCAAGCTCCGGCCCATGAGGTGCTGGTCTACGTGTCGGGCGGCCTTGCGCCCCTCGGCGATGGCCGTGACGATGAGGTCGGCGCCGAGATTGGCGTCGCCGGCCACGAAGACGCCGGGGACGCTGGTGGCGTGGCCTTCGGGGGCGGCGATGGCGCCGCGGTCGCCGAACTCCAGGTTCAGGTCGTCGAGCAGCCGGTCGCGGACCGGTCCGGTAAAGCCGATGGCGAGCAGGACGAGATCCGCGTCCATCTCGAACTCGGTGCCCTCTTTGTAGATGGTCTTGCCCTCCTCGGTGCGCTCGGTCTCGACGAGGCGTATCTTCTCTACGTGGCCGTCCGAGCCGGAGAACCCGGCGACGCCGACGCTGAACTCCCTCTCGCCGCCCTCCTCGTGGGCCGGGTACACGTGGAGGACGAACGGCACGTCGGGCCACTCCAGCGGATCAGGCTCCTCCGGGGGCCGGGGACCGTGGGTGAGGACTTTCACCGATGCGCAGCCCTCGCGGTTGGCGTTGCCCAGGCAGTCGGCGCTCGTGTCGCCGCCGCCGAGGATGATCACATTCTTACCTTTGGCCGTGATCTCCTCTTCCTCCACCGGCAGTCCCGCGACCCGCCGGTTTTGCTGCCCCAGATAATCCATCGCCAGGTGGATGCCGTCCAACTCGCGGCCCGGCACGTCCAGGTCCCGTCCAGCTAGCGCGCCGACGGCGAGGATCACGGCGTCGTACTCGTTCTGTAGCTCGTCGGCGGTGACATCGTAGCCGACGTCGGTGTTCGGGCGGAACTCGATCCCCTCCTGCTCCATGATGCTCACCCGACGGTCCACGACCCACTTCTCGATCTTGAAGTCCGGGATACCGTACATCAGGAGGCCGCCGATGCGGTCGCTCTTCTCGAAGACTGTTACTGTGTGTCCGGCCCAATTTAGCTGCTGCGCCGCCGCTAGGCCCGCCGGGCCACTCCCGACCACCGCAACCTTCTTGCCGGTCTTTATCTCCGGCGGCGGAGGTTTCGGTACGACCCAGCCCTCGTCGAAGGCCCGGTTGATAATGGAGAGCTCTATCTCCTTGATCGTCACAGGATCGTCGTTGATGTTCAGTACGCACGCATCCTCGCACGGGGCAGGACAGAGCGTCCCGGTAAACTCCGGGAAGTTGTTGGTCGCGTGCAGCCGGTCTATGGCTTGCTTCCAGTGCTCCTTGTAGACCAGGTCGTTCCAGTCCGGAATCAGGTTCCCCAGCGGACATCCGACGTTGCAGAACGGCACCCCACAATCCATGCAGCGGGCGGCCTGGTCCTTGAGGTCGTCCTCCGGCATCCCCTTGTAGACGTAGCGGTAGTCGTTCAGCCGCTCCTCTTTGGGACGCTTGGGGGTGGGCTTGCGCCCGATCTTCAGAAAACCGCGCGGGTCACCCACTATCTGACAACCTCCAACCGCTCTTGTCCCTGCTCTGCCATTACCCGCTTGAGATCGTTCGGCATGACCTTGATGAACTTACTCAGAGCATCATCCCAGTTATCGAGCAGTTCCTTGGCGCGCTCGCTCCCGGTCCACTCCAGGTGTTGCTCCACGAGCCCGCGTAACAGCGAAACGTCCTCCGACTCGACGGCTTCGAGGCCGACCATGTCCGGGTTGTAGAGCTTCTCGAATTGCTCTTCCTCGTCCAGAATAAACGCCAATCCGCCGCTCATCCCGGCGGCGAAGTTCCGTCCGGTCGGGCCGAGCACAACGACGACACCGCCGGTCATGTACTCGCAGCCGTGGTCCCCGACGCCCTCGACGACCGTCTGCGCCCCGGAGTTCCGCACCGCGAAGCGCTCTCCGGCACAACCCCGGAAGTACGCCTCGCCCCCAGTCGCCCCGTAGAGCGCGACGTTGCCGACGACGATGCTCTCCTCCGGATTGTACGCCGCCTTCTCGTGCGGGTAGACGGAGATCCGGCCACCCGAGAGGCCCTTGCCAACGTAGTCGTTCGTCGTGCCCTTGAGGGTGAAAGTGAGGCCCTCTGTGAGCCAGGCTCCGAACGACTGTCCGGCGACGCCCTCGAAGTCTATCCGGACGGTGCCGTCCGGCAGGCCCTCGCTCCCGTAGCGACGGGCGAACTCCCCGGCGAGCATGCCCCCGACCGTCCGCTGGGTGTTGTAGACAGCCCTGGAGAAGTGGACCTTCTCTCCGTTTTCGAGCGCTGGTTTGCAGTGCTCGATCAGGAGGTTATCCAGCGAGTCGTCGAGGTGATGGTCCTGCTCCTCGGCGTGGTGAATCGACACTCCCTCGTCTACCTCGATCTGATGGAAGAGGGCCGAGAGATCCAGACCCTTCGCCTTCCAGTGCTCTATCACCTTGCGGATCTTGAGCCGGTCGGTGCGGCCGACCATCTCCTCGAAAGTGCGGAAGCCCATTTGGGCCATGTACTCCCGGATCTCCTCGGCCACGAAGAAGAAGTAGTTTATGACGTGCTCCGGCGTGCCGGTGAACTTCTTCCGCAACTCCTCGTCCTGGGTCGCGATCCCGACCGGGCACGTCCCCAGGTGACAGACCCGCATCATGATACAGCCCGTCGCCACCAGAGGAGCCGTCGAGAAGGCGAAATCCTCCGCCCCCAGCAACGCCGCCACGACCACGTCGCGGCCTGTCTTGAGATGGCCGTCGGTCTGGAGCACGACCCGTCCGCGCAGGTCGTTCTGCACGAGGACCTGTTGGGTCTCAGCGACGCCGAGCTCCCACGGCAGCCCGGCGTGCTTTATGGACGAGAGCGGCGACGCGCCGGTTCCGCCGTCGTGGCCGGAGATAGTGATGTGGTCCGCCTTCGCCTTCGAGACACCGGCGGCGATGGTGCCGACCCCGGCTTCGGCGACGAGCTTCACGCTCACGTAGGCGCGGGGGTTGGACATCTTCAGGTCGTGGATGAGCTGGGCCAGGTCCTCGATGGAGTAGATGTCGTGGTGGGGTGGCGGCGAGATCAACTCGACCCCCGGGGTAGAGTGACGGATCTTCGCAATGTAATCCGTGATCTTGAACCCCGGCAACTGCCCGCCCTCGCCGGGCTTGGAACCCTGGGCCATCTTTATCTGCAGCATGTCGGCGTTGACCAGATACTCCGTCGTAACGCCAAAACGCCCGCTCGCTACCTGCTTTATGGAACTGCGCCGCTGATCGTGGAACCGCTCCGGGTCCTCCCCGCCTTCGCCGGTGTTGGACTTGCCCCCGATCTCGTTCATGGCGAGGGCCAACGTCTCGTGCGATTCCCTGGAGATAGAGCCGAGCGACATCGCGCCCGTCGAGAAGCGCTTGACGATCTCCTTCGCCGGCTCGACCTCCTCCAGCGGGATCGGGTCCTCCTCGAACTCGAACAACCCGCGCAACGTCGCGTGCCGGGCGCTCTGCTCGTTGAAGTGCCTGGTGTACTCCTTGAAGGTCTCGAAGCTGTTCGTCTTCACGGCCCGCTGCAGCGAAACGATGCTCTCGGTGTTCCACTGGTGATACTGGCCCTGGGCGCGAAGCTGATACTCTCCCCCGACCTCCAGCTCCTCTGGCCCGTCCTCAACGCCGCCGAACGCCCGCCAGTGGCGCTCCAGGACCTCGCATCCGAGCACCTCCAGCCCGACGCCCCCGATGCGGGACGCGGTGCCGGTGAAGTAGCGGTCTACGACTCCCCTATCCAGGCCGACGGCCTCGAAGATCTGGGCCCCACAGTACGAAAACAGCGTGGAGATCCCCATCTTGGAGATAACCTTGAGCAGACCCTTGTTTATGGCTTTGGCGTAGTTCTTCGCGGCCTTCTCGAAGTCCACGCCCTCCAGCATGTCCGTGCCGGCCATCTGCTGGAGGGTTTCGAAGGCGAGGTACGGGTTGATCGCGGTGGCCCCGTACCCCACGAGCAGCGCGAAGTGATGCACCTCCCGCGCCTCGGCGGTCTCGACCACGAGCGTCGTCTGCGTGCGAATGCCCCGTCGGACCAGATGGTGGTGGACGGCGGCGGTCGCCAACAGGCTCGGGATGGGCGCCTGCTCCTTGCTCACGCCCTTGTCGCTCAGGATGAGCACCGTCGAGCCCCCCCGGACGGCCTGCTCCGCTTTCTCGCACAGAGCCTGAACCGCTTCTTCCAGGCCCTTCGCGCCCCGAGCGGTAGAGAAGAGCATCGAGAGGGTGTTCGCCGTGGCGAACGGCGAGACGCTGAGCTGCCGGATCTTCTCTAGCTCCCCGCCCGCCAGGATGGGATGATTTATGAGGATGCGGCGGCAGTGCTCGGGCGTCTCTTCGAAGAGGTTTTGCTCCGGCCCCAGGCTCATCTTGAGCGACATAACCATCTCTTCGCGCAAGGGGTCTATGGGCGGGTTGGTGACCTGGGCGAAGTGCTGCTTGAAGTAGTTGAAGAGAAGCTGCGGCCTCTCGGAGAGCACGGCGAGCGGGGTATCGGTCCCCATCGAACCGATGGGTTCCTTGCCGTCCATCGCCATCTGGGCCATGAGTATCCGCAGGTCTTCTATGGTGTACCCGAACGCGAGTTGCCGCTCGAAGAGCGAGGCGGGCTCGGGTCGGTTGCCGTCCGGCTCGGCGGCGGGCAACTCGTCCAGGTGGATCTCACCCTGCTCTACCCACTCTTTGTACGGCTGACGACCGGCGAGCTCGTCTTTCATCCGCTCGTCGCGCAACACCTCGTTCCGCTCCGTGTCCACCACGAGCATCCGGCCCGGCTTGAGGCGACCGCGCTCCACGATCTCCTCCGGCTCCAGCCGCAAGGCTCCGTCCTCGGAGGCCATGAAAACCCGGCCGTCTTTGGTCACGGAGTAGCGGGCGGGCCGCAAACCGTTCCGGTCGAGCGTCGCCCCGATTTGCTTGCCGTCGGTAAAAGCGACGGCGGCAGGCCCGTCCCACGGCTCCATGAGCGCGCTGTGGTACTGGAAGAACGCCCGACGCTCCGGGTCCATCAGTTCGTCGTTCTCCCAGGCCTCCGGGATCATCATCGCCACCGCGTGCGGCAGGCTGCGACCGGCCAGGTGTATGAGCTCCAGGGCGTTGTCGAAGGCGGCGGAGTCGCTCTGACCCGGCACAATCACGGGCGACAGTTTACCCAGGTCGCCCCCGAAGAGGTCCGACTCCAGCCGACTCTCGCGGGCCCGCATCCAGTTCACGTTGCCCCGCAAGGTGTTGAACTCGCCGTTGTGGGCCACGTAGCGGTACGGGTGCGCCAGCTCCCAACTCCCTAGAGTGTTCGTCGAGAAGCGGGCGTGAACCAGGGCTATGGCGCTTTTCATGTCCGGGTCTTGCAAGTCCAGGTAGAACTCCGGCAACTGGTCGCCGGTGAGCAGACCCTTGTAGACGACGGTCGAGGAAGAGAGGCTCGCTACGTAGTGGCTTCCGGTATGCTGGACAGCTTTGTGGAGCCTGCGACGGATCACGTACAGCTTCCGCTCGAAGTCCTCTTCGGACGCGGCGTCTCGCTCTATAAAGAATTGTCGCATAAAGCGCGGCTTGACCTTGCTCGCCAGGGTCCCGCACTTGTCCGTATCCACCGGCACGTCCCGGAAGCCCAGAACCTTCTGCCCTTCCTCCTCGGCGATCTGGGCCAGGAGCCGCTCGCGTTTCTCCGATTCCTCGCCCCGCTCGAAGAGGGTGCCGACACCGTAGTGGCCGGGCGGCGGTAGCTCTACACCAAGCTTCTCACACTCCCGGCGGAAAAAGTCGTCGGAGATCTGGACCAGTATGCCGGCTCCGTCGCCGGTATCCGGGTCGCTGCCACGCGCGCCGCGGTGTTCGAGATTGTGGAGGATCTGGAGCCCTTCATCCACCGTTTGACGGGTTTTTCGCCCGTCTACCCTCGCGACAAAACCGAAGCCACATGCATCGTGCTCATGCGCAGGGTCGTAAAGTCCGGTGTTAAGAGTTGCCAAACCGCCTCCTAGAGCCTAAAAAAGGGTTACAAAGTAGACTACTTTTTACACGAACCCTCGGCTAAACACAAGCGCTTGACGCCCCGATTGTACGCCGGGACAAGAAAAAAGACCCTCGAAAGCGGCTTCTAGCCTGAAAGTTGCTACATCGGGCCTGCCTACAATTCTTCGAGCGCCGAGCGGAGCTTCTCTTCCTCCTCCAGCAACTCGGAGAGCCGTATCCGCAACTCGGCGGCTTCGGCCTCCACCTCTGCCAGGTGCAGGGTTAGCTCTCTCTCCTGGGCTGCGGCTTCGGGGGTACGTTTCTTGCCCCGGTAACGGTCCCGGATATTCTTGAGACGCTCGGCGGCGCCTTGACGGATGCGCTCGCGCTCCGCCTTGAACTCCTCGCTTTGAAAGTAATCCAAGCCGCGCTTCACCCGCTCGTCCGAGAGCAGGTCCGAGATGATCTCCGCCGAACTCTGCTTGAAGCCCTTGCCGCTCTTGCCACCCGCCATAATATCTCCTTCCGGTTCACCTCATTCTAATCTGCCGGTGATGCTCCCGTAAGAAATCTTCTGGGATTTTTATGCTTGTTTCGCGGCTTGCTGTACGTCCCGGGCGATGATACGCCCGCCGGAGCCCGTACCCTCGACCTGGGCCAGGTCCACGCCCAGAGCCTCCGCCTTACTCCGGGCGGCGTCGGTTGCTTCTATCTCTCCGAGGCTTTCCTCATCAGGTTCTTCACCATCTTCCTGATTTTCCTGTGACTCTTCGTTGGCGACATCTCCGGCAACCCCTTCCAGCGTCTTACCAGAATTTCCCGCCGCTTGTGCGAGGCTCTCGATGAGATCGGGGTTGTTATCCAGCGACTCCAGGGTCCGAACCAGGATCTCTCGGACGTTCTCCAGATTCGCTTTCAGCAGCGTCTGGGCTTCCAGGCCCTTGAGGTCCAATTCCACCTTTTCGAGGAAGGCGTCTACACCGACGTTGATCCTCACCATGTCGGCCAGTTCCGCCTGGAGCGAGATCCTGGCGCGCAGATTATCCACCTGCAGGTGAGCCTCTTCCAGGTTGAGCGTCGGCACGTCGAGCGTAACATCAGGGGTCTCGTCCGTGGACCGCGTCTGCTGCGA
This sequence comes from Actinomycetota bacterium, assembly GCA_030777225.1. GTDB lineage: Bacteria > Actinomycetota > Rubrobacteria > Rubrobacterales > Rubrobacteraceae > SIRX01. The sequence goes on from JALYGE010000131.1 coordinate 8,324, forward strand.
GTTGCGCCCCCCAGCTTCTTCTCCGGGGGTCCCGGTGTCTACCGTCTCTTCGGCAGAATGCTGGCTTTCTTCCTGCGCGTTGGATTCCTCAGGTGGCACCGGCACCTCCATGGTTCTCGGTTTCCGTTAGCTCTTCGTGCCCTCCTCGTGCCCAAAGTAAACGCGCCAGCTCCAACGAGCCCTGCCTACTTTCGGCGCAAAC
>JALYGE010000132.1 GCA_030777225.1 Actinomycetota bacterium
AAGCAGAGCAGGAGCAGGAGCTTGAGGATGTAGACCAAGACGGTGGGGCGGCCAACGTGCAGGAGGAGTCGAACATCATCGTCGCGGTCGAGGACCTTAACGGGGATGGCGTCATTGACGATGCAGACCACGTCATCGCCCAGAACACGGTCGATGCCAACCAGGAGGGCTCTGCCGGAGCCGAGTCCGGGGACGCCAGCGCCGCTGCCGGGAACCAGTACTCTAACCAGGACCAGGCCGCCGCGAACGTCACGAACATCACGCAGAACGTCACGCAGGAGCAGCTAGCCTTCTGCGAGCAGATCGCCAAGAGTGTGGCGAAGGGCGAGGTCAGCAAAGAAGAGGCCCTGAAGGTAATTGCGCTCGAGAAGGGCGCGGCCGCTGATCAGTACGCGGCCGCTGACCAGTACGTCACCCCCGAGGCTGAGGCTGAGGCTGTCCCCGCTGAGGCTGCCCCTGCTGAGGCTGAGGCCGCCGCTGGAATGCTTCCGCCCACGGGTGGCGCTTCGCTGCTGGCGCTCGGCGCCGGTGCCCTGCTGGTGGGTGGTGGTCTCTTGGCCCGCAGGATGTTCCGGTAAATAGCAGAGAGCTGTAACAGCTCCTTAGAGAAAGGTATAGAAAGGGTGGGCTCTTCAAGAGCCCACCCTTTTTTGCTTGTATCCGAGGGATACTACGGATATTCTCATGAAACGGTGAGAATGCTTTGAGTGTGGTCTTCAAGATTTCGGCCGGGTTTCTGGTTGGGGTGCTCGTCCTGCTGGCGGGGTCGCTGTACATGGCGGAGCGCTACCTCGATGAGCAGCAACGGCTGGCTACCGCTGGGGACTTCGAGGGCGCCATGGAGAGGGTGCAGCTGGCTGCGCGCCTCGACCCCTTTAGTCCGGAGCCGCTTCAGGAGAAGTCCCTGCTGTTGCAGCGGCTGGGGCGGAATAAGGAGGCTGAGAGCACTCTTAGGGGGGCGATAAGGCGGAGCCCTCACGATTACACGTCGTACTCGCTCTTAGCGCAGTTACAGGCTTCCAGGTTGAACGATTATGCTGCTGCAGAGGAGACTTACCGGAAGCTTCTGGAGATAAACCCCAACGCAACCGAAGCGACCGCGAGTCTAGCCCAGGTGCTGCTGAGGCAGGGAGATCTGGAAGGCGCCAAGCGTCAGTATGAGAAGCTCCGGGAGATGCAGAAGATATCGGTTCGGGATCTCTACGACCTGGGCCGTGTCTACGTCCGCACCGGCGAACCGGGGAAAGGTGTCCAGACGCTCCTGGCGACCAAGCGGCGCGCATCGACCGGGCTGGGGAACCTGAAAAACGCTTCCGAGTGGGAGCAGAGGATGGAGTTTATCGAGTCCATAAACCTCGCCATCGCCGACGCGCTGGTGGTGCAGAGGCGGTACGCCGAGGCCCGCGAGATAGTCGCGTGGAGCTCGTCGGAGCAGGCCCCCGCCATACTGGCCCTCCTGGACTCAGACCCCGAGATGTACCGGGATTCTGTGCTGAACAGTGAGATCTACTAATCGACAGGGATGGCAGGGGGAGCAGCGCGACGATCTCGCGCTCTCTGAGGTCTTGTACGTCTTATGGGCCCGACGGGTGGTAGTGTTGGGAGCCATGCTGGTTTTCGTTCTCGCTTCCCTGGTCTTCAGCATGTTCCGGGAGACGGTCTACAAAGCGGAGGCGGTCGTCGGCGTCGTGCCTCAGGGAGAGTCGAGTTCGGGGCAAGATGCTGAGACGTTCGTTGACGAAGTGTTCAGGGCCGTGGACACTCAAGACTTCCGCGCGGAGGTTATGCGACAGGCCGGATGGCAGGAAGGGGGGGCGGAGTTCGAGCAGCGGCGGGAGGTGCAGACATTGGCCCGGCAAGACGGTGAAGAGGCCGGGCTGCTGATACAGTTCTCTGCCCCGGATGCGGAAGAGGCGGCCCGCGCGGCCAACACCTACGCCACACTCTTTGTCGAGCGTGTAAGACAGCTCAACGACCGCCTCGCCGGAGGTTCTGTAGCAGCGACTGCCGAGGTGCAGAGTACGGCTGCGCTGCCGGAACAGCCGTCCAGCCCCCGACCTCTGATCTACGCGCTGGTGGCTGCCGCGGCGGGACTCCTGGCCGGTGGAGCCGTGGCGCTGACATTGGAAAGCCGTACCCAAAGCTGGAGGGGCGCCCGCGACGCGGAGTTGACGCTCCGGGCTCCGGTTCTAGGGGTGATCCCCGACTATTCCCCGCCGGAAGAAGATTTGAGGTGAGTACGAAGGCTGCACAGGATGTACAGGCCAGAAAGTTCCTGGCTCCGTACTCACCCCTGAGACCCCATTTCGAGGTGCTGGCGAACAGGCTGCTCTCGCTGCGGGAGGACGCGCGCAGCGTGGTCGTGACCGGCCCGGAACCAGGCACCGGATGTTCCAGCGTGTGTCTCGGGATCGGGGCCGCGCTGGCCGGCCTGGGACGGACAGCGGCGGTTGTGGACTGTAACCTGGAGCGTCCGCAGCTCCACCGGCTGCTCGGCGAGCCCAACTTCGTGGGCCTCACCAGCAGCCTGGAGGGCGACAAACCGCTCGAAGATTCAGGGCTCACACCCGTGCCCGAGCTTTTGGTGGTGCCGACCGGTCCCGTCCCGCTGAACCCTGCTGCCTATCTAAGGTCCGAGAGGTTCGTCAAGGTGGTGCGCGAGCTCCAAAAAAGTCGCGAGATGGTTTTGCTCGACTCGCCGGTGGCTAGTAGACTGCTGGAGTTCCCGACGCTCTCCGGGGGTTTCGATGGCGTATTGCTCGTCGTGCACGCCGCTCGCAGCTCGAAGAGCGCGGCCCGGGCGGCGACCGACGATCTACTAGAGGCTGGAGTAAACTTGCTGGGCGTGGTACTTAACGGATGTCCTTAAACCGTCTGCACTCACACGGGCATTCTCGCGTAGAGGAGCCCTCGTGACCGAGAAACTGCGTGAGGCAGAGGTTGGAGAAAGTCGGGAGCGGGCAAAGACGCGGCGCGCGGGCCGCAGACTGGCTATCTTCAAGGCTATAGTGCTCGTTGCCTTGATGGCCGCGACTGCTTACGGCATGCTCAGGAGCGGCCTCTACAGGGATGAGCTCTGGTTGCCGGTGGCCGCCGGGATATTGAGTCTTTTGCTGGTAACGCTATTTGTGCGGGGCTACTATCAGGACGTGCCGAGGATAGGTTGGGTGCTGATAGCCTTACTGGCGGCACTCGTCGGAATAAAAGGCCTCTCCATGCTCTGGACTATAAGCGAGGCTTTGACCGTGCTCGAGCTCCTCCGCTCCTCCATGTACCTCGCGACCTTCGCTCTTGTGCTGGCCGCCGTCTCTTCGAGCCGACAGGACTCCTCGCTTATAGATTTCGTCATCCTGATAGTAGCCGCCGTGACCGGTTATGGGTTGTTGCAAAAGATAAGCCCGATTAGATACCCGGTTTCGTCCCTTGACGACGTAAGGGTAGACTCGACTCTAGAATACGCCAACACACTGGCTGTTGTTCTGGGTATGGGGGTGGCCCTGGCGCTGGCGCAGTTGCCCCGGACGAAGAACGCGGTGGTCAGGGGGCTCTACGCAGCTTTAATCCTCGCCTTTCTCACCACGCTCTACCTCTCGTTCTCTCGCGGGGGTATCGCGTCTCTAGTTGTAGGCTTGGCGATTCTCGTTGCCCTTACTAACGCCCGGCTGCAGATGGTCATGAACCTGATCCTCGTGTCTATTCCGGGGGCCTGGCTTCTCTGGCGCATACAGGACCTCGAAGGCCTCCTGCGCGCTAATGTGCCGGAGCAGCAGAAGCTGAGCGACGGGGCGGCGTTTCAAACCGACCTCCTCGTGGCGCTCGCGGCGGCGTTTGTCCTGCAGTGTGGATATGCCCTACTTGCGAATCGATACGAATTAATGCCTCCAGCGCGCCGGGTCGTCGGGGGAGTCTTCCTCGTTGGGGCGATCGCACTCTTCTGTGTGGGTGCATTTGTGACAGCGCAGCAGTATGGTGGGGCGAAGCAAGCATACGACTCACTACTTAGCAATCCCGTCAATACCGAGAACGCTACCCAGAGGCTTGCCTCGCTTAGTTTAGGTTCCAGGAGCGAGTTCTGGCAGGTCGCCTGGCAGAAGTGGAAGCAGCACCCGTTCTTAGGTACAGGAGCCGGAACCTTCCAGGTCACCTGGCTCGAAAATCGCTCTAGCTCTGGCGGTGTAAAGCAAGTCCACAACGTCTACCTGGAGCAGGGTACAGAGACCGGCGTGTTCGCCTTTCTGGCACTGGTCGGCTTCGCTGGGCTATTGATCGGCTACACTGTGAGGGCGGCGTGGCTTTCCTCCGGGGAGCGGCGGATGATCCTTTCGGGGCTCGCGGCGGCGGAGGTGGTATATTTGGTCTCCTCAGTCGCAGAGTGGCACTGGTACCTACCAGCCTCGACCCTACTATTCTTTATTGTGGCCGCTATCTCAGTAAAGGTCGCTGCCCGCGAGCACTGAACCTCAAAAGAGACGAGCACACAGCTAACGGCCGATGAGGTGGCGTGTACCGTTAGAGTGGACTCTAATGAGCTCTTCGTTTGAAGCCCTCTAACGGAGAGACTATCATCATGTTCCATGATCGCAGCTTTTTGCTCTAGCCTCCGGCCCCTGTTTTGAGCGTCCGGACCGAGACTCCTCAGGAAGGATACGATGAGTACGTAGGACGGATCGCCCGCGGCGTAGGTATGAGTTCCGCCGGACAGGGCATAGGCCGTTTTCTGGGCTTCGCGACGCACGTGGCGCTCGCCAGGATGTATGGTCCGGCCCAGCTAGGGTTCTATGCTCTTGGGACGACGCTAGTACAGGTGGCCAACATCCTCTCGCAGTTCGGGATGGACAACGGCGTCGTGCGCTATGTCGCCCACCACGGAGCAAAAAGGGATACCGAAAGGGTGCGCGGCACGATCCTCCAGGCTCTCGGGGTGACCTTCGGCCTGAGCCTGGCGCTCTCGGCATCTATGTTCTTCGGGGCAGGCTTCCTGGCGGAGACAATCTTCGACAAGCCCTTCCTTGAAACCATGTTTCGCGCGTTCTCGCTCGCTCTGCCCTTCTTTACGCTTATGAGCATGACGCTCTGGGCCACCCAGGGTTTTCATACGGTAAGGTACGCGACGCTCGTTCAGCAAGTGCTGCGGCCCCTTGCGAACCTGGCCCTGATCTTCGTCTTCTACTTCTTTGGGGTAGAAATTCTCGGCGCCGTGGCCTCTTACATACTCTCGATGGCCCTGGGCTCGGTGCTCGCGCTCTACTATCTGTGGAGGGTGTTCCCGAAGTTGCTGGACCGCGAAGTAAAACCCAGGTACGAGAGCCGGGCGCTCTTCGCGGTTTCGGGACCGATGATCCTCGCCAACTTCACCCAGTACATAAACCTGTGGACGGCGGTGCTCGTGCTTGGTATCTTCGCCGGAGCCCGCGAGGTCGGTATCTACGACGCCGCCTCCCGCACGGCCTCGCTCTCGACGCTGGTCCTCATCGCCTTCGGCGGCATCTTTTCGCCCATGATCTCCAGCCTCTACCAGCAAGGCTTGACGCGGGACCTGGGCTACCTCTACAAAGACGTCTCTCGCTGGGCTTTTACCGGGGCCCTGGTCTTCTTCCTGGTAACGGCGCTTCTCGCAAAAGACATCATGCTGGCTTTCAGGGAGGAGTTTCTCCCCGGCTGGCCGGTGATCGTCATCGTCGCGGCGGCCCAGCTCTTCAGCTCATCGGTGGGACCGACGGCCCGCATCCTGGCTATGACCGGCCACCAGCGTATGGTGATGACCGCCACCATAAGCTCCGCGCTGACCGCCGTGGCACTCAACTTTCTGCTGGTCCCGAGCTTCGGCATCCTGGGGGCCGCCGCGGCCACGGCTACGGCCCTCGTGGTTTCCAACTCCCTGAGCCTGTTCTTCGTCCACCGCTTTCTCGGCTTCTGGCCCTACGGTCTCCGGTACATGAAACCCTTGATCTCCGGTCTCGCCGCGGCGGCTGCGGTTTATCTGGCCCGTACCATCCTGCCGGATTACGAAGGACTCTTCGCTTTGATCATCTTTGCACCGTTGTTCTTGGCGGCTTTCTCGGCAATGCTGGTTATCGTCGGGCTCAGCCCCAGCGACCGGCAGTTTCTTTCGTCTTTCTGGTCGGCGGTCCGGCGCAACCTCCGTTGGTCCGAGAAAGGGTGAACGGCGTTCCACATCTTCTGCGACGCGCCGGAGAGCGGGCGCTCGGATGCTTTCACGTAGATCTGAACCACGATCATCGGAACTCTATTTTCCTGGCCGGTAGCGGGCGTAGCGGGACTACCTGGCTCTCGGAGATCATCAACCACCGGAACGAGTATCGTTACATCTTCGAGCCTTTCTATCCGGATAGGGTTGGTCTCTGTAAGAGCTTCCGGCGCAAGCAGTACCTGAGACCGGAGGACCGGTGCGAGGAGTTCCTGGAACCGGCGCGAAAGATAATATCCGGCAGAGTTCGGAACCTCTGGACGGATCGGTTCAACCGCAAGCTGGTGGTTCGTCGGCGCCTGATCAAGGACATAAGAGCCAACCTGCTCCTGGGCTGGCTACACGACAACTTCCCTCGTATGCCGATAGTCCTGCTGCTCCGCCATCCCTGCGCCGTAACGTACTCCAGGATCAAGCTGGGATGGAAGGACGTACTCGACGACACCATGGAGCAACCTGAACTGATAGAAGATCATCTCTCCCATTTAGAGAAAGATATTCGTAACGCCCGAACCCCTTTCGAACGCAGCATCTTCCTCTGGTGCATAGAGAACTACATCCCCTTGCGGCAACTCGACCCCGGCGCGTTTCACCTGGTCTTCTACGAGAACCTCTGTACGAACCCCGGAAAGGAGGTTCGCCGGTTGTATTCATTCCTCGGCAAGACTTTCAACACGAGTATCTATAGTAGTATCGGGCGTCCGTCCTCCTTGAGCCGCCGAGAGAGCGCCGTAGTCGTCGGAGGGCATCCGGTAGATAGTTGGATGGGTTCGGTGGACACCTCGCAGATCGAAAGGAGCGTCGAGATACTATCGCTCTTCGGCCTCGACCATATCTACGGCGATGATCCCATGCCAAACCCCGATGGAACCCGCGCGCTTGTGGAGGACCGGACGGAAGAGAGAGGCTCTCCGGGTGAAGCGGGGTAGAAAGCCGCCGATAGTAATGCTCTCCGGCATCCGCTGGGACTTCCTCTGGCAGCGCCACCAGATCCTCGCCACCCGTTTTGCCCGCGCCGGCTATAACACGATCTTTGTCGAGACCACGGGTCTCACGACCCCCCGACCCGACCGTTCTACGTTACGCAAGGTGTCTGACAGGCTCCGGCGTTCGGGGAGTGGGGGAAAGAAGTCGCCTGACGAACCGAACCTGACCGTTTATTCTCCGCTCGTCGCGCCGCCCACCTGGGGGGTGTTTCGGAGCCTCAACCGCAAGCTCTTTACCCCTCGCATAGCGCGGGACATTCGACGGATAGCCGGTGAGGATCCGGTGGTCGTCGCCTATCCACCGACCCGGACGACGCTGGACACTATCTCCGCTCTTCGACCCCGGCTCCTGTACTACGATTGCTCTGAGGACTACGAAGGTTTCCCCAGAATACCAAAAGACATAGCGACCACCGAGCGCGAGCTTCTGCGCCGGGCGGACCTCGTCTCCTGCACCGCGCCTTCTTTGTTGGAGAAAGTTTGGCCTCTGCGTCCCGAAGCTTTTCTCAGCGGTTCCGGCGTAGACTACGAGCAGTTCGCCGCGTTGCAAGACGAGCGGCCCATTAGCGAGTTGCGCATCGCGTGCTACTTTGGTCACCTGGGCCGTGAGCGCATAGACCTGGCGGTCTTTCGGGCCGTTGCGCGGGCGGGCTTCAAAGTACGGATCATTGGCGGAGTAGGCAAAATCGAGCCGGGGTTCCTGAAAACGCCCGGCATCGAATACAGAGGGGAAGTGTCGCATGAAGAGCTGCCGGCGGCTCTCGATGGCACGGACGCTTTCTTGCTCCCCTATCTGGACAACAGGCTCACCCGAGGTATCTCGCCCGCCAAGACCTACGAGTGTCTGGCTACGGGCAAGCCTGTGGTAGCGAGCCCGCTCCCGGCCTTGAAGGCGCTCGGAGATCACGTATACCTGGCCCGAAGACCGGAGGGGTTCGTGGACGTTTTGCAAAACCTGACGAGACTGGAGACAAAAGAGAAAATCCAGGCCAGGATAGATCTGGCGCAGGACAACTCCTGGGAGGCGCGGTTCAAAGAGATAGAGAAAAAGCTGTGGGACGCGCTAGAGGACGAGTAAACGTGCTCGGGGTCGGAGTGGACCCCATAACGGTCGAGGCGCTCCACGCGGAGATCGGGGACCACATCCGGGGAGAGGGCCACGCTCTCGTGCTCAACGCGAACGTCTACTGTTTGAATCTGGCTTATAAGGATCGCGGGCTGCGAGATCTGCTAAACAGCGCCGAAATCGTCTTCTGTGACGGCGCGGGTGTAATGCTCGCGGCGCGTATCTTGGGGTGCCGCATACCGGAGCGCATTACCTACGCGGACTGGATGTGGGAGCTAGCCGCTTTCGCCGCCTCCGAGGGTTTCTCTCTCTATTTCCTGGGTGGGCGTCCCGGCGTAGCCTGGAAAGCGGCGGAACAGCTCAAGAAGCGACACCCTGTCCTGAAGGTCAGTGGCGTACACCACGGCTACTTCGACCACGCCACCGGGAGCCCGGAAAACGAAGCGATCATACGAAAAATAAATGCTGCCGCCCCGGACATCCTGGTGCTCGGTTTCGGGATGCCGCTGCAGGAACGGTGGCTGATGCACAACTGGAACCGGATAGACGCCCGTATAGCCCTTACCGGCGGGGCCGTCTTCGACTACATCTCCGGGGAGTTGCGCCGGGGGCCGAAGATCCTTACCGACAACGGCTTCGAGTGGCTGGCGCGCCTGCTGATCGAGCCGGGACGCCTGTGGCGAAGGTACGTTGTAGGTAACTCGCTCTTCCTGGTCCGGATCCTGCGCCAGCGGCTGAGACAGAAGGTCGAGGATAGAGAAAAAAGCTGATCCGTGTATACTGGATCACGGTTCAGGTGCAGGTGCGATTCGGCGGTAGCTGGACCAAATGATTCAACCTCGGTAAGTGGGCGAACAAGACCACGCCCGTAAAGCGCCGCAGCTTCGGCAACCAGAGCACGACCCGTTGGCAGGTCAATACCGATGCGCTGCAGAGCAAAGGACGTTTCTTCGCCAACGCTTACCGGTACAGGATCAAGCTGTCCAGCAAGAAGGCCGGCAAGTCGCCGCTCGCCAGGTCTTGTACTTCGTCTCGTCGAACTCGTACCGGCACGGAGATAGCCTGGGGGTCCCGCAGCACAGAAACGTGTGGGGAAAAGATCTCCGGGTGCCCACGCGGACGCAGATGGTCTACAGTCAGGGAGAGGCGTGGTGCAGCCCGACCTCTATGTCCATGGTGATGTCATACTGGGCTAAAAGGACTGGCAAAGGTAGTCTCAATCAGTGGCCAACGAACGTGGCCCGGAGCGTAAGAGACTACAGTTGTGGCTGGGGCAACTGGCCGTTCAACACGGCCTATGCCGCGTCCCGCGGCCTCAACGCCCGGGTCAGCCGGCTGGGGCAGATCGAGCAGGTGGAGCCCTGGATCCGGCGCGGCATCCCCGTGGTGGCGAGCGTCTCCTGGGATAACCGCAACTCCAGGTACCGTTTGTCGGGAGCGCCGCTGACGTGGAGTGATGGGCACATCCTGGTGATCCGGGGGTTCACCAAGTCAGGTGATGTCATCGTCAACGACCCGGCGGCCCAGAGCAGTTCCAAAGTCCGGCGCGTCTACAACCGGGGGCAGTTCGAGCGGGCCTGGCTTCGCAACGGCGCCGACAGGTACGGGAACTACGGCACCTCCGATATCGTGTACTTTATACAGCGATAGTATTTAGCAGCAAGGTTCGCTTCCTGGTGTCAGCGGTTATACTGCCTCGGGAAAGACCTCGACGCGGAGCACCATGAGAGAGCCTCTGAAGAAACTGCTCAACGTATCGGCTTTGCGGCGTCCCGCGAGCGTGGTCGTCCTGATGCTGATAGACGTTGCGGCGCTGCTCGCCGGTCTCCTCGGGGCGGAATACCTGGTAGGTGGTGGGGATCGGGTAGGCGAGGTCCTGACGCTCGTTCCGCTGTTGGTAGGCGGGTGGGTGGTTATCTTCGCGGCCCACGACCTCTACGACAAGGCGCGCACCCGCCGGGACCCCGGGGCCCTGATCGGGGCTGTACTCTCCTGGGCGGGGCTGATGGTGCTGGGGTCGGTGATCTATCCGGAGAGTGCCCTGACTCTGGGAGAGGTCTTGCTCGCCGCCCTCTTCGCCCTACTTCTGGTCGGCGCTTTCAGGCTCCTTTACGAGCAGGGCATAGAGAGGATCTACCGCCGGGGCCTCGGCCGGACGACGGCGGTCATAATCGGTAACGCCGGGGAGCTGGAGCGCATCCGCCAGATGCTGGACCGTACCTCCGGCGGCTATACCTGCGTCGACCAGTTGGATATTGGAGATGGTCACGTAGACTTCCCGGCGCTCCGGGAGACGCTGGATCGGACGGGAGCCCGCAGCGTCATACTGGCCGGGACCGACCGGCTGCCGGACGAAGAGCTGCTCGACTTGCTGCGCTCGGTGCGTCTGCGGGGCTTGCGGATGCGGGTCGTGCCCGGCGCCATAGGTTTGATGCGGACCCGCCCCGTGCTCTCCCGGAGTGGCGGGACGCCGCTTCTGGAGGTGGGATATCCGCAGCTAGACAACACCCAGCGGACCCTCAAGCGCGGGCTGGATGTGGTGGGCTCTATGGCCGGGTTGCTACTACTCTCTCCTCTGCTACTCGCGGTTGCCGCCGCGATAAAGCTCGACTCATCCGGGCCGGTGTTGTTTCGTCAGAAACGGGCCGGGGTGGACGAGAAGGTCTTTATCTGCTACATGTTCCGCTCCATGTACGAAGACGCCGAGAGGCTTCAGGCAGAGCTGGAGGTCCAAAACGAGGCCGACGGCGCGGTCTTCAAGATAAAGGATGACCCCCGCATAACGCGAGTCGGGCGCTTTATCCGCAAGTGGAGCATAGACGAGCTACCGCAGCTCATAAACGTCCTCAAGGGCGAGATGAGCCTGGTCGGCCCGCGGCCCCTGCCCATGCGGGACTTCGAGCGAATGAGCGAGACGCACAAAAAGCGGCTCGCGGCCCTGCCGGGGATGAGCGGGTACTGGCAGATCAGTGGTCGCAGCAACCTTTCGTTCGACGACATGGTGAAGCTGGACCTTTACTACATAGAGAACTGGTCGCTCTCTTTCGATGTCAAGATCATCCTCAAGACCATCGGCGCCGTCATCCGGCGCGAAGGCGCATACTAGACGCGTACAGAAAATTCTTGTAAGACCGGCCGAAGACGTGTAAGTTTTCATAGTGGGCAATCCCGGCTTGCTGGTGAACCGCAACGAGTGGTTGGAGACAGTTTTTTGGTAGAAGAGTTCAAAGTTGGGGTAGTTGGCGTCGGCTACGTCGGGCTGGTTACCGGCGCGTGCCTGGCGCACCTCGGACACCGCGTTACCTGCGTAGACAATGAAGAGGAGAAAGTCCGCAACCTCAACCGTGGGCGGATACCGATCTTCGAACCTCACCTGGAGGAGATGGTCTCGCAGGGCGTAGAGAAGGACCGCCTCTCGTTTACCACGGAGTTGCCGGAGATGGTAAACGGGGCGGACGTAGTATTTATCGCGGTGGATACCCCTCAGAGCGAGGACGGTTCGGCGAACCTCTCCAGCGTCGCGACAGTGGCCCGGAGCATCGGCCGGGCTCTCGCGGAGTCCCATCGAGAAGCGCCGCTGGTGGTGGTAAACAAGAGTACCGTGCCCGTCGGGAGCGGAGACTACGTCTCGATGCTGGTACAGGAGGGCGCGGAAGAGGGGGGAGACGGAAGCGTGGATTTCCGGGTAGTCTCCAACCCGGAGTTTTTGCGGGAGGGGAGCGCGGTCTACGACTCGTTGTTCCCGGACAGGATTGTGCTCGGCGCCGAAGGACGGGACGCTTTAGACACGATGCGCGCCCTCTACCAGCCGATAATAGAGCAGAGCTTCCCGACGGAGATGGACCCGAGGCCGCGGGTTGCCGTGCCGTTCGTAACGACGGACCTGGCGAGCGCCGAGATGATCAAGTACGCCGCCAACGCGTTTCTGGCGACCAAGATCAGCTTTATAAATGAGGTCGCCAACATCTGCGAGCTCGTCGGGGCCGACGTGGGAAGCGTCGCCGCCGGTATCGGACTCGACGAGCGTATCGGGCCGCGTTTCTTGAACGCCGGCATCGGTTGGGGCGGCTCCTGTTTTCCGAAAGACGTCACGGCTTTGCGCTCCATCGCCCGCGAATACGACTACGAGCCCGCCCTCCTCGACGCCGTCGTTACGGTAAACCAGCGTCAGCGCAAGCGGATCATAGCCAAGCTCCAGCGCGACCTCCACACCCTCAAGGGCAAGCGCGTGGCCCTCCTGGGCCTCGCCTTCAAGCCCAACACCGACGACCTCCGCGAAGCCCCAAGCCTGGAGATAGCGCAGGCCCTCGACTCTGTGGGAGCGCGGGTAGTGGGCTACGATCCGATTGCCGGGAAAGCCGCCACGAGCCGGGTGCCGGACCTCAAGGTGGTGTTCGATCTCTACGAAGCCCTGGAGGGTGCGCACGCGGCGGTGCTGGTAACGGAGTGGGAGGAGATCCGGAACCTGCACCTCGAGCGCGCCGCCAGCCTTATGGAGCAGCCGAAGCTCATCGTGGACGGCCGCAACGTCCTGGATTCTGCAGCGGCCGTAGCCGAGGGACTCCTCTACCGGGGCTTCGGACGTGGCTCGTAGGGGCACCGTAAAGCCTAGTGCCCTCGTTACGGGCGGCGCCGGGTTTCTCGGTAGTCATCTTTGCGAACGGCTCCTCTCCGAAGGCTACCGCGTTATCTGTATGGACAACCTCCGTACCGGCTCGCTGGAGAATATGGCGGCTTTCCGGGAGGACTCGGCCTTCGAGTACGTCGAGCACGACGTTACCACCCACGTAGACGTACCCGGAGAGCTGGACGAGGTCTACCACTTCGCCTCCCCCGCGAGCCCGGCGGACTTCGAGCGCATCCCGATCCCGATCCTCAAAGTGGGCGCGCTGGGAACCTACAACTCTTTGGGACTCGCCAAAGCCAAAGGCGCGCGCCTGATGCTGGCCTCTACCAGCGAGGTCTACGGAGACCCGACGGTCCACCCCCAGCCGGAGGAGTATTGGGGCAACGTCAACCCCATCGGAATCCGCGGCGTCTACGACGAGGCCAAACGCTACGCCGAAGCCATCACGATGGCCTACCACCGGTATCATGGCGTGGACACCCGGATAGTGCGCATCTTCAACACCTACGGACCCCGGATGCGACCCGACGACGGGCGCATGATCCCCAACTTCATCCAGCAGGCGCTCTCGGGAAAACCGCTCACGGTCTACGGCGATGGGAGCCAGACGCGCAGCATCCAGTACGTGGACGACCTCATAGAGGGCGTCTTCCAGCTCATGCGCAGCCCGGAGGTTCGCCCCGTAAACATTGGCAACCCCGTCGAGTACACCGTGCGTGAGGTGGCAGAGTTGATCCTGGAGCTTACAGAGAGACTTACAGAAAGCCAAAAGCCCTCTAATAGCGAGAGTCGCCTGGTCTGCAAACCCCTTCCGGCCGACGATCCCAGGCAGCGCTGCCCGGACATAGCACTCGCCCGGGAGGTGTTGGGCTGGAAGCCGCTCGTCTCCGCCCGCGACGGGCTCTATAAGACCATAAGCTGGTTCGCCGGGCAGAGAAACGACGGAGTTCATTCCATCAGAGGGTAGAGAGAATTTCGAGCCTTTGCCGCCCTCTATTTCTGACGGCCGGCTCGTTTGCTTCAGTTTGATTTAGAATGTGCTGCGATGTTATCCGCGTAAGCTAATAGAATGTGCTGCGATGTTATCCGCGTAAGCTAATTTTGTAAGGAATGCCCGGGTGGACCGGACCCTGACACGCAAGGATTTTCTGAAGGTGGCTGGCACCGGCGTGGCCGGCGCATCGCTCCTGGGCGCTTCGTCGGCGAGCGCGGGGTGTAGTTATCTTCCGAGCGGAGGTGCGAGGATGAACGTTATCTTGATCATACTGGACAGCCTTCGCAAGGATCACGTCGGCGCCTACGGGAATGATTGGATTCAGACCCCAAACCTCGACGCCCTGGCGAAGGAGAGCCTTAAGTTCAGCCGGGCGTATCCCGAATCAATACCCACGATCCCCGCCCGTCGGGCGATACACACCGGGCTCCGCACCTGGCCTTTTCGGAATTGGGTTCCCCAAAAAGGGGAAACGTTCTTCCCCGCCGGCTGGCAGCGCATCCCGGAAGACCAGACCACGCTCTCCGAAACCCTGAAACCGGAAGGGTACAATACCGCTCTCATCACCGATACCCAGCACATGTTCAAGGCCTCAATGAATTTCCAGCGCGGCTTCGACATCTTCGACTACATCCGGGGCCAGGAGAGGGACCGCTACCGCTCGCCTTTGAGGGTTTCCGAAGACCTGGTGGCCCGCTACACGGTAGACGGCAACGACGCCAGTATGAGGGCCAAAGTCCGCCAGCACCTCGCGAACACCACCTACCGGAAAAAAGAAGAGGACTGGTTCGCTCCGCAGGTGTTCACCAGGGCGATGGACTACCTGGAGGTCGCCCGCGAAGCCCAGCCGTTCTTCCTGGTCGTTGACAGCTTCGACCCCCACGAGCCCTGGGATCCGCCGAAAAAGTACGTCAACCTCTACGACGAGGGCTACCGCGGCTCCGAGCCCATCGCGCCGAACTACAGCGAGGCTGGCTGGATCTCCGAGCGGGAGACTAAGCGAATGCGGAACCTCTACGCCGCCGAAGTCACCTTCACCGACCGCTGGTTGGGCAACTTCCTGGACAAAGTAGACAATCTGGGCCTCATGGCCAGCACCCTGTTCGTCGTCCTCTCCGATCACGGTGTAGCCCTCGCGGAGCACGACGCCACCGGCAAACCTTCTTTCGCGCTCTGGCCCGAGCTCACCGACGTACCGTTCTTCGTCCGCTATCCCGACGGAAAAGGGGCGGGAGAGACTAGCGACTACTACGCCTCCACCCACGACGTCGCGCCGACGGTGCTCGGAGCTCTGGGTATAGAGCCGCGGCAACCGATGCAGGGCCAAAACCTTGGCGTGATCCCGGACGGAGGCTCTCCCGATCCGCGCCCGCACTTCACCCTCGGCTACAACGACTACGTCTGGACGCGCGACGACCAGTACGCCATGTTCAGCCTCCACGACGGCTCCAATGCGCGCCTCTACGACTTGCAGAGAGACCAGGAGATGAGAAACGACATCTCCGGCAGCACCCCCGGCGTCGTAGAGCGCATGTTCGAAGAGTACGTTCTGGCGGACGCCGGCGGGCCTCTGCCGACGTATTGAGAGAAAGTAAACTTGCTGCTCACACTAATACGAAGCCTCGTCCGGTGGAGTATGCTGCTTTGCATCCCCGGCGGCGTGCTGTGGGCCCTCTCTCCTCTGGGCGTCTACCTCTCGGAGTACCGGTACTCCACACCCGCCGTTTTCTGGAAACTCTTCCCGTCGGCGGTGTTGCTCATGACGGTTGGTATGATCGGCCTCTGGTTCTGGACGAGCGCGCCGGGTTGGCTGGAGAGAGTGGGTCTCGTGGTCGTCCTGGTCGGGTTATTGATGGTAGTGGCCGGGAACGTGGGGAAATACTGGCTCGGCGTGGACGACGTGTACCTTATGACGGCGCCCGCCTACAAGGCCTTCCGGCTAGGGCTCGTAGTCCTGGCGGCGGGCTCGGCGCTGTACGGCGCGGCGTCCGCGCGAAACAGGTCTTTACCCGTGTGGGCCGCGCTGCCGTTCGCCATAGCGGCGCTCGCCGGCCTTATCTCTGTCTTGCAGGACTTCGGGTACCTCGGGGCGGGAATGTGGATACTCTTCGGCGTCGGATGGGCTTGGGTCGGGTTCTCCCTGCTGGTGGTGACCGCGTTCTCGGCCTGGCGAAAACGCCGGGCGCGCTGACCCCAACGCCTCACAAAACTGCATAACCAGATACTAGCCCCTATAATCTTACGCCGTGACTTCCGAGAGATTCCCAAAAGCCGGCGAACCTGGCTCCGAAGAAGGAACCTTGCGGGACCTCCGTCCGGGCGAAACCGGAGAGAAACTACCCTCTGGAGAGGATTCCTACGTCGCCAAAGTGGCGCGGGGCGCCGGTATCAGCACCGTTGGGCAGGGCGTAGGGAAGGTTCTCGCGTTTCTGGCGCAGGTCGCCATCGCGCAGTTATTCGGGCTGGTGGCTTTCGGGTTGTATTCTCTGGGGGTCGCGGCGATAAACGGGGCGCACATCCTGTCGCGGTTCGGTATGGAGAACGGGGTGGTGCGGTACGTTGCCCACTACCGGACGAGGGACGACGCCTCTCGCGTGCGCGGTACGATCATCCAGACGCTTCTGGTGTCGCTGGCCGTGAGCCTGGCTCTCTCCGCCGTCATGTTCTTCGGAGCCCCTTTTATGGCGGACTGGTGGTATAAGGATCCCCGCATGGAGACGGTGCTGCATGGGTTTGCGTTCGTGCTGCCGTTCTTTACCTTTATGAGCATGGTGCTGTGGACCACCCAGGGTTTCCAGACCGTTACCTACATGGCCTACGTCCAGCACATGATCCGGCCGGCGCTGTTTCTGGTTTTCCTGTTGGTCTTCTACATTCTCGGGACGGAGCTCTTGGGTATCGTCGCGGCCTACGGCGTCTCGATGCTGCTGGGCGCCGTTGTGGGCGTCTACTACTTGAAGATGCTCTTTCCGCCACTGTTCGACAACAAGGTTACGCCCAAGTTCGAGACGAAAGCTCTCTTCAGCGTTTCGATACCGATGAGCGTCAGCACCGGCGCGCAGTACCTCAACACGTGGTCGGCGATCTGGATTTTGGGCTTCTTCGCCGCCGCTGCGCCGGTCGGAATTTTCCAGGCCGCCGCCCGCACGGCGACGCTCTCCACGATCGTGCGCTTCGCCTTCGCCGGCATATTCTCCCCGATAATCTCCAGCCTGCACGCGCAGGGGGACAGAGAGAACCTGGGTCGGCTCTACAAGGATGTGTCGCGTTGGATCTTTACCGGGGCGTTCGGAATTTTCCTGGCTATCCTGCTGCTCGCCCAGGACGTTCTCGTGCTGGGTTTCGGAGAACGCGCCGCCACGGGCGTCTACGCGCTCCTGATCGTCGCTTTCGCCCAACTCTACAGCGCTTCCGTCGGTCCTACGCCGAGGATGCTCGCGATGACCGACAACCAGAACCTGGTCATGGGCGCCACGGCGGTTGCCGCCCTCGTAGGCGTGGCGGTGAGCTTCACCCTGATCGGGCTGGCCTCCACCGTGGAGTATCAACTCGTAGGCGCCGCCGTCGGCATGGCTTCTGCGATCGTCACCGAAAACACCCTGACGCTGCTCGCCGTGCGCTGGAGGCTGGGGTTCTGGCCTTATGACGTTGCATGGCTCAAGCCGCTGGCCGCCGGCATTTTCTCTGCCGGGATCGCGTACCTGACGGGGCTCTTGCTCGGCTTGCAGGGCGTTGCGCTTATTCTAGTGGTCGGCGCCGTCTTCGGCGTATGCTACCTGGCCTGTCTCCTCGCCTTCGGGCTCTCCGATACGGACCGGGAGTTCCTCGAAGCTTTCTGGAATGTGGCGAAGCGTTATCTGCGACGCGGTTCCCGCGCGGATAACCGGGAGACGGATAATGGCTGAGGAACGGACAAAGGTACTCTACATCGTCGGGCTCGGCAGGAGCGGCAGCACGATCCTCTCCAACAGCCTCGGCCAGATAGAGGGCTTCTTCTCGGCCGGAGAGATCTGCTACATCTGGCGACAGAACTTTATCGAGAACCGCCTCTGCGGCTGCGGACGCCCGTTCGACGAGTGTCCGGTGTGGACGGAAGTCGTGGAGAAAGCCTTCCCTAGCGGCGTGGACGCCCGCCATATGATGCGGCTCCAGGCCGCCGGCGCCCGCACCCGGCACATCCCGCTCATGCTAACGGAGAAGGGCACGAGGGCCATTACCGGGCGCCTCGGGAAATGGCAGAACAATAGCGCACGCCTCTACGACGCCATACAATCGGTGACGGACAGCCGCGTCATAGTAGACTCCTCCAAAGAGCCGGCCTACGGCTACGCCCTGAGCACTATCCCCAACGTGGACTTCCGGGTTCTACACCTGGTCCGGGACCCGAGGGCCACGGCCTACTCCTGGCTCAAGAAGAAGCCCCAGCCCGACAGCCAGGACCGAGAGTTCATGCACCGCTTCAGTCCCACCAAAAGCGCCGCCCTCTGGGATACCTGGAACGCCTCGGCGGAAGCCCTCTGGCGCGGCGGCAAATATCTGCATCTCCGCTACGAAGATTTCGTCGCCAATCCGCGC
The DNA here is from genome assembly GCA_030777225.1 of Actinomycetota bacterium. GTDB lineage: Bacteria > Actinomycetota > Rubrobacteria > Rubrobacterales > Rubrobacteraceae > SIRX01. The sequence continues at coordinate 18,457 of JALYGE010000132.1, forward strand.
AAGAGCTTCGAGAACATACTGAGTCTGCTGGATGAAGACGCCGAACTACCGCTCGCCGGTGAGCGTAAGGTCATGCTCGGCGTCAGCCACACCGTATCCGGGAACCCCAACCGCTTCGACACCGGAAGCGTAGAATTGAGGCCGGATCACGCCTGGAAGCAAGAAATGAATCCCCGCGACAGGAACCTGGTCACGGGGCTGACCCTACCTCTGCTCTATCGTTACGGGTACCCCGCAACGCAGCAAAGCTGACCACTCCTCCAGCGGTCTCCACAGCCATTGAACCAGTACACGATAATACAGCGTCAACGATCTTCTTGCACAGACCTGCGAAGGCACTATCAGCGCGGTACACCATAGGTGTGTATTCAGTTTTCATCTAGCCGCCGCTCGATCGCTTGCTTTATCGCCTTGAATGACTTTCTCTCCCAGAAGTGAAAAAGTACCGTGTACTCGTCCTCGTCTCGAAACTGACCTCCCCTGGCTTCCTGTTCCGCAACAAACCGAACATAGCGGTGATTATCAAGCCTGCGTCCTTGAATTGTATGGAGGAAATTTCTCTAAGAGGCCGCGCCAATAGGCTGGCAACTTTTCGCACTTGGAAACTCTAGAAGCGATTGGACAGCCTCCTCACGGCTCCTTGACACATACGCTACTCG
>JALYGE010000133.1 GCA_030777225.1 Actinomycetota bacterium
GTGAGAATGGGTGAGAAGCCGTTTTTGACGACATCGTCGCTTGCGCAGTGGCGGCAGTAGATGACTTTGGTAACCATACGCTCACCCTAACATGCCGTTCTCGTCATTCAAGCTTGGCACACTACCGCTAAACTAATGACATCTCTAAATCGGTAACTCCTTTAGCTAGGCAAGCGCTGAATCGCAGCTGAGTAGTGTTGGTGGTTTGGAAACGTGGTGAAATAGATATTTCACCTCACCGCCAGCGAGGACGACCGCGAGACCATAGAGTGGGTGCTCGGCGTCTACGCCGACTCTTGCCCGGTCGCCCGCTCGATCCGGGACAGCATCGAGATCACGAGCGACATGGAGTTCAACACCGCCTGAGCCGGACCCCTCGGCGTGGCACTATTAAAAACGATGTTGACAAGCGGCCCGGCGGAGAGTAGAGCGCTTCCGCCGCAGTATCCGCGAAAGGACCGAAGGACGTAGATGAAAACCCTCAGCACGAACATATTCATCGCCCGTACAGCGGGAACGCGTGCGCCGAAGGGAGAGGTGCGCCCTGATGTCCTTGTCTCAAGAGTAACTTAGAGCTTACACAGCTTAAAACTTTCACGAGCCCCCGGACATCAGGTTCGGGGGCTTCGCTTCTTTGCCGGTTTTGTTTGGAAGGAGACTCGGGATGCACAGCTTGAACGACTGCGAAGTTTGGAAGCGGCGGGCCGAAGAAATACGGCGCGAGGTGGAGAAGAATCGGCTGGCGGGACACGAGAGTTCGCGCCGGTCGCGGGCTCTCCTGTGGGAGTTGCGTCGGCTGGGTGGAAAGCTCGCCAAGAGGTTCCGCTGGGGAAAGAGGTTGTGATGAAAGCACTAGAGCTGAAAAACGTAGAGAAGAGCTTCAAGAAGCGGCGGGGTGAGGTGGTGCGCGCCCTGGACTCGGTCTCGCTCTCGGTCGGGAAAGGTGAGGTCGTGGGCATCCTCGGACCGAACGGGAGCGGGAAGAGCACGCTGGTGCGGGTGATCTCGACGCTCGTCCTGCCGGACACGGGGACGGTGGAGGTGTTCGGCGTGGACGCTGTGAGACACCCCAAAAGGGTGCAGCGGAGCATGAACCGGGTCAGCGTGGAGGCGAGCTTCTTCAAGAAGCTCTCGGCGATGGAGAACCTGTTGTACGGAGCCAAACTCTACGGCGTCACGAGCGCCGAGGCGCGGCCGTGGATAAAGGAGATCCTGGGCCACATAGGCTTCCAGCCCCAGCGGGCGATGGAGCCGATGGAGCACCTGAGCCGCGGGATGCAGCAGAAGATCGCACTCGCCCGGGCACTGCTTACGAGCCCGGTCCTGATGCTCCTCGACGAGCCAACGACGGGCCTCGACCCGCGGAGCAAGAAGGACGTGCAGCGGTTTATCCGGGGCATCCGAGAGGAGCACGACTCGTCCATCCTGCTCTGCACCCACGACATGGACGAGGCCGAGGTGCTCTGCGACCGGGTTGGCATCCTGGTGGACGGAAAGATCCTGGCGCTCGAAGAACCGGAGGAGCTAAAGCGTCGCTACGCAGCTAATGCAAAGGTCCCGACACTGGAGGAGACCTTCATGGCAGCGACCGGCTACTCCGTGGAGGAGGCCAAGGTCGAGGAATAGGAGACAAGGTGATGAGGAACATACTCAAGCCCCGGTGGTTGACGGAGATGATCGCCGTCTGGGGCTACGTACAACGAAACTACTACCTGACCAAGCGCTATTTCATGTGGGAGATCGTGTGGCTCGTCTACGTTACGGTGAATGCATGTTATTACGAACAAGCGGGCCGTCGTCGCCCGTGGGGCCAGCAGGTGAGCTACATCGTCTCCTCGCTGCTCCTGCTCGTCTCCGGCGTCTACTACCCCGTCGAGGTACTGCCCGATTGGATGAAAGCGATAGCCACCGTCTCGCCGGTGACCTACGCCCTCAACGGTGCCCGGGACGCCCTGCTCGACGGCGCGGGCCTGGCGCAACTCTGGACCAGCATAGCGCCGCTGCTCGTCATGGGCCTGGTCTTCGTGCCACTCGGCCTCCTCATCTTCCGGGCCGGCGAACGCTACGCCAAACGCACCGGCAAGCTCAAGCGGAGCGGTTGAGGGAACCTGTCGACTTCTACCGACCAGTAATCTCGAAGTAGGTGACTGGCCGGAGCGCCTTACAGACTTGACATTAAGATCAAGAACTGTTATTATTCTAAGTAAATCATAAGGATAGAAATGGAGGACATGCAGACTCAGGTAACAAACACCAGAAGTTTTGTTGATGAGACGCCGGATCTGATCCCCGGCTACTTCGCGCGGATTGATAAAGGCAAGTTGCTCACGCATGAGGAGGAGATCGACCTCTCCCGGCGGGCGAAAGCCGGTGATGTGCGCGCCCGGCAGCGGCTGGTGGAAAAAAACCTGCGCCTCGTCGTCTCGGTCGCCAAGAAATACCGGAACATGGGGCTGCCGTTCGAGGACCTCATCCAGGAGGGAAACATCGGCCTGATGAAGGCCATAGACAAGTTCGACCCCGACCGGGGGTACAGGTTCTCGACATATGCGACGTGGTGGATCCGGCAGGCCGTCCAGCGCTCAGTCGCGGACAAGGGTCGTACCATCCGGGTGCCGGTTCATATGGGGGAGAAGATCCGCAAGATGGCCCGTACCTACAACGAGCTTTCGGCCGCACTGGAGCGTGAGCCCACCGATGAAGAGGTTGCCCGGAAGCTCGAATGGGACGTTGAACAGGTGCGCGACGTAAAGAGCGCCCTGCCGGACGCCACGAGCCTCGACCAGCCCGCCGGCTCGGGAGAAGACGCCTCGGATCTCGGGTACTTTATCGAGGACGAAAGAGAGTCCGGCGTAGCCGAGACCGTCGCCCGCGAGATGGAGAGTGGCTGGCTCGAAGAGGCCGTCGAACGGCTCCCGGAGCGTGCCCGGTACGTCCTGATCCGTCGCTACGGCCTCGACGACCGCGACAAGGCCACCCTCGCCGAACTCAGCGAAGAACTGGGCATCTCCCGCGAGCGGGTCCGCCAGCTCCAGCGCGAGGCGGAAAGGATGTTGAGGACCGACGTGGACAGGGGCAACGCAGCCGCTTAGACAGGCAGCAGTTTCGTAAGTTTTCGACAGGGGCCGGGTTTGCGGCCCCTGTATTTATGCGTGCGAGCGTGTGGGTAAACCGACCACTATAACTGGAGGCGGGCGTAAGCCAGACCAACGTTCCGTAACGGCCGAAAAAGCTGGAGCACAGTCAGGAGACGCTCCCGAGGGAGGCGTCTCCTTTACTTTTCCAGGAACTTCCTTACTTGTTCGTTGAAAGTCTCCGCCCGCTCATCGTGGGGAAGTAGCGCGGCGTTCTTGAAAAATCGGGGTTCGGAGCGCGGGTTACGCCGGACGAAGTCTTCGGCTTCGTAGGCTGGCGAGGTCTTGGCCTCCTGGCCCCAGCAGATGAGCGTCTTGTGTGGGACCCGCGGCCAATAGTTGGCGACGCCCTGGTTCAACTTCCCGGAGGCAAACTCCGCCGGTAAATACTTGGCCCCTGGTTGGTGGCTGATCCTGTAATAGCTCTCGACCAGGTCTCGCGTGACAAAAGCAGGATCATGGTAGGACATACGCCCCAGATAGAAGCGAATGCCGCGCCGGGAGACAATGGAATGATAGAGCGAATTCCCGATCACGGGTGTAAGGAAGAGCGTATAGATGACATCGCCTAAAAGGCCGGACTGTCTCCCCAGCGTCCCGTATCCGGTCGGGCAGATATAGACGAGCTTTTTGAAGAGCCGGGGTCTGCGGACCGCCGCGGGCATAGAAAGTGCGGCAGAGAGAGAGTTGGCAACGAGGTGAGCCGGGGTCCCAATCTCCTCCCGCGCGAAGTCCTCTATCTGCGCGGTTACGTCCTCCGGCCCGTAACGCCGCCGGGGTCGCTCCGAAAGCCCACATCCCAAAAGCTCTAGAGCGTACACGCGGAAGTTTCGCGAAAGCGCGTCGAAGTTCTTACGGAACTCGAAGGACGAGGCTCCGGCGTAAATGCCGTGGATCAGCAAGAGCGGCTCGCCCTCACCGGCCACGGTATACGCAAGGTCGTAACCGTTCCAGCGGTAGTAGCGGGTCTCACCCCCCAGAGTGTTTGCCAGCGCTCCTCCACGGCGCTCGAGCCCCTTGTTCAATGCCGCAAGCCCCCCTATAGCCCCGCCCGCCGCCAGCACGGCTTTTGATCTCACAAACTAAACCTCCTTCTCGACGCCGGAAACTTTAACATTTTCCAGAAGATCAACCCCAGCGTGAACCTGCTTACAACTGCACAGCCTCGGGCTTGTAGAATGCGTAAGCTGCTTATATAAGCGTCTTAAACGAAAGTGTAGCATTGGAGCATGGCGGCAAAGAACAGATAGTGGAGGAGGTTTTGCTGCTGTTGCCGGTGATAGGGCGTTTGATCGACCGCTCGGACGCGGTGGAGCTGGATGAGATCGAGCGCCAGGGGATTCCGACCGACGTCCACGTTTCGCCGGGGCACATACAGATCATGATCGCGCTCGCAGACGGGCCTCATTCCGTCCGGCAGTTGGCCGAGGTGGTGGGGGTTTCTTCCCCGGCGGTTACGCAACTCGTGGACCGGCTGGTAGAAATCGGGATGGTCGAGCGCCGCCACGACACGAAGGACCGGAGGGTCGTGCTGGTGGACTACGTTCCGGGCATGCAGGAGATAGCTCGCCGTATAGTCAGCCGAAGCCGCCTGCAACTTAGCAGGGTCGTCGAACGTATGACGGTGGAAGAGGCCGAGGCGTTTCTAAAAGGTCTGAAGTTGCTCGTCCAGGAACTCGGCTCCGTACCGACACCACGACAAAGAGAGGACATCGAGTGAGGAGCATCGTCGCGTGGTGTCTGAAGAACAAATCCGTCGTGATCCTCGCGACCGTGCTTCTCATAGCCAGTGGCGCTTACGCCACGACCCAGCTTAACCAGGAGCTGCTCCCCGACATAGAGTTCCCCGCTGTGGGTATCGCGACGCCGGTGCCGGGGGCCGGACCGGACCTTGTAGACGAGCAGGTCACGCAGCCGATAGAGTCGGCGATAGGGAATATTAGCGGCATCGAGTCTACCCAGTCTACCTCTTCCCAGGGTTTCTCCATAGTGCTCATAGAGTTTAATTTGGATACGGACATAGACGAGGCGGAGGATGAGATCCGGCGCGCCCTCGATGGTGTCTCATTGCCCTCGCAGGCGGCGGAGCCGGAGATAAACCGCCAGTCCGCCTCGTCGTTCCCGATCATGAACATCTCCCTTTCGACGGAGAACGGTGACCTCGCCGACCTGACGGAGTATGCCCAGGACGATGTCATTCCTCTTCTCGAAGAGGTCGAGGGAACCGCGAGCGTGGACCTCGTCGGGGGCGCAGAGCAGGAGATACAGGTAAACCTCGACACGGAGCGGCTCCAGGAGAACGGACTACTCGCCGACGCCGTGGTCGGCGCCATAAGCGGGGCCAATGTCAACGCGCCCGTCGGGGATGTGCGGATAGACGGGCTATCTACGCCCGTCCGCGCGGAGAGCCAGATCAACGACGTGGAAGCCTTGAAACAACTGCCACTCGGAGGCGCGGGCGCCACAGTGGGCGCTGCGACGGGTGGCCCGCCAACCGGCGAGTCTGGTGAGTCGTCCGGCGGTGTGCTACCCGCGGGCGCGCCGCCTGCGGGCACGCCGTCCGAGCCGGTGTTGCTCCAGGGCGTCGCCGAGGTAGAGAGGGGGGAGTCCAACATCTCCGGCATCTCCCGGACCTACGGGGAGCCGAGCCTCGGGCTGAACGTCACCAAAGACGGCGACGCGAACACCGTGGAGGTCTCGGAGGGCGTGAGGGAGGCGCTGGGCGAGGTGCGGGATGAGATCGGGGACGAGCAGGTAAACATAATCTTCGACTCCGCAGAGGACGTCGAGGAATCGGTAAACGGGCTCGTCGAAAAAGCCCTGATTGGGGCCGTGGTGGCCGTCCTGATTATTCTACTGTTCCTGGGAAGTATCCGCGCCACGCTGGTTACGGCGGTCTCGCTGCCGACCTCGGTGCTCGCCGCCCTGCTCTTCTCCTGGGGCGACAACCTGACCCTGAACATCATCACCCTGGCCGGACTCACCATCGCTGTCGGCCGCGTCGTGGACGACGCCATCGTCGTTCTGGAGAACTCCTACCGCTACGTCCAGGAGGGCTACGAGCCCGAAGAGGCCGCGCTCAAGGGGACCACGGAGGTTGCCAGCGCGATCACCTCCTCCACCCTATCGACCATCGCGGTCTTTCTGCCGCTCGGGCTCGTCGGCGGCATCGTCAGTGAGTTCTTCCTGCCGCTCTCCCTGACGGTTGCCTTCGCCCTGGCGGCGTCCCTGATCGTGGCCGTAACCATCATCCCGGTCCTGGTCAGCGTGTTCGTCAAACGCGGGACGAAGCAGGATAAGGCTCCGAGGTATAGAACGTCCCACAAGTCTTCGGGCGGCGGAGGCCATCGGTGGGTGCTCCGGGTGCTCCTCGGCGTCGCCGCGCTCGCGCTGGCGAGCGTCGCTGCCGCCGCCGTCGCCGTGCTGGCGAACGCTGTGGACCCCGAAACCCCGTTGGGCTCCACGGCCCTGCTCGTGATCGCCCCGATACTGGGGACCGTGCTGGCCGTTGGGCTCGTCGTGTTCCTATTCCTCCCGGCGCGGCGTGAACCGGGCGAAGAGACCAGCCCGGGTCGCCAGGAGAAGCGAGACCCCGGCCAGAATGAAGGATGGCTGGTCGGCATCTACACCCCCGCCCTGCGCTGGAGCCTGCGGAACCGGGCGGTGGTTCTCGTGCTGGCGCTCCTCGTGTTCGTCGGCGGGTTGGCCGCCATCCCGTTCCTCGCGGTCAGCTTCTTCCCACCGAGCGAGGCCCGGCTCCTCGTCGCCGACGTGACGTTCCCCGCCGGAACGGTGCTGGAGGATACCAGCGAAGAGCTGCGGCCTTTCGAAGATTTCATGCTGGACGATCCCGGCGTCGAAGACTACCAGCTCTCTGCCGGGGGAGAGGATAACTTCGACCCCAGCGGGAACCGCTCCGATAACACGGCGCAAGCTTTCATAACGGTCAAGGAAGACGCCAGCGTGGACCATGCCCTGGACCGCCTTGAAGAGGAGGGGCGTGATCTCTACGGTCGGAGCGACTTCCAGGTGGAGGTGCAGGACCAGGGTCCTCCGGCCGGCGGGCTGGAGGTCACGGTCACAAACGGTTCCGAGGAGGAGCTGCGAAACGCCTCAGAGATGATCGTCAACGAGCTCTCCGACAACGACGACCTGACCAGCGTCCAGAGCGACATCTCCGGCGGCGCCCCCGAAGTAAATGCGGAGCTCAACGACGAGCAGGCCGCCGCGGCCGGTCTCTCTCCGGGCAGCGTCTCGCAGACCCTGGGCGTATTGCTCGGTGACGGCAGCGAACTTACGCTCGGCGATACGCCGTCTCTGTGGGCTTGCCGCAGGGTTCGGTGGATACGCTGGAACAGGTACGAGGCTTGCCGGTCGGGCCCGGTACGGCCCTCGGGGACATCGCCGAGGTCCGGGAAGTGGACGCCCCGGCTGCTATAAGCCGGGTGGACGGGGACCGGGCCGTGACCGTGACTGGCACCATAACCTCCCCGGACTCCAACACCGTCTCTAACCAGGTAGACTCCACGCTGGGCGACCTGGACCTGCCGGGCGCCGTGGAGGCCAGCGTAGGGGGCGAGTCCGAGGACATCGCCGAGAGCTTCAGGAACCTGCTGCTCTCCATCGTGGTGGCTATCGCGCTGGTGTACCTGATCCTGGTGGTATTCTTCCGCTCGCTGCTTACGCCCTTGGTCATACTCCTGGCGATACCGCTCACGACCGTCGGCGCGTTCGGGGCGTTGTTACTGGCGGGAACCGCCTTGAGCGTGCCGGCGCTGCTCGGGGTGCTGCTCCTCATCGGGATCGTGGTGGCAAACGCTATTCTGCTGATCGACTTCGTCATAAACGCCGAAGACGAGCCCGAGACCCTCGACGACGCCATCGTCGAGGCTGGCCGCGCCCGCCTGCGCCCGATCCTGATGACGGCCCTGGTGACCATCGGGGCGCTGACGCCCCTGGCTTTGGGTATCGGTGGCGGGAGCACCCTGATCTCCAGCAGCCTCGCCATCCCGGTTATAGGAGGACTCGCTACCTCGACCTTCCTGACGCTCCTGGTCGTGCCCGTTGGATACTCGGTGCTCGAAAGTGCCCGGAACCGGCTGAGAGTCAAAAAGAAGGTCTGAGAAGGTCTGACAGGGGTAGATGGTGGAGCAGCGGTCAGAGAACGAAGACCAGGCGCCGGACTTTAGCCTGCTCGCCGCGGGTTCCGGGCGACGGGTCACCCTGCGGGGCAACGACGGGCGGCCCGTAGTCCTGATCTTCCACCTCCAGGGCACGGCTCCGACGGCGCGGGAGATCAACCGCGCCATCCGCGAACGCTACCCGGACCACGACGAAGTCCTCGTGGCGAGCGTCATAGACCTCTCCATCGTGCCGGCGGTCTACTGGATGACGGTCGGGTTAGTCCTCGGCCAGGCTTACGAACAGGCCGCCTCCAAGCTGCCGTCGGATACGGATGCCGCAGATTACATCGTCATCCTGCCCGACTGGAGTGGGCGGGTGAGCCGCGCCTACGGCGTTCGGCGAACCAACCGGGCCGCCGCCATTGTAATCATAGATAGAGATTCGAATATAGCCGGCTCTTACCAGGGCGAGCGTCCCGTAGAGGCTGTGCTGGAGATTTTAGAGCGGGTTTCCTAACGTGTTCGTTACGACATTTTTTATCCCGGAAAGGTTGCAAACTAGAGTAGAGAACACGTGTAAGGAGGTGAACCATCATTAACAAGGGACGTACCCGTCGGCGGACCCCCGACCGCCAGTACCAGGGCAAGATGCGCGAGGCGCTCAAGCGGCGGCTGGACGACGTGCCGGCCCAGATCACGCGCGACGAGATTGAAGCCCTCGGCGTCGAGATAGGGCTCGATGACCCGCGCGAGGCGGCCAGGCTCTTTGACCGGCTAAAGGGTGTCTCGTGGCGGGGCGACTACATCACGTCCGATACGGAGGCGTGGACCGCCGCCCGCATCACGGCCCTCAACTAGCTTCCGGCTCTCCGGTACCGAGGCGCAGGGTCCCGGCTTTCTCGCTCCTGACTTCCACCTCGACGGGCCCTTCGACGCGCACGACCCACTCCGCGCGGCGGGCGTAGTCGGAGGGGAGGCCGGTGAAGAAGGTCGGGTCTTTCCACCGGTTGCCCAGAAGCGCCGAACGACCGGCGAGATGTCCTAGCTCTGTCTCACGCTTGCCGGAGACGAACTCTGTGCCCTCCGGGAGATCCAGCGTCACCGTCACGGGCTTGACCAGCTTTTTGTCGGCGGCGACTTTGGTGACGTTAGTCGGCAGGAACCCCACATTCTCGACGATGAGCTCCAGACGCCGCATCCCCGACGATAGCTCCTCGGTCTTCAGGTTTGCCTCCAGGCGCGGCCCGGTTCGGGCGTGGGCGAGGGCGAAGCGGCAGAGCTTCTCGCACTCGGTCTCCAGCAGGTGCGGCGGCGGGTTCTGGACCGTAAACTTGGACTTCCAGCCCCCGATCTCCACCCGTCCGAGCTGTGGGTGCTCGAACGGTGTCCACTCTACGAAACCCTTGCCGCCCAACTCCTCGTCGTTCCAGACGAGCATTTTGAGTTGCGCCTCCTCCGGCGGGTCGCGGAAGAACTCGATAAAGTCCTTCACCTCCACGCCGGCGCTCTTTGCGGCGGACCAGAACTCGATGGTGAAGGCGAAAACGCCGTAGTACGAGTAAGCCCAGTCGTCGAAGGCGCCGGTTATGTACTTCCCCGGCTCGTAGGTGAAGTCGTGAAAAACGGAGATGTTCGGGTAGCCGGTCAGCTCCGTGCCCCGGTCCCCGATTGCCTTGTAGACGGCGAGGTCATGCTCCGGCAGCTCCGAGTCGGGTTTGTTCGAGTAGGGGCGCAAGATGGCGCCGCAGAACGTATGGTAGGTGTGGACGCTGTAGATATTCTTGTGCGCGAGCAGAAAGTCTACCTGGGCGCGGGCCTCCGGTTCAGATAACGGGTACGGACCAGCTCCCTTCTCGTCGGCTTCCTCCCGCCATTCGTAGGGGTATTGTCTGTTCATGTCCAGGCTGTAGAGGGGGCGGGCGATCTCGCGCCGAAAGCCGTCGTAGTCTTTGAAGATACCCTCCCGGTAGAGCCGGTAGCAGGTTCCGTCCGGCGCGGCCTCGTCCGGGGCGCGAGGGACCATGAGCCGGGCGTCCTTCGCTGAGGCGCGCCACTCACCGTTCGGGTCTTCGGCACGCATCTGGACGATGTGGCCGTCACCATTTATGTCTTCGGGGTGGAGGCCGGGCTGTTCCTCCGGCTCGGGCCAGGGTCTCAGGGTGGCTCGCAGGTTGTAGGGGGTGGTGAGGTAGCGCTCGGCGCCGTCGGGGGAGAGGCGGGGGAGGATGTAGAAGGTTTGCTCGTCGAGGAGGTGGGCGATCTGTTCATCTTCACCGTAGCCGGTGAGGAGCGTCTCGATCAGGTACAGCGCCGCCATCGAACCGGTAACTTCTCCGGCATGGGTGTTACCGTCCACCCAGAAGGCTGGTTTCTCGTCGGCAGGCCCCGTGTTCTGGGCAGTGATCTCGGCCAGCCAGATCTCCCGTCCCTCGTAGCTCTTGCCGATAGAGTACACGTTGCAGAGCTTCGAATACTCTTTCGCAAAACCGTGCAGGACATCTGTCAGCCCCTCATAGCGCAGATACTCCTCGTAGCTTACCTTCATGGTCTCCTTTCTTCGGCGACTCTGGCCGAGACAGAGGCATTATGGACTATTTTCGTTCCTCGCGGACCTCAGAAGGAGCCCAAAATGTAGGGGTCGAAAATGGTATCCTGCAGCATGTTGGGGAGCTTGTGGTCTCTCCGGTGCTTTTGTATCTTGTTCGTGGCGGGAGATATATAATTGCTGTTCAGGAAGTTCGCGCTCGGAGGTGGCAAAACGCAGAACACCGCGGTCGGGAGGGTCCTCGGTGGCCGTTACAGAATAGACGACACCCTGGGCAAAGGTGGTATGGCCGTCGTCTACCGGGCAGAAGACGCTGTGCTCGGGCGTAAAGTGGCCCTGAAGATTCTTCACCGTTACTACGCCGAAGCCTCCTATTTCCAGAAACGGTTCAAGCAGGAAGCCCGGGCGATGGCTTCCATGGACCACGAGAACATCGTCAAGATCTACGACATCTGTCAGGATGACGACGTGCCGTTTATCGTGGCCGAGTACGTCGGCGGCGAGGATCTCGGGGCCTTGCTCTCCCGGCAGCCGGAGGGCCGTCTGGACGAATCCTCCTCGCGGAAGGTGGCTGCACAGCTTCTCGAAGCCCTCTCCTACGCCCACCGGCGGGGCATCATCCACCGGGACGTAAAACCTTCGAACGTGCTGATGACCTCTGATGGCACAGTGAAAGTTGCGGATTTCGGCATAGCCCGCATCCTCGAAGAGGAGGACGCTGAGGAGCCCGGTGAGATCGTGGGCAGCGCCCGTTACATGTCGCCGGAACAACTCCAGGGTGGCCTCGCCACCCCCAGGAGCGACATCTACTCCGTAGGCATTCTTTTGTACCATTGCCTCGTCGGGAGTCCGCCCTTCTCCGGCGACCTAAAGAGCCTGGTGCGGCAGCAGCTCCGCGAGGAACCCACGCCGCCCCGGAAGTTAAACAAAGAGATCTCGCTGCACATGGAGGCGATGATCCTGCGGGCCCTCGCCAAAGACCCCGCCGACCGCTACCCTTCGGCGCGGGCCATGCTCGAAGACCTGGAGGGCGGACGCCGGGAGGAAATAGTTCCCCAGACGCTGGGAATACCGAGGCGCGCAATACGCCGCCGGAACCGCGTGGGTTCGCTCGTAGCCCTGATGTTCGCCCTGATAGTCACGGTCGCCGGGATCTGGTTCGGAGCGGCCAGCCTCGGTTATATGGAGCCGCCGTCGGGAAAGGACGCGCAGGGTCTTTTGGATCGGACGCGGCAGGTAGAGGGTAACTTCGTGAAATCCCCGGCGGCACCCGCAGGAGAGCAGGCGGGGAGCGCGGATGCCAGTCTCGTCCCGGTTCCCAACGTGGACGCGTACTTCGACTATTGGGCAAAGCAGACCCTGACCGATAGTGGGTTCAAGGTGAAGGTCGTCTACGATTACCAGACCGGCTACACCAACCGCGGCGTAACGTGGGCCACAGACCCCGCGATGGGTTCCTACGCTCCGGAGGGCTCTACCGTAACCATCTACGCCACGCCGAAGGAGCTAAAGCAGAGCCCCGGCTCTAGGTCGCGGTTCTAAAGAGTTCGCCGGCCCCCGCCGTCTATCCTGTCCGCTATAAACGGGTAACGGTAGTCTATGCCCTGACTAACCTTGTAGGCGGCGTAGAGTTGGTGGATGAAGGGAACCAGGCCGAGTACCGCCGCCAGTGGGATCACCACGAAGATCCCGAGCCCTAGCGTCAAGAGCGTAAACATCGTAGCCAGGAACCCTCCGACGGTGCCGAGCACGAGCCAGGCAACCTGGTACCACAGCGATTGCAAGGCGTGGAAGCCGATCCTGGGCGACCGGTCTTTGTAGAGGAGCCAGACGATAAGGGGTGCCACGGGCAGAAAACCTGTCAACGGCCACGCGACGACGCTGACGTGGGAGAGGAGGGACCAGGTCCGCTCGTCCTGGGTGCTCAACTCTCCCCCTGGCGTGTCCGAAGTCGTCGGCACAGAGCGTTCCGGTTCCCGGGCCGTGGTCTCCATCTCGTCTCCGGGCTCTTGAGGTCTGCCGTAGTTAGGATCCTGCTCCATCATCTGTCCTCTTCTCTGCCGGGTTTCGTGTCGTATAGTCTAACCCCTTTCACCCCTACTGCTCCGACGGCCGCCCGAGTCGTGTAGATCCGTCGTCGGAACGCGGCCGTGTGGTAGAGGAGCAGGATCGCGGTCGGTAAGGCGTTGGTGTCGGCTTCGTCTACCATAATTTCATACCTCCGGCCCATCATGCCGCCTTTGAGCTGCGCCGTCTCCACGCCCGCTAAAGAGAAGATCCTGGCTTCATTGCGGAAGAACTTGACGCGGGCCGTGTATGCGCTGCCGCTGCCCGCTATCTCCAGCGTCTCCAGAGATGAGGTTCGTGGGGTGGCCGTCAGTATCTGCTCTCCGCCGGAGAACATCCGGTACCCACTGTTACCGACCCTCTCGATGGTGGCGGCCAGCGTACCGGCGGCAAACTCCGCACCCCGCAGGCCGTCCAGCCGCAACCTGCCGGCCTCCACGCCCTCTCTCTGGAACACGAAAACGTTCGAGAGGAGGCCGCGGGCCCGGACGGTAAAAGACCCGTCCAGGTTCTCCCGCAGAGCTCTCCAGGTAAGTGCGGTTGGGCTATTCGGGGCGGCGTTCATGGTATCTTCTTGTACGCGGAAACCTTCCCGAAGTTTCGGAGGACGCGCATACATTATATGTATACATATAATGGCATGATACAGCGGAAAACGAAAAGGATGTGAGACGAGATGGAGCTTAGGAACAAGGAGGAGATCCGGACCGATATCCTGCAGTCCTGGTTGAAGAGCGCCTGGGTTTATCCGGCGGAGGGACCTGGGGGCCAGACCTACCTGCGGTTGACCCCCGGCGGCAGGCTAAAGATGCGCCGCAGAATAAGAGAGTTGGAGAGCTCCCTGGGAGTAGACGGCGCGGCGCTCGCCAAACAAGAAGAGGAAGGCAGTCTCCCCGCCGAACACGACAAGCTGGAACTCGCGATGATGGTCCAGTCCTACACCTCCGAGCGCCGGTTCATCCAAAGCCAGGGCGGCGCCCTGGGTACTCCCGCGGTAGAGATGCAAGAAGCCGAAGAAACCGAACAGGTTGGAGAGCAGCCCAAACAGTAGGCTACGCCGTCTTGCGGTTGAGTCTCCGTTCGAGGACGTTGGTCAGGTAAATCAGGGGCAGACAGATCACGATAAGTAAAGGGTTTTAGCAGTCCTTTTCCACCGTTTTGCTCGTGTTGACAGCTTAGTGACAGCTAAAGACACAGGAGAAACGGATGAGCAAGAGGAAAAAAGAGGTCCCGGTGAGGGATCAATCACATCGAGATAGATGGGCTCGATCAGGTTTGGATCAGCGACATCACATACATCAGGTTACCTACCACCTTCTGCTACCTGGCGGCCATACTGGACGCCTGCTCCCGCAGGTGTGTAGGCTGGCACCTCTCGCGGTTCATAGACACCAACCTAACGCTTTCAGCTCTTGAGATGGCGCTGGCCTGTCGCCGTCCTGAGGTGGGCCTGATCCACCACAGCGACCAGGGCGTGCAGTATGGCTCCAGCGAGTACGTACTCCGGCTTGAGCAAGCAGGAGCGTGCATCGGCATGGCTTCGGTGGGCAACCCCTACGAGAACGCCAAAGCCGAGAGCTTCTTCCGGACACTGAAGCTGGAGGAGGTCTACATAAAGGACTACCGCGACTTTGAGGAAGCTCACGAGAACATAGGCAAGTTCATAGAGGAGGTCTACAACGAGAAGAGATTGCACTCGGGTCTCGGGTATCTACCACCGGTAGAATTCGAGGCCATACATGCCCTGAAGGTGCGAAGTTGACTTACGTGAGTGTCCGGAAATATGGGTTCACACCAGATCTGCATCCGCCACTGGATCGAGCTATATCCCTACTGTGAGCCGAAGGTGACTATTAGCTCCTTAGGTAAACAGAGGACGGTAGATGACATCCAGCTTACGGACATGGTCTCTCTGGTGGATGAGGCGGGTAAGCTGGTTCGTTCCGCATAGGGACAATTAACCCTCTAGCAGGCTTAACTCTTCTATTGCTTCATCTGCTGCTTCGCTCCCACGGCCCAGGTTTCAGTAAACTCCATGCTCGATTATTCCCTGCCTGTTTGCAGAGGTAGAAAAAGATCTTCGAAGCTCCGAGCCGCATCATAACGTTACTGACCCCTTCTTGGACACCCTCTGATACGGAATCCGGTTGTAGACTATGCAGACGCCAAAGAGACTAGAGTTGTCGCCTCGTGCGAGCACACAAGAGTTGGAGCACCGCTACAGGAAGGCCAAAGATCCCGTAGAACGTTCTCACTATCAGATCGTATGGTTGCTTAGCGAGGGCAAGACCACCGGGGAGGTGTGCGAGGTCACCGGCTACAGCCTGGCTGGGTGCGGCTAGCCCGCCGCTACAACGAGCGGGGCGTAGAGGGTCTTGGCGACCGCCGGCACGGCAATCCTGGCGCCAAAGAGAGGGCTCTGCTCGACGAGGCCGGAGAAGCGGAGTTGCTAGAGGCTCTGCAAGGGCCTCCTCCAGAGGGAGGGATGTGGAACGGGCCGAAGGTGGCGTGTTGGATAGCACAGAGAAACGGTTTGGAGCAGGTGCACGTTCAGCGGGGCTTTGAGTATCTGAGGAAAGTGAGATACGGCCCCCAGGTTCCAAGGCCCCAAAATCCCTCCGCCGACGCCTCCGAGCAGGAGGCTTTCAGGAAACTCTCCCGGAGTGGGTAAAGGCTATCAAGAAGGCCCATCCTAAGGCTAAGGAGGTCGAGCTCTGGGCCGAGGACGAGGCCAGGTTGGGCCTCAAGCCGGTGGATGCGTAGGGTATGGGCGCCGGTAGGTCAGAGACCCATAGCCAGGGTCAAACGGGGATATGAGTGGACCTACCTCTACGGCTTCGTGCGGCCCACAACTGGAGAGGTCTACTGGCTGATCTTGCCCACGGTAAACAAGGAGTTGTTCTCAATGGCGCTCAAGGAGTTCGCCAGGGAGGTAGGAGCTGGAGAAAACAAACGCATTCTCTTGGTCCTCGATCAGGCCGGCTGGCACACCTCCGGGGAGGTGGCGGTTCCCGAAGGTATACACCTCGAATTCCTTCCCACAGGCTCTCCAGAGCTACAACCGGCGGAGAGGCTGTGGCCTCTGACCAACGCGGCCATAGCCAACCGGCACTTTGAGGAGATCTCCGAGATCGAAGATGCGCTGGTGGAGCGTTGCGTTGAGCTACTCGATCAAGCCGAGACCATCAGGAACCTCACCAACTACCACTGGTGGCCCCAGTCGGCATGACATTCAGATACTCTTCAACCGGATTCCGTATGAGTAGGCGTAGGTTGTGGAAGCGGAATAGACTATCGCAGGTCTTCGAAGTGACTTGGGTGCAATCATGTGAAGGAGGTTTTGTGCTGATCGGAATCTTAATCACCACCATCGGGATATCACTCTTAACGCTGGGACTCGTGGGGGCAAGTATAGAAGTGTACAGGCAACTGTTGTCCGCGATGGTCCAACGACAAGTGTCTGCGCTAACCGAACAACTGCCCGAAATACTCCGGCCAGAAGGAGCACCCGCTGCTGAGGAGGCGGGATCATCTCTTGATTCAACGAATGTTCTGAGGAACCTAATCGAGAACCTGATAAACACACCGTTGTGGCTGATCCTTGCAGTGGTTGGTGTTGCGCTGATCTACCTTGGTTTGTACATCACCCAGCGACAGAGGCCAGGATTTCGGCCATAAGATACTCAGCTTCTAGGAGTCTATAGGCCATCGCTCGGAGCACGAACTTCTGTAAAACCTACTCGCTTCCCCGCTAATGCTCGCTCACCCTTCCGGCCCCGCTCACGTCTTTCTCCACCGTAGGATTTCCAATGTATTCCACCGACCCGGCACTGCTAACTTTCGCGTCCAACGCCTCGCTCACGTTCATGAGAGCTGATCCTGCTCCCTCAACGTCTATCTTCGCCTCTTTACTTTCCAGGTTCTCCGCCCGATAGACCCCGGAACCAGAGATGTCTACCTCCTGGCTATCGACCCTGCCGCTTGCCTCTACGGCTCCTGACCCGCTGATGTTGATCCCTAGCTTATCTGTGGCGATGTCCTCCGCCTCGACATCGCCCGATCCCGACACCTTCAGGGCATGGAGGTCCTTGACGGTTAGTGCATAGTTGATAGGCTCGGTTGTCTGGATGCTGGTGTTGGGCTTGGGGCCGATAATCAAGCGATCGTTCTCGACCTCCGTTCTGATCTTCGGGAGGATATCTTCTTCAGCCTCCACGGTCAACGACTCGCTCTCTGTCTGCCGAATTGAGAGGTTGCCAACTCCCCTAAGCTCTACCTCATCGAATCCGCTCACGCCCCTCGACTCGCTCGTGACGGGGCCAGCCCCGTTGATTGTGCCACTAGCCTCATCGGTTTCATCCGAAGAGGTAACCTGTGAAGAGGTCGAAGACGAAGAGGTAGAGGAGGAGATGCTTCCGTTTTCGTAGGTGAGGGTCAAGGTGCCTCCGCTGATCCGCTGCACGGAGCGGGTGTTGCCGTGGGTGAGGTTGGCCTCGATCTCGCCCTCCGAAGCGATCTCACACTTGAGGGGATTTCCGTTAAGCTCATAGGAGAAGCTTTGGGGAACCCGACCGCTGATCTCCTCTGGCTCTCCATTCCCAATGGTACAGGAGCCAGAGAATTCGGTTCCAGAGCTACCCTTTATTTCCAGCTTGACTTGATCTTCCTCGCTATCTCTACTCGCCTCCGCATTTCCGGTGCCTCCGATAGCAAAAAGGACCAAGAGCAGCGGTAGACCAAGTACGATCGCTATGTTGATTCTCAAAGCTTCTCCTCTCCCGCACCGAGGGTCAAGGCTCGTGTGCGATTCGAAGGCATCTCTTTATACAGAGTCTACGAATATATACGTCTTTTGTTGCAAATTGTTTCGCGTCTTCCGATCGCGGATTCAGCAAGCAGCCCTCGCGCCTCTTTACCGGATAAACGATGTGGACAACGCAGCCAGAAAGTACCTAAAAGATCTTTACGAAGAGATCGGTAACGAGCATAAGAATCTGGAGAAATTGAACCTTCACTAGGGATATGGCCTTCTAGTTGGTTAACTTTTCTATTGCTTAATCTACTTCCCCATCCCCACAAGCCCATATTTCAGTAAACTCTACACTTGATCATTTCCGGCTTATTTGCAGGTAAAAACAGAATTTTAGAGGCTCTAGGATCGCTTGTAAGGCTTTGTATCTAACTCTCTAGTAGTTATAAACTGCTGGAAGACAAAGCCGATCTCCGTCCGCAGCGCGTTGAGCTTCGTCTTTTTATCGTGGACCTCTATCCCATCCACGATGAGCGTACCGGAGGAGATCTCCTCCAGCGCGTTGATACACCGGAGCAGGGTGCTCTTGCCCGATCCTGAAGGACCGATGACGACCACCACCTCACCCTCGTCCACGGCAAAGTCTATGTCCTGGAGGACCTGGAAGCCCCCGAAGAACTTGTCTACGTTCCGAAACTCTATGAGGCTCAACGTCCGGGTTCTCTGTCTGTTCGCATTGCCGCGGACCGGTAATCTTTGCGTGGCCCATAACCACTGTCAACCGCGGTTCCTAGGCGGTACTCTTTTCGGCTGAGCTTTCGGTCTCCGCTTTCCCCGCTTTGCCGCTCAGGTACTGGAAGATCACGATGGCCGCCACTATGCCGAGACCCGCGAGCGAGATCAGGAGGTTTGGGTAGACTAGCATTACTCCCCCGGCGATTAGCAACACCCGCTCGATTATGCTCGTAGGCCCTATCAGATAGGCCATGATGCCTGCGCTGATAGCCGCCATGCCGAGCAGCGCCGTGATTACGGCCGGAACCAGCGTGAGTGCCGTCGCTCCTTCCAGCAAGAGCACCGGGTTTGTCACGAAGACGTACGGGATAATGAAGGCGGCAATTGCCAGCTTGACGGCGGTTACGCCCGTGCGCATCGGGTTGGACCCGGCTATGCCTGCTCCCGCATAGGCGGCTAAGCACACCGGTGGGGTAATGTCCGCCACGATGCCGAAGTAGAACACGAAGAAGTGGGCTGCGATCAGGGGTACGTCGAACGCTAGCAGGATCGGTGC
>JALYGE010000134.1 GCA_030777225.1 Actinomycetota bacterium
CTCCCACAGCTCCTTCTTGCCCGCCGCCGACAACCCTCTGGGACGACCCAGCCTCGCCACTCATGCACCTCCGGTCCGAACAACACCCAAAACCTACCCCGTGTTGCACCGACCGGTTGAACCCACCATCTTCTTTCTCAAGTTGGCCCCTTGGCCTCGCTTCCTGGCCGACCTTATCCAGAGCACCGGAGACTTCGAACATCATCCTCAGGAAGCCGAACGGTAGGATGTTTTTTCGGCGGGCCGCTGTAGACTCTTCCGGTACATGGCGAAGCTGAAGGTGCACGGGAGGTTAGACGGGTCTGGTGTTGGGGCGGAGCTCTTGATCCCCGCCCTGTTTCGTGACCCTGTAACAGCCTACGGCTACCAGCGGCTGGTCTTTGAGCAGGTCGCCTCCGGTACGCGACCGCTGACGATCCATATAACGACTTCCGCCCGGCACGTTGGCGTGACCCGCCGGGATACGTTTCGTCCCGGCTTTGATGAGGCGGTTCGGGCTTCCAACGAGGAGGGCTATCCGGTTATGGTTCGGGGCTCGGGCGGAGGCGCAACCGCCGCCGACGAGGGGACCTTCGGTTTCTCCATCGTCCGGCCCGCAAGCGACGGTGAGATCCGGCGCGCCATTCGAGGGCGCTACGACGAGGCCGCGACCCTGGTGCTCGGAGCTTTCTCCCGGATTGGTGTAGAGGCCGAGGTCGGCGAGGTGCGGGACGAGTTCTGTCCGGGGGACCATAGCATCCGGGTCGGAAGCTGGGAGCAAGGGATGAAGGTCGTCGGGATAGCGCAACGTATTACGCGCCGGGCCACGAGCGCCGGGGGGATCGTGCTGGTCCACGGCGAGGAGCAACTGGCGAAGGTCTTGAAGAAGGTCTACCGGGCAATGGACTTGCCCTTCCGTACCGGCAGCGTCGGCAGCCTTCGCCAGGCGGGGGTGGAGGTAGGGGTGAGAGAAGTGGTCGAGGCTTTCGCGGCGGAGGCGGAAGCAAGATACGGTGCGACCCGGGCCACCGTAGACGGACAGATGCTGGAGCGCGCCCGGCGAAACGGGGGGCAGTACCTGATCTCCCGGTAGAAAAGTCCGCCGGGGAGCAACGAGTGCCCGAGAGGGTATTATTTCGGTATGGGGTTTCTGTTGCGCGTCAGGGCTGTAGCCGCCAAGGAGTTCTGGATGCTGTTGCGTCAGCCGCAGCTCTTGTTGCTGCTCCTGGCGGGTCCGGTCCTTATCATGGTGGCTTTTGCCCTCAGCTTCCAGGTAGACAAGGCAAAGCCGCGGGCCGTGGTGGTCGTCGAGCCCGGCAGCGAGGGAGAGGAAATTTTTCAGGAGTTCGAGCGGCGGTTCACCGTCCGCACCCGTTTCCAGGGCGTCGTGCAGAGCGCTGAGAGGGCCGATAGTATGCTGAGGAGCGGCGAGACGGACGCCGTGATCATACTGCCCTCTGACCCGTCAGAGAGGATTTTAAACGGGGACCAGGCGGTGCTGGAGGTCCACTACAGCAGCATAAATCCTATCTACGGGGCCACCGTGCCCAACCGGGCCAGCGGTCTCGTGCTGGACCTGAACCAGGCCATCGTGCGGGAGGGGATAGCCCGGGAGTTGGAGGATGCTGGTACGGCGCGGCGAGCCATCGAAGACCTGGACCAACAGCTCGAACAGGTAAACGAGGCCGCCGAGACGCTGGCTACTCCCGCGGCTCGCGAGGCTACCGGCGAGTTGAACTCTACCCTGGCCGAGCTGGAGGAGACCCTTGAGGTGCTGGCGTTGGTGGAATCGGGTGAAGACGGGGAAGACGTCGAGCGTGCGCTGGAGCAGACCCGCAACACCAGGGAGCAACTCGCGGAGTTGGAGGAGGCCCAGGAGGGAGGACCGCAGGAAGTGAAAGACCAGATCGGGCTCTCCGAGCTCGAACAGCAGGTCGGATCCCTCCAGGAGACCGTCTCTGACATACCGTTCGATATTTCGCCGAGGGTCCTCGCCAACCCATTCCGGCTGGACCTGGAGAACCTGGCCCCCTACGAGCCTGACGCCCTGGGTTTCTACACCCCGGCGACGCTGGCGCTCCTGATACAGCACATCGCGCTCAGCCTCGCCTCGCTGGCCATCGTGCGCGAACGGCTCTCCGGGGCCTATGAGCTCTTCGAGGTCTCTCCTTTGAGCCTCGGCGAACTTCTGGCGGGCAAGTTCCTGACCTACACGGCGCTCGTGTTTGCGGTGAACCTGGCGGTGGCCGTGGTTCTCGTGGGCGCGCTCGACGTGCCGGTGCTGGGCGGCTTCTTGAAGCTCTCGGTGGCGATGATGTTGCTCACCCTGGCTTCGCTCGCGGCCGGCTTCTTGCTCTCGACGCTCTCGCGCAGCCAGCTCCAGGCCATACAGATCGCGATGCTCGCCTTTATAGCGAGCGGGTTTTTCGCCGGTTTCCTCTTCCCGTTGGAACAGCTCGGCCAGCCGGCCCGTAGCTTCGCGTACCTGTTACCGGCCACCTACGGCATCCAGGGCCTGCAGGACGTAATGATCCGGGGCCAGTGGCCCGCCTGGACGGACTTCGTGGGGTTCGCCGTGATCTTTGTAGTCTCCCTCGTCGTGGCCCGCGTCTTGATGCGCCATAAGCAGATCTGATGGCGATTATCGAGGCAAAACGGCTGGTACAGGATTTCGGCCCCGACAGAATCCTCAAAGGACTGGACCTGAGCGTGGAGGAGGGGGAGATCTTCGGTCTAATAGGCCCTTCCGGGGCGGGTAAGAGCACCCTGATCCGTCTCCTCACCGGCTACCTGACACCCTCCGAAGGCGAGATAGAAGTCCTCGGCACTTCCCCCTCGGACTTCGACACTTCTCAGCGCCGGTCGTTTGGTTTTATGCCCCAGAGCTTCGTCCTCTACGAGGGACTCTCCGTGCGCCAGAACCTCAACTTTATCGCCGGTCTCTACGGCCTCAATTTCTTCAAGCGTCGCCGCCGGGTGCGTGAGACCCTGGAGTTCGTGGAGCTATGGGACACCCGGCGCAAGACGGCCGCCAGGATCTCCGGCGGCATGCAGCGCCGGCTACAGCTCGCCGCCGCCATCGTCCACGAGCCCCGGCTGCTCTTCGTGGATGAGCCGACCGCGAACCTCGACCCGATACTGCGCCGCAAGTTTTGGGACGAGTTCAGGCTCTTGCGCGACGCGGGACACACGCTCTTCGTCACAACCCAGTACATCGGCGAGGCCGAGCTCTGTGACCGCGTCGGCCTCCTCTCCAACGGTCGCCTCATCGCCGTGGGAACGCCGCAGGAACTGCGCCGCCGGGCCTTCGAGGGCGAGATGATAGAGTTGACCCTCGGCGGAGACCCCGGACACGTCGGCGAACACCTCGTCGCCCTGGAGAACGTCGGTCACGTGGTAGAAGTCCGGGAGGAGAACGAAAACGAAGACCCCGTCAGCCGCGCCCGCCTCGTCGTGGATGACGCCGAAGTAGCCCTGCCGAAGGTGTTCGACACCCTCAAAGGGGCCGACATACGCTCCGCAGAGCTCCTCAACCCGTCCTTCGACGAAGTATTCTTCCGGCTGGTCCGCAATGAGTAATGTAGCATAACAATATTGCAAAGGGGTGCGATGGAAAACTTGCTGCGGAAGCTCGAAGGGGAAGAAGTTATCCTCCAGGAGTGAAGTGAACTTCCGAGAAGGTATCTTGGACGTAGTTCCGTAAGCACGGCACGGGCACGTAACCTGTTACACTAGCGTCATCTTGATCTCCGGCTCCTCTCCCAGCGTGGCGGAGTAGCGTACCTTCGGAGCGTTGTCAGTTCGTACAGTTGTTAGGGAAGAAGATCATAGCAAACTTCGTAGGATCTACCTTCTAGGCAATTCGTGAATAAGAGCAAGAAGGAGAAAGGGCCGGGGTGTGGTGGCCCCAACCCTCACTATGGTTAGTTGTTCT
>JALYGE010000135.1 GCA_030777225.1 Actinomycetota bacterium
GTACAAGGTGGTACGGTTGCACCGCACGTACAAGAGTTTGCCGATGAAGTGTGCCGACAGCTTGCAGCTTGCGCCATCTCGACATACACAGGCCACCAACCCTCTCCCGACCTGGCGCTAGACGTTCTGGTCTCGGAAGGGTGGGGATTGTATCCTGCAGATACTACTCTCGGTGATGCGGTGGCGAGTTTTGCTGTGAACAATAGTGGTGCATATGGCATCGACTATGTTATCTGGGGGAACCTCATCGCCGGTTCTTGGAACGGATACCAGTGGGTAAGTTACGGTGGATATGGGGCTACCGGCGGGCACTATGATCACGTCCACATCGGATTTTATTAGCAGGTAAGTCACCCTATACGCCAGCATCTCAATAACCGAGGTGCTGGCGCATATCCACTAAAAAAGAGCAACACGAGGAATAACCCACAAACACCCCGGACGCGGTGAACCTAAGGCCTGTATCTGGTCGGCTGGAGCGAGGACGGCAGTGGCTATATAACCCACGTCGGGATAGCCATGGGCGACGGCACCACCATTCACGCCTCGTCCTTCGCGGGCTACCCTGTGCAGGGGACCCCGATCTACTCCATACCGGGATACGTCGGGGCGCGAAGACTGCTGTAGCAAAACTCGACAACCCGTCGACACTGGAAAGGAGACCGGGAACGGTCTCCTTTCTGATTCCAGGCTAGTTGCCGATGGTACAATCAAGGCGTGCGAGAGTACGATTTCCTGCGGAGGTGGCGCTAAAGACATTTCTCGAAGCTGGTCGTGACCGGCAACACTGACGGAAGGCTCCTGGTGACTAGAATAGGTTGGCGTAAGCTTTCAAATCTGTCGGGTGCCAGGACCAAGAAGGAGGAATCTGTTGATCGGATTAGTCTTACTACAGACGGCAGGGCTCGGAGGGCTCATCGCCCTCGTGATCCTGGTGGTGTTCATACTCTCCGTGGCGGCCAGCGCGATAAAGATCGTCAACGAGTACGAGCGCGGTGTGATCTTCCGCCTCGGTCGCATCCAGGGCGGACCGAAAGGACCCGGACTCTTTATCCTGTTGCCCTTTATAGACAACATGGTCAAGGTGGACTTGCGTACCGTTACGATGGACGTACCGCCCCAAGACGTCATAACCCGCGACAACGTACCCGCCCGGGTGAACGCGGTGATCTACTTCCGGGTCGTAGACCCGAACAACAGCGTGGTCGAGGTCGAGAACTACGTCCAGGCGACGAGCCAGATCAGCCAGACTACCCTCAGGAGCGTGCTCGGCCAGAAAGACCTCGACGACCTGCTCACCAACCGCGAGGCCATAAACAACGAGCTACAGAGCATCATCGACGAGCAGACCGATCCCTGGGGCATCAAGGTCAGCGCCGTAGAGGTAAAGGATGTCGAGATCCCGCAGCAGATGCAGCGGGCGATGGCGCGTCAGGCCGAGAGCGAGCGCGAGCGGCGGGCCAAGATCATCTCCGCTGAGGGTGAGTTCCAGGCTTCCAAGCGTCTCCGCGAGGCCGCGGACGCACTGGAGACTCCGCAGGCCATGCAGATAAGGCTCTTCCAGACGTTGAACGAGATCGCAAACCAGCAGAACTCCACGATCATACTGCCCGTTCCGATAGACCTCTTCAAGCCCTTCTTGAATGGGTTGAATGGTTCAAGTGACGGCTACGCCGCCTCCAACAGGCCGAAGGAACCTCGGCGCGAGGAAGAGAAAGAGGCCGAGAAGATTTACGAAGAGGCAGTCGGGGAAGCCTCCGGAGAGGTAGAGTTGCCGGAGGATACCTCCGTCGAGGCGGAAGGAGTTGAGGAAGAACCTGCGGGCGAAATGCCGCGTAGTAGAGAAAGCTCTTAGAGCGCCCTCGGACAATCCCGCAGTGGCTTTTCCGACCCGGAGCTACCGGTTGGGTTAAATACTTCTATATCTGGGTAGTATACGACGCGAAGTGATTACAGCCTTTACGAAAGCTGGTCACTTGCCGACAACTGCGAGCTTTAGAGGACCGGAGGGTTTTCGTGGACCGGGAAACCATCGGGACGAAAGAGGAAGAGAAAATCGGAGCCTCAGAGCCGATATCCTTGAAGATACCGAGTCGGGCGGAGTATGTGCTGCTCACCCGTCTCATAGTATCCCAGGTTGGGGAGCTCGCCGGTTTCGGGCAGCAAGACATCTATGACCTGAAGCTGGCCATCACGGAAGCCGCGACCAACGTGATCCGGCACGCAGACGTAGACGCCTTCGAGATCGAATATCGCACTCTTCCCGGTGCGGTCGAGATCATCGTGAGAGACACCGGTGAAGGCTTTGAAGCGGAAGACTTCACGGGCGACCCCGGCGCGCAAGGCGGCTTCGGCCTGGCCGTGATCCGCAGCCTCGTAGACGACATAGCCCTCGAATCCACCGCTGGTGGCGGGACACGACTCAGGATGACCCGCCGGGCTTCCGCTCCGGTCAGTTCCGGAACCGGCTGAAAACTCGTAATTTCGTATATTTTCCTCGCCTATGGCTTGCGGCGTGGCTGTCCGTTCGTATACAGTTTGTCGTATTCAGATCCTTGGTCGTCCAGTGACTGTAAGGAAGCCATGCTGCAGCGAGTAAACCCTGGTAACAAATCGCTCGCCGACTACCGGAGTATCGTGCGCCGGGACCTTTATGATGAGGTGCAGGACCTCGGGCACAGGTTGGAGGGCGCCCGAGTTTTGCACATCAACGCCACGAGCTTCGGCGGCGGGGTGGCGGAGATCCTCTACACGCTGGTTCCGCTTATGCGCGACGTGGGTTTGCAGACCGAGTGGGCCGTGATGTTCGGGGCAGAGCCGTTCTTCAACGTGACCAAGGGGTTTCACAACGCGCTCCAGGGCGCCGAGTACGAGTTGAGCGTCGAAGACCGGGCGATCTACGAGGAGTACAACCGGCAGTCGGCGGCCGCGCTCGAAGGAGAGTGGGACATAATCTTTGTTCATGATCCCCAGCCGGCCTTGATGAAGCATTTCAGCGACGGACACTCGCCGAACACGAAGTGGATCTGGCGCTGCCACATAGACACGTCGACGCCCAACCACCAGGTGCTGGACTATCTGGAACCTCACATAAAAGACTACGACGCCCAGGTCTACACCATGCAGGAGTACACCCCGCCGGACTTGGACCTGCCGAACCTCGTCCTGATACCCCCGGCCATAGACCCGCTCTCGCCCAAGAACATGGCTCTTCCCTCAGACGACGCCCGTTACATCGTGAATCAGTTCGGTGTGGATACCGATAAGCCGTTTATCCTGCAGGTCTCCCGTTTCGATCCCTGGAAGGACCCTCTGGGCGTTATAGACGTCTATCGGGCCGTCAAAGAGGAAGTCCCCGACGTGCAGCTAGTCCTGATCGGGTCTATGGCCCACGACGACCCCGAAGGCTGGGACTACTGGTACAAGACCGTAAACTACGCCTCCGGCGACCAGGACATTTTCCTGTTCTCTAACCTCACCAACGTCGGCGCCATCGAGGTGAACGCCTTTCAGTCGCTGGCGGACGTGGTTATACAGAAGTCCATCCGTGAAGGTTTCGGGCTCGTCGTTACCGAGGCGCTCTGGAAGGCTCGTCCCACGGTCGCCAGCCGGGTCGGCGGTATCCCGATGCAGGTCGCGAAGGGTGGCGGCATACTCATAGACACCATTCCCGAGGCCGCCGCCGCCTGCGCCAAGTTTCTCCAGGACGAGGAATTCGCCCAGCAGACGGGGCGCATCGGCAAAGAACACGTCCGGGAGCACTACCTCACCCCCCGGCTACTGCGCGACGACCTGTTGCTTTTCACTAAAACTATTGGGAGTATAGAAGCGGGGCGTCCAAACGGCGCGTGACCTGGCACTGAGCGAACAGCGGGGAGGGAACAATGGCGCAAAGCGGCGAGCGGTCCGTGATCGTCTCCAACCGGGGCCCGGTGACTTTTTCACGCGCGGAGTCGGGCGAACGCGACTACTCCCGCGGGGCGGGCGGGCTCGTAACCGCCCTCAACGCTGTTGTACACCGGCGGAAAGACGTCGTCTGGATCGCTTCGGCCATGAGTGAGGAGGACGTCGGGGTCTCTAAGGAGCCCGCCCCCTACGAGCTAGAAGATCTACGCGTAACCCTCGTCGAGCACGACGCCGAAGCCTACGACCTGATGTACAACCAGATCGCGAACCCGCTGCTTTGGTTCGTCCAGCACGGCCTCTACGACCTGCCGTACTCGCCGCGGCTCGGTGACGACACGCGACGGGCCTGGGAAGACGGATACGTTGCCACAAACCGGAACTTCGCCGAGGCGACGGCCCGAACCGTCGAGAATGTCGAGTCGCCGATCATAATGCTGCACGACTACCAGCTCTACATGGTCCCGCTCCTTCTCCGGCAGCGTCTCGGAGACAAAGCCGACGACGCCTTCATCTCTCTCTTCGTACATATCCCCTGGCCCGAGCCGGATTACTGGCGCGTTCTGCCAGGTTACATCCGAGAGGGCGTACTGGAGAGCTTGCTGGAAGCGAACATGGTCGCCTTCCACACCCGACGGTACGCACAGAACTTCGTAGATACCGCCACCCGCGTTCTGGGGGTGGAAGGAGACGTCGAGAAGGGTGTCGTCTACAAAGACGGGCGCGAGGTGTGGGTGAGGGCTTACCCGATCTCTATAGACCCCGCCGAATTCGAGGAGCTTGCCGTGAGCGAGGCGGTTCTGCAGGAGGAAAAGAAGCTCAGAGAGCTTCCCGGACAGCTTCTCGTCCGCGTAGATCGTATGGACCTCTCCAAGAACACCGTTAGGGGTTTCGAGGCTTACGGCAGGATGCTGGAGCGCCACCCCGAGATGAAGGAGCAGGTGACGTTTCTCGCCCGCGTGCAACCATCCCGCGAAGATGTGCCGGAGTACGCCGAATACGCCAGGATCGTACAGAGTACGGTAGAGGAGATCAACGAGCGGTACGTCGTGGAGGCCTGGACGCCCATCGAGCTCGCTATGGAAGACAACTTTCCCAGCTCGGTGGCCGCCTACAAAAACTACGACGTTTTGCTGGTCAACGCCGTGCGCGACGGCATGAACCTCGTCGCCAAAGAGGCCGCCGTTATCAACGAACGCAACGGCGTCCTCGTCCTCTCGGAGAACGCGGGGGCCTACGAGGAGTTGGGCGAGCCCGCTCTTACCGTCAACCCCTTCGACATAGACGAGCAGGCCGAGGCCATCTACGAGGCCCTTTCTATGAGCAGTGAGGAACGTCGTGAGAGGGCGGAGGCGCTCCAGAAAACCGTCAGGTCCAATACCATAGAACACTGGGTCGAGGCCCAGATGGAAGATATCGCCGCGTATCGCGGAGAATGAGCCGCCAATCTAACAGCAGCGCCCGAAGTGTCTCACCTACGCCTTCCGCGCCTTCGATGCCGTCTACTATCAGGGCGGCTTCCGCGTGCCTTCGGCGACTGGCGGGTCTCTTCGCTCTCCGGCGCACCCGCAAGGATACAGCAAGAAAAAGGGGCGACAAAACGTCGTCCCTTTGGGTGCATCCAGATCGAAGAGAGCCTTACGCCCGGGCTCCCTGCTCCCGGATTCTCCTGATGCCGCCGAGCAGGATTATGCCGAAGCCGACCTTGACCAGTATGTCTAGCACAGCGAAGAGGAAGACCTCGAAACCGATGCTGATGGCGCCGATGCCCTGCGTGCCGATGAGGAACACTATCGGATAGGCGAACCACAGGACCGTTAGCGTCAACGCCAGTGGATAGAACAAGCTGGATTCCGGAGAGACGCCGCTCTGGGCCGCCGCCTGCAACGGACCCCAGATAAGGGCGAGCACCGCGATAAAGAAGATGCAACTCACCACAAACCAGAACCACTTGAACCCACCGGACCACGCGCCGGCGAGCACGCCGGTCAGGATCATGGCCACGTCCGCAACGACCAGTCCCAGTACGACCTGCTGGTTACGGCTAATGCTGCCGAGCGCCACCCAGGACAGACCCAGGAGCAGCAGCGGCGTGGTAATCGTCCAGTCTATGTAGCGGGCGTAGTAGAAGATCCTCGCTTCACCGGTGGGCTCCGTGATGATCGCGGCCCCGCTACCGGTCGCCATGACTATGTACATCATAGCCGCCCAGAGGGTGATGACCGCGCTCGTTACGTAGTAGTGGTAGTTCTGAGGCTGTCCGCTGGCCGCCCAGTACAAAAATAGAATGGTGGCGAGCAACATGCCTCCCGTGGTGAACCACAGAAAGAAATTCGATGTCGCTGTCTGTAGCTCGTTTAGCTGCAGCAAAGCCAGTTGCATGTCTACCTCCCTTTCCTCGCGCTCCCTACCACGACTCTGACGCCCACTTTCTACAGACTGTCAAGGCAGGTTTAAGTGAGAGCTACTACCGAATGCGGGTGCTGCTCCTCCCCTGAGCTCTCGCGCGAATGTCTTCAAGATCTATCTCGCCATCCAGGAACTTACCTATAAAGTAGCCTACGAGGGCGACTAACACAGCGAGAGCCGTGAGTCCCCAGCCGATAGTGCCGATCAGGAACACCAGGACGAGCCCTATTACAGCGCCCCACTGCTTGTTGGTCCAGGTAGCCAATGTTCACTCCTCTCTAGGATGTGGTGCCTTGTACGGTGACTTCCACTTCTCTGTACGCCACGCTGTAGCGATCCAGCGCGCTCTGAATGTTTTCCCTGGTGCGGGTCGCAATTTCACTGAAATTGCCGGATTCCGGTACTCGTATTCTGCAGTAGACGTTGTACGCGTCGCCTTTGGAGCTCAGGGATACGTTTGCGGGTACGGCCCCCGCCTGGCGGGCCGCCCCCTCCACCAGGCTGGAGACGGCGCTCGTCTTGATCACGGTCTCATGGCCCGGCGTGCCTTCGACGGTAACGCCCCTGGTAAGCCTGCGTCCGAAAGTGAGCTCGCGCAGCAACAAGATAAAGGCGATGAGGGCTACCAGCGCGCTTACGATAGCTATTATGGTTCGCACCTGCTGGGTGAAATCCGAGAGTTGGAGGTTGCCCAGGGCCTGCAAGCCGCCGCGGTAGTTGGTGTACTGGTTAATGAGATCCGCGGGTATGACGCCGAAGGCCACCAGCAGCATGACGACCGGCACCACCAGGATGAGCAAGGCGATGATCAGCATTATCAGCCGGTTGAAAGCGTTCAATTTACCCTCTTTTCACCGGTACGCGGGTCTGCCTCGGAGAGCTTGACCTTGATCCGGCTGACCGGTATGCCAACCCTGCCCAGATGGTCGCCGACCTGGTCCCGCACGCTAGAGCCGGCGTTCCGCACGTTTTCTCCGCGGCGTACCTTGCCTTTTAGCTTGATCTTGGCGCCGGGACTTCTACGGGCCTTGACTTTCGCGGAGGAGCTGATCATCTCCGAGCTTTGATCGGCGGCCGCCAACACCTGGTTCTTGACCGAGTTGCGGGTAGCGTAGGTTCCTCTCTGCATTTTTACCCGGCGAGGACTTCTGGGTTTCAACTCCAGTATCAACAAGATAAGCCCGAGCAGAGCGACACCAACCATTATAAAGAAGGTGAGGTCCGTCAAGGTGCCGTTTTCGGTATCGTCAACGACCTCTACCGCGCCGTCGTAGATTTGCTGTAGGCCCAAAGCCTGCGGCAACTCCGATAAGGTGTAACCGAGTAGCCCGAGGCTGTAGACTATGCCGAACGCGCCCAGAACCACGAGACCGGCGAGCAGAAGTATGACTATTATCCTGTTGAATATCCTCATTCTTCGATTACCTCGACGTCCTCGACTACAACGTCCGTCTCTCTACCTTCTACTTCGGGCGCCACACGCTCCCTGATCTCTTGAGCCAACTCGAGGACCGATTTTTCGAGTGGATAGGAAGCTACTATGTGTACTTCGACCCGTTCCGGTGTTACGACTACCCCGCTGACCTTCTCGCCTGCGCCGTAGGTCGCCGCCTCTACAAAGCGGCCGGTTCCCAGCCTGTAGACCCCTCTGGTGGCGAGGGC
>JALYGE010000136.1 GCA_030777225.1 Actinomycetota bacterium
CGCTTCCGCGACGCCGTCCCCGTAGAGCTGGCCGAAGAGTTCGACCGCCTGGAACCCGTAGCTTTCAGGGCGATAGAACGACAGAATGAAGCCGCTCCCGCCGGGCGGTAGAAACCTATTTGGCGGAGGTTTTCTGCCCGATGCCCCCGTGTATGCTGGCCCATTGCCGGGCCGGTAGTCCCCACAGCGCGATGAAACCCGCCGCCGCCGACTCATCGAAGGTGCTGCCGGGGTCGTAGGTGGCGAGGTCCTTGCTGTAGAGCGCCTTCGGCGCGGTGCGTCCGACTACAGTGCTGGAACCTTTGTACAGCTTTAGCCGCACGGTGCCGGTGACGGTCTTCTGGGTCTCAGAGATAAAGGCATCGAGCGCGCTCTTGAGCGGCGTGAACCATAGGCCGTCGTAGGTGAGTTCGGCGTAGCGCTGCTCGATCTGCGCCTTGAAGCGGAGCACGTCTTTCGTGAGCGTGAGGGTTTCTAACTCTTTGTGGGCCTGGATGATGGTCATGGCGGCGGGGGCTTCGTAGATCTCCCGGCTCTTTATGCCCACGAGCCGATCCTCGACCATGTCGATCCTGCCGACCCCGTGCTCACCCGCGACCGGGTCCAAAGCCCCGATCAACTCAACCAGTGGCAGCTCTTCCCCGTCCAGACTCACCGGCAACCCCTCTTCGAAGCCGATCTCTACATATCGCGGCTCGTCCGGCGCCTCTTCGGGCTCCTTCGTCAAAGTATAAACGTTTGGTGCAGGTTCATGGTCCGGGTCTTCGAGCGGACCCGCCTCGATAGAGCGACCCCAGAGGTTCTCGTCCACGCTGTAGGGGGACTTTTTGGTGGTGGGCACGGGGATGCCGTGCTGCTCGGCATACTCCATCTCCTCCGGGCGGCTCATGTTCCAGTCGCGGACCGGGGCGACGACGGTGAGATCGGGGGCGATGGAGGCGGTCGTTACGTCGAAGCGGACCTGATCGTTGCCCTTTCCCGTAGAGCCGTGGGCTATAAGCTCCGCCCCCACCTCGCGCGCCGCCTCGACGAGCTTCTTGGCGATGAGCGGGCGTCCGAGCGCCGTAAAGAGCGGGTACTTACCGCCGTAGAGCGCATTGGCCTTTATCGCCGGGGCCACGTACTCCTCGACGAACTCCTCGCGGGCGTCCCGCACGAAGGCGTCCGCAGCCCCAATCTTCAACGCTTTTTCTTTAACATCTACTTCAGGTTCACCTTGTCCGAGGTCCAGGTAAAGGGCATAGGGTGTGGCCCCCTGCTGCTCGAACCACTTCAGGCAGACCGAAGTGTCGAGGCCGCCGGAGTATGCGAGCATGACTTTCTTTCCTTCCAGCACATTTCCTCCTTACAGATACTAAGATTTGACGATTTCATGCCTGTAACTACGCAGCGCATCTACGGCCGGGTCGAGCTGATCTCCCTTAACCAGTACATAGTCGGTGTCGTAGGTCGAGACGGCGAAAATGCTCACGCCGGCAACGGCCAGCTTTCGCCACGGAGGCCAGTACCCCGATCTCGGAGAACTCGAACGGTCCTTCCAGCTTCAGGGCACACCAGCCGCTCTCGCGCAGCGATCCTTCAGGGACGTTCTGCTCCAGGCAGATTATTGAGAGCTCGTCCGGCGTGCGTGTTACCGAGAAAAATCCGTCTTCCACAGCCCAATTCGGAATTTCGTGATCCGGCTCCAGCCTGCAAACGGCAAATCTCTCGTCGAGCACCGAGAGACGCAGCGCGACATCCGAGTAGTTACTGGTGCTCAAACGCCGTTAGTCCGAGTTTCCGGCGGGATGGGTGCGGGCGCGACAGACGTCGGAGATCATCTCGGAGACCTCTGCTGCG
Source organism: Actinomycetota bacterium (assembly GCA_030777225.1). Taxonomy (GTDB): domain Bacteria; phylum Actinomycetota; class Rubrobacteria; order Rubrobacterales; family Rubrobacteraceae; genus SIRX01. The sequence continues at coordinate 1,840 of JALYGE010000136.1, forward strand.
ACGGCGTTGTCCAGGCAGACGGCGACGACGGTGTCGAGGCCCGCGACGGTACCCACGATCTTCAGGCCCTTTACCCGGTCGAGCACGCTGGCGACGGCGCCCGCCGTGCCGTCGCGGGTGTGCATGACGATAGTATGCTGGGCCTGAATCACGTCGAGGATAAAGCCCGGCAGCACCTCGATTCCGGCGAAACCCGGTTCATGTGGGAGGGCCAGATAGCGGCTGCCGACTTTCAGGACGCCGAGTTCGGCGAGGTCCCGGCTGACGGTGGCCTGGGCGACCTCTATCCCTTCGTCGGCCAGGGCGGTGACGACGCCTTGCTGGGTTCCGAGCTTCTTCTCGGAGATGAGGCGCAGGATCAGGTCCTGCCGCGTCCCTTTGTCCACGCCCGTCCGGGTCGAGTCCACCGTTTTCGCCTCCTACTTGAGGTGCTCGATGCCGAGGTCTTCCTCGAAACCGAGCGCCAGGTTCATATTCTGCACCGCCGCGCCGGATGCGCCTTTGAGCAGGTTGTCCACCGCCGAAAACAGCAACAACTTGCCCGCCCGCTCGTCGACCGCCGCCGAGAGCCGGCAACGGTTCGTGTTGGCGACGTGCGCGACGTGCGGGTACTCCTCCCGAGCCTCGACGAACTTCCAGCCGTCGTAGTCCTCCGCGTACCAGCCGAGGACCTCCTCGACGGCGGGAATTTCGTTCGCGTCCACCACGATGGTCTCCAGTTCCCCGCGCGTCACGGGGATGAGATGCGGCACGAAGGTGACCGCCGGGCTCTCTCCGACGCGCCGGACCATGGTCTCTATCTCCGGCGTGTGCCGGTGCCACGGGGCGCTGTAGGCGTTGGCGTTCTCATTGGCGGTGACGAACCCTGTCTTGACGCTCGGTTTCGCTCCGGCGCCGCTTACACCGGAGAGGGCGTTTACGGTGATGGAGCGGATCGAGCCTCCCATCCGCCGCACGACGGGCGCGAGGGCCAGAATAGCCGCCGTCGGATAGCAACCGGGGTTGGCGATGATTCGCCCCTCCGCCACTCCAAAAACCTCCGGCAACCCGTAGTGCGCCTCTTCTACAAGCTCCGGCGCCGGATGTTTCCCGTACCACTCCTCGTACATACCAACGTCCGGGAGCCGGAAATCCGCCGAGAGATCCACGACCAGCCCGACCCCCGACTCCAGCAACTCTTTTACCGCCCCGGCGCTCTCCATGTGCGGATACGCGACGAAGGCAACGTCCAACTCCGAACCGTCGATCTCGCCTGGCTCCACGAAGCTTTCCCCCACCGCCAGGTGCGGATAGACCTCGCTCACCTTCCGCCCCGCATAACCGCGCGATGCGACGCTGAGGCTGCCCACCTTCGGGTGCCCCGAGAGCAAACGAACCAACTCCGAACCCGCGTACCCGCTGCCACCATAAATGCCAACCTTCAAGGCCATGAGCCATATTGTAGAAGTTCCGGATAATTATTCAAGTTTCTGAATAAACCGGTTGACCTTCACGGGCGCGGATGCAACAATACGCTCCACTAATGAATAAAAATTCAACAATCGGTATAAAAACCGTTGCGGGCGGGGCTGTCGCGCCGGCAGGTTTCGTCGCGGGCGGGGTCGTATGCGGGGTACGGAACTCGGGGCGTAAGGATCTCGGGCTCCTCCATTCCGAATATCCGTGTTCGTCGTCCGGCGTCTACACCCGCAACGCTTTCAAGGGGGCGCCGCTCGCCATCACGAAGCAGGCTGTCGAGGCCGGCGGAGTACAGGCCCTTGTCGTCAACAGCGGCAACGCCAACGCGGCCACCGGGCACCAGGGAGTAGAGGACGCCCGCCGGATGCAGGCGCTCGCGGCGGAGAGCCTGGGGCTGAATAGCCGGCAAGTTGCCGTTGCCTCAACCGGGGTCATCGGGCAGCCATTGCCAATGGAGAAGATAGAGCCGGGTATAAGGGGCGCGTCCGGAGAGCTGGGCCGTGACGGGTCCGGCTTCGCGGAGGCGATCCTGACGACCGACACGCGCACCAAAGAGGCTGCAGTGGAGGTCGAGGTAGAGGGGAAGAGCGTAACCGTCGGGGGGACGGCCAAGGGGAGCGGCATGATCCACCCGAACATGGGCACCATGCTCGCCTTCCTCACCACCGACGCCGCTGTAGAGCCGGACTGCCTGCAGGAGACCCTGGGCCGGGCGACGGACCGCACCTTCAACCGCGTAACCGTGGACGGCGACACCTCGCCGAGCGACATGGCGCTCCTGCTGGCGAACGGCGCCGCCGGAAACGAGCCGCTCACTGCAGATTCGCCGGACTATCCAGTTTTCGTGGAGGCGGTGGAGACCGTGGCGCGGGAGCTGGCGAAGGAGATCGCCCGCGATGGCGAAGGCGCCACGAAGCTCGTCGAAGTCGTTGTTGAAGGCGCGAAGGACGAGGAAACGGCAGCAGCCCTCGCGAAGAGTATCGTCGGAAGCAACCTGGTCAAAGCGGCGGTCTTCGGCGAGGATGCCAACTGGGGACGGGTGATCACAGCGATGGGTTACTCGGGGGCGGCGTTCGATCTCTCGACGCTGGAGTTGCATTTCGGACCGGTCAAGGTCTTCGAGGGTGGGGAGCCGGTGCCCCACGACGAGGCTGAGGCAAACGCCACGCTCGCGGGAGACGAGGTCGTTATCACAGCCTATCTGGGTGAAGGCGGCGCTTCCGCTACGGCCTGGGGATGCGACCTCACCTACGAGTACGTCGAGATCAACGGGAGCTACCGGACGTGAAGGCGCAGGCGAAGCCCATCGTGGCCAAGGTCGGGGGCGGAGCCCTGGCCGGCGGCGCTTTAGAAGACCTCCCCGAGATACTGGCCAGCGGCACGCCCGTGGTCCTGGTCCACGGCGGCGGACCGCAGCTCACCCGGATGCTCGACTCTCTGGGCATCCCCACCCGCTGGTACGAGGGGCTGCGCGTGACCGACGAGGCGACGCTGGAGGTCGCCGAGATGGTCTACGCCGGGACGGTCAACAAGGCGCTCGTCCGGGAGCTAAACGGTTTGGGGGTGCCGGCGGCGGGGATCTCCGGCACCGACGGCCCGACGCTCCTGGTGGACCCCATGCCGGAGCTAGGCCGGGTCGGGGAGGTCCGGGAGGTCGAGACACGTCTCGTAGAAACCCTCTGGGAGGGCGGTTTCGTGCCCGTCGTGGCCCCTCTGGGGCTCGGGCCGGAGGGAGCTTATAACGTCAACGCCGACGTGGCCGCCGCCGCGCTCGCGGTCGGGCTCGGGGCCGGACATCTGTTCCTGCTCACCGACGTGGACGGTCTCCTGAAGGACGGGGAGCCGGTCCCGACGATAGCCCCGGAGGAATGCGAGGGCTACGTGCAGGACGGTCTCGCGGCCGGCGGGATGGTCCCCAAGCTGCGGACGGCGGCGCGGGCCGCGCGGGGCGACGTCGAGGCGCACATCGCCAACGGCAACAAGAAAGGTACGCTCCTGGCCGTGATGGCCGGAGAGCGGGTCGGAACTCTCATATCGGAAGGAGCGGTCGCGTGAAGCACGTGATGGAGACTTACAAACGGCTGGACATCGCCCCGGTGGGCGGAAAGGGGAGCTGGCTCTTCGACGAGGAGGGCGCCCGCTACCTGGACTTCATCGCCGGCATCGCGACGAACGCCCTGGGCCACGGCCATCCGTCGCTGGTCGAGGCGATCCAGGAGCAGGCGGCGTTGCTCATCCACTGCTCCAACCTGTACGAGATACCGATCCAGGAAGAGGTCGCCGGGATGCTCGCCGACGCCACGGACTTTGACGAGGTCTTTTTCTGCAACTCCGGCGCGGAGGCGAACGAGGCCGCCATCAAGCTCGCCCGCAAGCACGCTGTGGACCTCTTCGGCCCTGAGAAGTACGAGGTTCTGACCTTCGACAAGTCCTTCCACGGCCGCACCTACGGTGGTCTCTCCGCCACCGCCCAGCCCGCGCTCCAGGAGGCTTTCGGCCCGATGCTCCCCGGCTTCACCTACGCGCCGTTCGGCGACCTGGAAGCCGCGAAGGAGGCTGTAGGCCCGCAGACCGCGGCGATCCTGGTCGAGCCTATCCAGGGCGAGGGCGGCGTCAACGTCGCGCCGGAAGGCTTTCTCGAAGGGCTCCGGGAGCTGTGCGACGAGCACGGCGCGCTACTCATCTTCGACGAGGTCCAGACTGGCATGGGCCGGACGGGACATCTCTACGCCTACCAGGGAATGGGCGTAACCCCGGATGTGCTCACGAGCGCCAAGGGGCTCGGCGGCGGCGTGCCGGTTGGGGCGGTGCTGGCGAAGGAAGAATGCGCCGCGCTCGGGCCCGGAAACCACGGCTCCACCTTCGGCGGCAACCCGCTCGCGATGGCGGCGGTCAAGGCGGTGCTCGGCGTGGTCAACGACCCGCAGTTTCTCGAAGAGGTGCGATTCAAAGGCAAGATCCTCAAGAACGCGCTGGAGGTGCTGGCGGAGCGTATCCCCGGCGCGGAGGTGCGAGGAGAAGGGCTCCTGATCGGGCTAGACCTCGGTCCCGATCTCGCGCCGAAATTTTTCCAGGACTGCCTGGACGAAGGACTCCTCGTCAACCTGGTAGGCGGCACCACGATAAGGCTCGCGCCCCCGCTCACCGTGACCAGAACGGAGGTACGGCACGCGCTGAATACGTTTCGAGGCGCGGTTGACGCAGTCGTGAGCGTCCAGCCCGAGTACGCTGTCGCGTGATCGGGGAGCGGTTCGACAACCCTCCCGCCCCCTCCCCCCTCTCCGGCCGCGACTGCCTGACTCTCGCCGAGTTCAGCCCGGCGGAGGCCCGGCTTATCCTCGACGAGGCCGTAAGGATAAAGACCCTCCAGAAGTCCCGCATCCCCTACCGTCCGCTGCGCGGGAGGACGCTGGCGATGGTCTTCCAGAAACCCTCCAACCGCACCCGCGTCTCCTTCGAGGTGGGGATGTACCAGCTCGGCGGCCACGCGCTGCATTTGAACCCCGAGGAGATCCAGATGGGCAAACGTGAGACCCCCGGCGACACCGGCCGCGTCCTCGCCCGCTACATAGACGCCATCATGGTCCGCACCTTCGACCACGGGGAGCTGGAAGAACTCGCCACAGCAGCCGACGTGCCCGTGGTAAACGGTCTCTCCGACGAACATCACCCCTGCCAGGCCCTGGCCGACCTGCTCACGGTGCGGGAAGCATTAGGTACCGTGGAAGGCGTAGACATCGCCTACATCGGCGACGGCAACAACGTCGCCCACTCCCTCGCCATAGCCTGCGCCCTGACCGGCGCGAACCTCGCCATAGCCCACCCGGAAGGCCACGCCCCCGATGAAGAGGTCGTGACCCTGGCCGGAAAACTGGGAGCCGCACCCACCGTTACCCAGGACCCGCAAGAAGCAGCGTCGGGAGCCCAGGTCGTCTACACCGACGTGTGGGCCAGCATGGGCCAGGAGGCCGAGGCCGAAGAGCGGAAGAGGAAGTTCGCCCCCTACCAGGTAAACAAAGAGCTGATGGAACTCGCTGGCGAGGACGCCATCTTCCTCCACTGCCTCCCCGCCCACCGGGGCGAGGAGGTAACTGCGGAGGTCATAGACGGGCCGCGGAGCCGGGTCTTCGACCAGGCCGAAAACCGCCTGCACGCCCAGAAGGCGCTGCTGTATCTGCTGCTGGGTTAGGCTACGGTCGGCTTATCCGACGTTAGTCCAGTCCGCCAGAGCTTCGGAGACCTCTGTGCTGTCGATGGTGTGCCCGTTCTCGAAGCTCTTGAGCCGGACCGTTCCTTTCCTGGTGTCCCAGGCGCCCACGAAGTAGGTCTCCGAACTTCCACACCGCGGGCACGTCGCGGGTGTGATGAACGGATAGAGAGGGATCCGCCCGTCCCCGGTTTCCAGGTAGAGGCGGCCGCCACTCTCTTCACAAAGTGAATAATCCGCGAGAAAGTCCAGCGCCTCCATGCAACGCCGGAGCTTCTCCTGCGCTTCGACGGAGGCTTTTGCAAATTCTTCCGGGTTGGCCGGACCACGGTCGTGCTTGAAATCGTTCTTCGACCGGATCAGCTCGATGACGTCCCGTCCGAAACCTTCTGCTCGATGCCGATCTTCAGGCGGCGGATGGCCGCGGCAAGCGAGACGTCCCGGTAGCCGGCGAAGACTTTGGAGCACTTCTGGACGATGTCTTTCCAGAGAGAACCTGGGATGCGCACAGCAAACCGTGCGCAACGCCATCCACGAGTTCAACGAAAAGGGCCTGAAATCCCTCACGCCCGGTTCTTCGCGTCCCAAGGAGGTACACGCCGCCTTCGACGAAGAGGGAGCCGAGGCGTTGCGCGAACTACTATTGCACCAGCTTCGAGCAACCGAGCCTGCATTCGTGG
>JALYGE010000137.1 GCA_030777225.1 Actinomycetota bacterium
CGCTTTGTTAGAAAGACGCTCTCGTTCTCCAAGTCGCACTACATGCACTACTACTGCTGCCTGAAGCTGTTCGTCTACCGCTACAATCTGGAGCGAAGGAACATCATTCTAGAGTGAAACATTACCCAGGAGGGAACGTGCAGAACACGCCGCTGAGGTTGGGAATTCTGGGAGCCGCCAACATCGCGCGGGGGGCGATCATACCCGCCGCCGGAGAGACGGACGCGGTCGAAGTCGCCGCCGTCGCTACCCGCGGCGGCAAGAAAGCCGACGAGGTCCGGGATCTCGCGCCCGAAGCCGGTCTCTTCGAGGACTACGGATCTCTTGTAGAGAGCGACGAGGTGGACGCCGTCTACATCCCGCTACCGAACTCCATGCACGTCGAGTGGACGCTGAAGGCGCTGGACGCCGGAAAACACGTTCTCTGCGAGAAACCTTTCTCCCTGGACACGGCAGGAGCCGAAAAGGCTGTCGAGGCTGCCCGCGAGGCGGGCCTCACGCTTATGGAAGGTTTCATGTTCCGGCTCCACCCGCAGACGCTGCGGCTTCGGGAGCTGATCGGGGACGGAGCCGTCGGCACGGTCCGTCAAGCTATCGCCCAGTTCGGGCATCTTCTGGACGACCCCAACGACGTGCGGGGCGTCGGCTCTCTGGGCGGCGGCTCCCTGGGCGACGTGGGCTGCTACGCGGTGAGCGGGGTGCGGCTCGTCTTCGGGGGCGAACCGCGCCGGGCATCGGCCTTCGCCCGTTTCGACGAGGACGACGCCGACCGGGAGCTCGCCGGCGTCCTGGAGTTCGACGAAGGCGTCGGTATCGTCTCGTGCAGCATCTCCAGCGCTCGGCGGGAGCGCCTGGAGATCATCGGCACCGACGGCCGCATCACCCTCGACGCGCCATTCCGGGCCGACAAAGCCGGAGGGACCATCGAGATACAGCGTGGCGACGAAACCGAAAAAGAGAGCTTCGAGGAAGGAGAGCCGTACCGGGCGGAGCTGGAGGAGTTCGCGGCGGCGATCCGGGAGAACCGCGAGCCCGCCGTCGGGCCAAATGAGGTCCTGGGCAACGCCCGCGCTATCGGCGCCCTGCTGGCATCGGCCCACCAGGGAGGCCGTTCTCAGAGCCTCTAGCCATCAGGCCGGAAGTGTAACTGGCACACCTTCAGGGCTCCCTGCTTTTAGTGATTTGCAGAAACCGGGGCCTGAATCGGTATCCCAGAACGTTCTCTAGTCTATTATTCTTTTGAGTTGGATGCGCCTGGGTTCTGGTGGGGCGGTGGCGTCTCCCTTTCCTTTGATGATGATCTCCACTCGGAGATTTTCATCGGCCCCGGATTCTACTTGAGGGTAGGACGTTACGCTCTTGAAGGACGGTGCCGCAACCTCCTCGGCAACTACGAGACGGCGCTCTGGACGGCTTCGGCGAGCGTCGGGTGGATGTGGACGGCGTTCCGCATCACGTCGAGCGGGGCTTCGGTATTCATCAGGTCTATGTACATGTGGACCAGCTCCGCGCCCTCGGCGGCCAGCACGGCCGCGCCCAGTATCCGGCCGCTGCCGGCGTCGGCGACCACCTTTATAAAGCCTTTGGTTTCCCCGATCTCCGTCGCCTTGCCGTCTTTCTTCATCTCGAAGCGCATGACCTCCACGTCGTACCCGGCGTCACGGGCCTCGCGCTCGGTCATGCCCGCCCGGCCGAGTTCGGGGTCGGTGAAGATCGCGTACGGCACGACCCGGTCGGTGGTGTGCGAGCCGTCGCCCGCCATCTGCGAGAAGAGCACCCGGAAGTCGTCGTAGGAGGTGTGGGTGAACATCGGGCCGCCCCGGATGTCGCCCGCCACCCAGACGCCCTCCACGCCCGTCTTCAACCGCTCGTCGGCCTCGACGATGCCTTTCGCGGTTTCGAGGCCGATGTTCTCCAGGCCCAGGTCGTCGGTGTTCGGGGTCCGGCCCGTCGCTATAAACAGGTGCGAAGCCTCTACCTCGGAGGGCTTATCGCCGCCGAGCATGAGCTTTATACCGTTGCCGTTCTTCTCGACCTTCTCGGCCCGGGTGTTGTGGAGGAACTCGACGCCTTCCTCCTCCAAAATGCCCTGGATGGCCTCCGACACTTCCTCGTCCTCACGGGAGGCGACCCGGCCGGAGCTGCCGGCGATCACGGTGACCCGGCTCCCCATCCGGCGATAGAACTGGGCCATCTCCAGCCCGATGTAACCGCCGCCGACGATGGCGACGTGCTCTGGAAGCTCCGTGTGCTCCAGCCAGTTGCCGGAGTCTATGTAGTCGATTTCGTCGAGGCCGTCTACCGGGGGGATCGCGGTCCGCGTCCCGGTGTTGAGGACGACTTCTTTGGCGATTACGGTCTCGTCACCGACCCGCACCCGGAACCCCTCGTCGTCCCGGCCCTCGAAGGCGGCATGCCCCTGGAGGAGGACGGGGTTTTCCGAGTCCGCGAAACCACTCTCGATACCGCTACGGCTGTTCTCGGCCATGCCTCTAGCGCGCTCTATAACCGCCGGAAAATCCACCTCGACCTCCAGTATCCGGATGCCGTACTCGGCGGCGCGGCGGGCCTGGTGCGCGACCTTCGCCGAGGCGATGGCGGCCTTGGTGGGCGTGCAGCCGAAGTTCACGCACGAACCCCCCAGGTGCTTGCGCTCCGCGAGGGCCACCTGCTTCCCCTCACCGGCGAGTTTGTAGGCCAGAGGGATACCCGCCTGTCCCCCGCCGATGATCAATATGTCGTAGATGGAACCGTTCGCCATTCGTTTCTCCTTCGTGAGAGTGAGCTACACGCCTATTACCACATACACGCCGCGCCATACACGCGAGCCGCATTACGGCGAACGTGGCGCAGCGCGGGCGCTGCGGTACCAGACGTCTCAGGAGCGAGAAGTATTACCTGACCACGGCACCGTCGTCGCGAAGGATCTCGACGGCGTCCGGGTCGGTGTGGAAGACCCTGACCTGGGCGGTCGAAGCGGCGAGCAGCACGCCCAGGATGCCGCCCCGAAGCTCGTTGGGCCTGGCGGCCTCGACCCAGCCGACCTCGGCGTTCGTGAGGTCCTGCTCGGTGGTTACGAACCGCTGCAACAGCAGGCTCAACGGCACCCGAAGAGCAAAGGAGAGCAGCATGGCCCCCACGACGAGCAGGAAGAGGTTGCCGAGCGAGAGGCTCAGGTACAGGCCGACGCCCAAAGCGCCCAGAAAGAAGACCGCCGCCAGCAGGTTCGCCGCCACGATTGTCGTGCCGCAGTTGCGGTGGATGGCGAGCCTGTGTTCCCCGTTCTTCAAGCGTTCTATGGCCTCCCGTGCCGCGCTCTCCACCTCCTCCAGCGACCGGACGCCCTGCACGAAAAAGCTGTCGTCGGTGGAGAAGCCGTTGAACTTGCGGCCCGGTTGGCGCTCCATCATCACGATGATGGTCGCGTGCTCCAAGGCGTGGTTGCGGCGCAGGATCTTGTTCCCGAACATCGCTTTTAGCTGCCTGGGATAAACGAACAGGCTCCCGACCGCCTGCAACGAGTACAGGATCGGCAACAGGAAGAGGAACGCTATAAAAACGAACGCCAGGAAAAAGAGAAATATGAAAGCCACGCTACCGCCTTTGACACGAGTTCTAGTGTGGAAAGTAGTATAACGCGCCGCAGACGTCGGGGGCGTGAAACTTTACCTGTTTACCGTAGCTACTTCCCCTTGTAGGTCCGTTCGGGTCTGCTTGCTACAAAAAGCAAGAGACTGGCCGCGGCTTGATCCTGGCCGCGCCTCCTGTATACTCAACCTGGCTACATAATAAAGAACTTACGTCCACGATCGCCGAGATGCCGAGAGTGCATCTCTTTTTTGTGTCTTGTGCCTATCCTCCTCCGTCGAGTGGCCGCCACGACGTACGCTCCTTATGGGTGGCCGCTACTAAAAAGACGAGAAAGGAACAGCACCTTGACGATGCACGCCCCAACACCCGAACTATACGAGGTATCCGAGACCACGTTCGCAGACCTCCCCATCTCCGGCCAGACCCGCCGGGCCGTAAACGAGCAGGGCTGGGAAAGCCCCACCCCGATCCAGTCACTGGCACTACCTGCCCTCCTGAAAGGTAAAGACGTGGTCGGCCTCGCCCAGACCGGCAGCGGCAAGACGGCGGCCTTCACGATACCCCTGATCGAAGCTCTGAGCCCCAAGGCGCGGGGCGTAGAGGCGCTCGTGCTCGTGCCGACGCGGGAGCTTGCGTCCCAGGTCGCAGCCGACCTGGCGAACCTCTCCAGTCACGGTCGGGTTCGATCGGTGATCCTCTGCGGCGGCACGTCTATAGGACCCCAGATCAAAGCTCTAAAGAACCGCGCGACCTCGGTCGCCGTGGGCACGCCGGGCCGCGTCCTCGACCACCTGCAGCGGGGCACCCTGCGCCTCGGCTCTGTGCGCTACCTGGTGCTCGACGAAGCGGACCGAATGCTCGACATGGGCTTCGCCCCGGACGTCGGACGCATCCTCTCTCACACGCCCGAGGCCCGGCAGACCGCCCTGTTCTCGGCCACGATGCCCGCGGCGATCCGGGGCATGGTCGAGCGTCACATGCGCTCCCCGCTCTGGCTCAGAGTGGAGTCCGAGGCTCCCACGGTGGATACCGTGGAGCAGGTCTGCTACCGGGTGGAGGGCCGCAACAAGACCCGCGCCCTGCGCTCGCTCATCGACGCCGAGAATGAGCCCCGGGCCATCGTGTTCCGCCGGACGAAGCACGGGGCGGCCAAGCTCCAGCGCCAACTAGAGCGCGACGGCTACCGGGTGAGTCTCCTGCACGGCGGGAAGACACAGGCGCAGCGCAACAAGACGCTCGTCGCCTTCACCAGCGGCAGGACCCGCATACTCGTGGCCACCAACGTCGCCGCCCGCGGCCTGGACATCCCGAACGTCTCGCACGTCATCAACTACGATCTGCCCGAGGACGTGGAGACATACGTCCACCGCATCGGGCGCACCGCCCGCGCCGGCAAGAACGGCGTGGCGGCCACGCTCGTCGGTGAGAACGAAGGCCGGGAGTTCGGCAAGATACAACGCTCCCTACCCGTCGAGGTCCGCGAGAGCAAGCTGCCCAGATCCGCCTGACCTTCCCGGCTCCGGCTACCGCCAGCTAAACGGCAACGCCACCTCGCCCGGCTCATCCAGCTCTTCGAGCAGCGCCAGCGCCGACAGCGCGACCTCCCGATGCCGCTTCCGGTCCCCCGGCTCGCCCATCGGGAAGTTGTACGGGAACGGCACGTAACCCACCCGGGACGCCGCGACGCCCTTCTCCATCGCGAGCGTTACGGTCGGTATCCTCCGCTCCTCTATGGCGCCGCTTACCAGCCCGACGGACCGGTGGCAGAGCGGTCAAGAGGGGGTGAGGAGAACGGCGTCTACTTCGTCTTCGGCCAGTAACGCCGCGACCTCCGGGGCGGTTTGTTCGACCAGCGGTCCGGGGTCGTGGATCGCTCCCATAAAACTGAAGTGCCGATGATTCAACTCACCGATACACCCCTCCTCTTCCAGTTCGCGCAGGGTCCACAAAGGAAACACCGCGTCGAGGTCCGAGACATCGTCGGGCCGGTAGTAGGCGTGGGTCCAGGTGAGGTTCTCTGCATCGGTCGGGATCTCCCGGTACGAGCAGTCACCCGCCGGGTCATCTATGTCGAAGCGCGCCTGGTCCGGCAGGTGCACGCCCCCGGTGGTAACCAGAGCGAGCCGGCACGTGGAGAGCGGTTTTTTGGGTCTGGAGAACAACGGCGCTAGACGTTGAAGCGGAAGAGGATGGTATCCCCGTCCTTCATGAGGTAGTCGCGGCCTTCGAGCCGGGCCTTCGCCTCCTCGCGGGCCTTCGCCCAGGAACCGGCGTGTACGAGGTCCTCCCAATTGCCGGTCTCCGCCGCGATGAAACCCCGCTCCATGTCGGTGTGGATGCGGCCCGCCGCCCGGCGCGCCGTCGAACCTTCCCGCACGGTCCACGCCCGGCTCTCTTTCTCTCCGGCCGTAAAGAACGTGATGAGTCCGAGCAGCCGGTACGCCGCCCGCACGAACTCCTCGAACCCCGTGCTCTCCAGGCCGAGCATCGCCAGGTACTCCCGCGCCTCATCTTCCGGCAATTCCGCGACCTCGGCCTCCAGCTTCGCCGATAGCCGCACGGCCTCCGCCCCCTCGCGGGCCGCCAGCTCCTCGACCTCCGCGCTGTAGCGGTTTCCTTCCGCGACCGACTCCTCGTCCACGTTCGCCACGTACAGGGTCGGCTTCGCGGTTATGAGCGTGCTCCTCGCCTCCGCCAACGTCTCCGACGGCGGATACGTCCGGGCCGGGTTTCCGTCCGAGAGGTGATCCCTCAGCCTCTCAAGCTCCCCGGCCTCGGCTTTTAGCTTTGCGTCGCCGCTCTTGGCGGCCTTCCCGACGCGCTCCATCCGACGCTCGACGGTAGCCAGGTCGGCGAGCAGCAACTCGGTGTTGATGGTCTCGATGTCGCCGGTGGGGTCTACGTCGCCGTGGACGTGGACGACGTTCTCGTCTTCAAAGCAGCGGACGACGTGCGCTATGGCCTCGCACTCCCGGATGTTCCCGAGGAACTGGTTGCCCAACCCCTCACCCTCGCTCGCGCCCTTCACGAGCCCGGCGATGTCTACGAAGTCCACCGTCGCCGGCACGACGCTCTTGCTGTGCATCGTCTCCGCCAACGCCGTGAGCCGCCCGTCGGGCACCACCGCGACGCCCAGGTTGGGGTCTATCGTGGTGAACGGGTAGTTCTGGGCCTCCGCCCCGGCCCGCGTCAGACTGTTGAATACCGTGGACTTGCCGACGTTCGGCAGCCCTACTATACCGACCTTCATACGGGCTAGTGTATCAAACGGTATCAAGTGGCACTGTCTTGCGCCGCGAAGTTATGAGTGTGCGGTAGAATCGTGCGAGCAATCTCATCCAGATATGACGGAGAGGCAAGTTTTGGACAGGCAACTGCAGATACAGATTCTGCTGGATCACTACCAGAGGCCGCGCCACCGGGGGGCGTTGAAGGACGCTGACGTGGCGATGCCGGGCGGCAATCCCGGCTGTGGTGACGTGGTGAAGGTTTACTTGAAGGGTGCAGAAGACCACGAGCACATAGAAGACGCCACCTACGAGGGCGAGGGTTGCACCATCAGCATGGCGGCCTCCAGCATGATCCTGGAGCAGGTCCACAACGGAAACCTCACGATGGATGAAGTGTTGGACATGGACTACAACGAGATGATCGAGCAGCTCGGCCGCCAGGTCGTCGCCTCCCGCCCCAAGTGCGCCACTTTGGGCCTCGGGACCCTCAAGGCCGCCATCAGGAAGTACCAGAAAGACCAGCGTTTGGAAGCGGCCGGGGTAGAACGACCAGAAGATGCCGGCCTGGTCTTCGGCGAGGGCGCGGCGGAGGCGGCGAAAGAGAGCTAGCCAGGTTCTCAGGGCCTCAGCCCGCCAGCGCCTCGGCTGGGTTGATCGGCTGAAATCCTTACTTCTTACGCATCGCCCAGGCGCCGGCGGCGGTGGAGACCAGGATCAGGACCAGCGCCTGTATGAACGCCGCAAAGACGAGGCTCAAGAGAAAAAGTTGCCAGGCCCCTTCCGGCGTAACCTCCATGCCGGCCATCTCCGAGATCATATCCGCCATCTCCGCCGTACTCACCCTCCGCGCCGATATGACCGACCCGGCGGACGCCCCCAACACGAAGATCGGCGTCGCCAGAGAACCCCCAATAAGACCGGATAGCGCCCCCGACTTCCTCCCGGCCTCCGCCGCCGCCGCCCGCCGCCCGCACGAGAACCCGATAAAACCCGAGATCAAAACTCCCGCCACCGCACCCCCAATGAGGGCCGTCAGAAACCCCACGACACCCCCGATGCCGCCCCACACCATCCCGACCTTGACGGCGCTCCGCTGATCCTGATGCTGGTCCACGCTTCCATTCTAGCGGTTCGAGCGGGGGTTCGGGAGCGCGTGTAACATAAAGGTACGTCCGTGGTAGCCGACCGGAAGGAGCGCCGCATGGAGAGCAGGCTTGTATGCCGCGTCTGCGGGACCGTGTTCAGCGAGCACGAGGCCCGCCTGAAGCTGGTTGACCCCGAAGAAGACGAAATGCAGTGCCCCAACTGCGGCTCCGCCCGCGTAGCCCCCTACGCCCTCGACCCGGACGGTCCGGTGGACAACCCCTTCGCGGACGAAGAATCGGGGATGGCCTGACGTTCGCAGGCTCCGTCTCTAATGAGGGTCTCCGGCCACTTTCGCGAGGCCGTTGCGTATGGGTTCGTACTCCTCCACGCTCAAGGTCCCGCGATAATTGCGTACCCGGCTAACGTCCAGAGCCCGCACCTGGTCCAGCAAACAGACGGAAGGTGAACGAAGGTTTGCGGTCCCTTCCGGGTAGCGCGGGTACAAGTTCGGGCTACGCTTCGCCCATTCCTGTCCCCGGTCGGTCGTCATGGGAGCGACGATCAAAACCCCAAAGCGCGGAGTCCCAGCAAGCTCGGGCAGCCCGACGACCACGGCCGGCCTGTACCCTTCTTTCGCGCCCGCCGGGCTGACGCATCGGGAACAGGACAGAGATGACGTCCCTGACCTCCAGACGTCCGCCGGACTCCACGCTAGCGTCCGTCATGCCGCTTGCCGTCCTCGACGACAATACCGATACCTGGCTCATAACTCACAGGTTGGCCTTCCTCCAACTCCCCTTCCTCCCAATCATAGGGCTCGAACCCACCCAGGCTGGAGAGATCGTTATCGAGCCACGCCCGATCTTCTCCGGTCGCCGTCTCGCCCGGCGCGTCCCCCCTGGCTCCCTGTAACTCCCGGACCAAAGCCTCCCGGATCACCCCCTCGATCCAATCCTTGACCGACTGATCCCTCGCCGCAGCCACGACCTTCACCCGCCGCCTCAACTCCGGGTCCACATCAACCGACAACCTCGCCCTGGTCATTCGAAGACACTAAAACAGATACTTTGTGTCTATATGTCATGTCCATTTTACACTTCTACACACTCGGGGGCGCCCCTCCTGCGTGGAGCATTAGATGGTGCCAATGTGTTAGACAGAGTCCGTAGTGATGTATATGATGTAGGTATGATCCGCAAGCAGCTCTACATAAGCGACGCCCACGAGCGCGCTCTGAAGGCCAAAGCCAGGGAGGCAGGAGTCTCTGAGGCGGAGTTGATCCGGGGGTTCCTCGACCGGCTCCTGCTCGGCTCCGAAAGTAATGTCCAGGTGCCGCTCGGCCGGGCGCAGGCCGTGCTAGACTTCCTGGAAGCTACGGATGAGATCTCGGCCACTCACCGTTTCGCCGAAGGCTACCGTTTCGACCGGGAAGAGCTCTACGAAGACCGTGGGACATCCGGGCGTGCTCGCCCGGCAGAATGAGCCCGCGCTACCTGGTAGACAGTAACATCCTGATCTATACTCTCGATGCCCGGGATCCGGAAAAACGGGAGTGGGCGAAAGAGGTCATCCGCAGAGTCGCCCTGAGTGGGAGCGCGGCGCTACCCGTCCAGAGTCTCTCGGAATTTTCCAACGTCTGCTTGAGGAAGCTGGAGCCCGCCCTGACGCCGCGAGAGGTAAGGCAAGAGGTCGAGAGGCTGTACATAGCCTTCGAGGTGATCCCGCTGACGGCCCTGGTAGTTATGGAGGCGCTACGCGGTGTAGACGAGCACCAGTTCTCATACTACGACGCTCAGATCTGGGCCACAGCACGCCTGGCGCAGGTTCCCGTGGTCTTGAGCGAGGACTTCGATTCTGGCGCTACCCTGGACGGAGTTTCGTTCTTGAACCCGTTAGATCCCGCCTTCGATCATACGATACTGGACGTAGAATAGAATAAAGGTTTCGACCTCCTCCCATGTAGCCTGGCTAAGGTGTCAGGTATCGCTTTGTTTGAGCCGGGGAAGTAACATTCTGCTTGGCGTAAAGTTCTTTATTCAAATAAAGGGCGTAGAATATACTCGAACAGCGGCGAACCCGATGAAAGAAGAACGCCGGTGCCACGAGAAGAGTTACTGAGCAGGATATCCATAGACCCGCAGCGCTGCTTCGGCAACTGTGGATCGTGGAGCAAAACCAGATTCGAGAGTACGATCCCAACCAGTGAGCGTCCGACTCTATGTCATTCAAGAGCCGGGTGAGTGCGTGCTGCCTACGGCCCATACGAGATCGCGCAACTATATGCAGCGCTCCTACACTACGTGATCGCGTGATCTGATCTCATGGTCACGTGCCGAGAGCTCATACCAAGGCCAACTCCGCCACGGGTTCCTGGTGAGTGCCGACGACGACGCTAAGTTTCGTTGTAGTCTGGTGGTAGGAATGGGGAGGTGCGCGCCTCCAGTCTCGCCAACCCGGGTTAGCCTCCTACGACCGATAACCTGGCGCGCCACATTGGTCGTCCTACGGGGCCACTGCCCTCTCTGCATTCACCTTACCCGCGGACCAGTAGGTGCCCGTGCCGGGGATGCCGTCAGCTGTGGCCTCAAGGCGGCTCCTGACCGTAACGTTGGAGCTACCGTGCTCGGTCGAGAAGATCAGGGCCGCTACCGCCGCCGCCATCGGCGAGGACATCGACGTACCCGAGCCGTAGTCGTAGTTCTTATTGCGGCCGTTCATGCTCTCGTTCTTGAAGGGGTGGTTGGGGGTGGTAGAGAAGACGTTTACCCCGGGCGCGTTCCTATACGAGCACACCGGTGGGCGAGAAACTCTTATGCGTGGTAGTAAAAGTCCTGCGGGAGGACGACGCATTCGTCCTGACCGCGTATCTGACCGACAGGCTCAAGAGAGGAGAGGTCATATGGAGCGCACAGCCGTGAAGCTGTGGGACGACCCCGAGGGGGATTACATGGAGGTCATCTTCGAGAAGAAGGAGGGCTACTTCCGCGAGACGGAGGACGAACGGGTAATGGAGAAGGTAGATACGGACGGCAACGTCCTCGGGTTCTCTATCATGAAGGTCAGCTCGCTCAAGGGCAAGCCCTTTGAGGTAGCGCTGGCCTGAAGGTCCTGGGAGCTTCGCCTCGCGCTGCGGATACGGCTCTGCCCGGTGACTTTTCCTTCTCGGGCTCCCTCACCCGCCCACGTCTTCTACTTCCCGCGGTTCGAGCAGGAGGTTGATGCCCGAGATGACCTGGCTTGCCCGTTCGCTATCTAACGAGCCGATCTTCTCTACCAGATTCCGCTGGTCTACCGTGAAGACCTGGGAGATGTTGACCACGCTCTGCTGGAGCAGGTTCGCCTCGCCGGGATCTAGCAGCACGTTCCCCGGAGCCCCGGCGCGGCGCAGGTTGGTTGTCAGTGCACACACTACGACGGTCCTTATGTTGCTCGTGTTGAACAAATCGTTCTGTACGACGACCGCCGGGTGCCGGTAGCCCGGTTCGGAACCTCCGAGTTCCCGAAGTCTACCCGGTAGACTTCTCCCTGCCGGATCACCGCTCTTCTTCGTCCAGCAAACGCCGGCTATGACGCTTTATGCCCCGCAGCAGAAGCTCCTCCTCGGAGTCCGTCTCGTCGCCGTAGGCGTCGTTGAGTTTCTCCAGGAGGCCCGCGCTCTCACGCCGCCGGATGAACTCCCGGAGCGCCATAGCGTAAAGCCCGCTGCGGGTAACTCCCATCTCGCGGGCCAGCGTGTCGGCCTCTTTCGCCAACTTCCCGGCTATCGAGATCGCGGTCTTTACCCGCGTCTCTTGCTTCATACTACTGTTCATACAGAAAATATAACAGCACCTTTCCTGCACAGGGCTGATAGGACAGGGCTGGCTACGGAAAAGAGAAGTCCCGCTCGTCTTTCTGAGCCTTAGAAGACCTGGCGAGCTTTTGGTTTTGGGATGGGGCGCCCTTCCTCTTGAAGCGTGTCCAGATAAAGACTAATGGCGACCCGCACTTCCCGCAGCGCGTCTTCGTAAGTTTCGCCCCAGGCGGAGCAATAGGGCAGATCCGGGACGACGGCTATGTAAGCGTCGTCTTCATCGCTCCAGAAGATGTCTATCTCGTACTTGGGCATCCTAAATTCCTAACTCTTCTTGGTATTCTAACAGCGTCTTCCTCATCTGGCGCACTTGGTAGGGCTTGCACTTGCCCTCTCCGGTTGGCTGGAGGTTGATCCTCTCCCGCATGCCCTCCCGCCAAAAGCTGTGGTGGGAGCCCTTGATCCGTTCATTGAAACCTAGGTACGATAACAATGTCCGGGTTTGGTCAAAAGGTATGTTCGCATCCGAACTCCCGCTCAGAATACGTTCCAGGAGCTTCCTCCGGCGACCCACGCCTCCCCTTCGTTTGTCTTCTCGGATTCTCGACCTTGTTAATGATACGGCATCGAGGAACGAAGGTTTGTTTCCCCACACCATCGCCAAAGGCTCTGCCCCTGGCTTCGCCGACGCACGAAAAGTCGCCCCGGAGGGACGCGGCTGGCTACGGAAGAGAGAAGCCCCGCCGTGAAGCGGGCTTCCAGTGCTTCTCTGGCCGAGAGCTGGAGTTACGTGGCGGTTTCAGACCGCTCTGGCGCGTCCCGGTTTCCGGGGTTCGGCGGGTGTCAGGCCGAGTAGCAGACCATCGGTCTCCAGGCGGGAGAGGTCCACCTTCTTGCTGGCTTCGGAGTCGATGTCGATGCCCAGCACGTTCCCCTCCGCGTCGAGGTCGAGGATGAAGCCGGGGGCTACCTCTTCTGATTCTTCGACACGCCCTTCTCTGAGGTCTATGTAAAGGGCATCCGTATCGGTGTCGTAGATGAGCTTCATTCTGCTCCTCTCCTGTGCTTTCTAGCGTAAGTCCGGTCGAAAAGAGCGTTGTGGACGGTCTCGCCATCTTCGAGTGTAACGACGCGCAGGTACTTGTCGACCTCCGCGACGTATATCCAGCGACGAATCCGCCCGCCGAGCTCGACCTCGGTATGTTCCGGGTTTCTCAGAGCCCTCTCGCACCACTCCCGTTTTATGTCCTTGCGATCCGGCCTCCGCATCACGCTGCGCTCAAAGTAGCCGGTCGTCTTCACACCCTGAATGATACCTCAACGAGCGAGGCGGACGGATTATCTGGAGGGAGGAACTGGCGTGCATCCCCATACCAGGGGCGCATCCCCCGAATACTCCATCTTGCTCCGCCGGGCGAAGAGAAGCCCCGCCGGGAAGCGGGGCCTCCAGCCTGTCCTGGCCGGGGGTAGGGTTACGCGGTGATCCTACCCGGATCTCTGTAACGGGGTCAGCTCGCTCCAGGGCAAGCCCTTCGAGGTGGCTCTGGCTTGAAGGTCCCGGGAACTTCTCACCACGGAGATTCGGCCCGCTACTCGTTCGATGTCCGGCTCCGCTGCTCCTTCTCGACCTTCGTGGCCGTGGGAGAGATCCCGCTCCCACGCCCGTTGAAACCGCATCCCCCGAAGGAGTTAGCTTTTCGTTTCCGGACAAAGAAAAGCGCCCCCGGAGGGGCGCCTCAAGCAGACGTCGTAACTTATTACGCTTGCTTACGGTACCTCTACAACCCGACCTTCGGCCGCGGTGTCGAACCGGAAGGTGGCTCCACCGTTGGTGTTCACGGTCGTAGCCGCCCACCGAGTTGCAGTGGCCGCCACGTTCGTATAGGTCACGTTCTCGCTCGGGCGGAACCCAAACGGCTGTAGCTGGACCACTGTCGCGCAGTTCTCGTAGCTACCGGCGTTATCGGCGGAACACGAAGTGGCGGCAGCGGCAGCGTTTCTCAGGTCGCTCCTTGCCGCCGCCTCATAGGCCTGCGTCCGCTGGGCCAAGAACACCGGTATAGCTATAGCTGCCAAAATACCGATGATGATCACGACCATACCGTTGCCAAACGACAAAAGGGGGCGGTCTGTCTGTTCGCGCCCGGCTGGGTGACGGGGAGCCGGAGGTACGCTTTGAGCGGGTGGCGGTAGGTTAGAATGAGTAG
>JALYGE010000138.1 GCA_030777225.1 Actinomycetota bacterium
GAACAGTCTCGGCCACGTCGTCCGCCGTGTGGCCGGTGGCGATGCTCTTCAGCCCGAGTTCGTCGGCCAGCTCTTCCGCGACCCCGTACCGCTCTATCCGCGCCCGCTCCTGGAAATTGCTATCCTCTGCCAGTACGAGCCGGCGCACCTCGCAGGGTACGTTCAACCTTCGGCACAGGTCTTCGACGAACTCGGCATCCTCCAGGGACTCTCTACCCCGCAAGCCGTGGTTCAGGTGCAGCACGGTAGGTCCGGTTCTCAGTTCGACCAACACCCGCAGCAACGCGACCGAGTCCGGCCCTCCCGAAACCAGCGCCAGCGGGCGCGAGAGGTCCATACCATACCGCTCGACGGCCTGCCGCACGACCTCTGTAAAACTTCCGGGCCTCACACGGATAGTTTAGATAACCCACCGCAGCAAAGCGCGCCAACTCCTGACCGAATTCGCACTTTGGGCCGTTTTAGGTCGTTTTGTGCTGGCAAAAGGTTTACTTTCACCCGTCCAGCAAGCAAAATAGTGTCCGACATTCCCGGAGGGGGAACTCATCCGGGAACACGCAGAGAGGTGGTGCGCGTTCTTGGCACGAGCATTTATCGGCGCAGGAAAGACCCGTCATACACGAGTTCTGCTCGCGGCCCTCTTCGGGGCTCTGCTGTCGCTGATGCGCGTGTCGCGCGGCACCTGGGGAGTTCCCTGGGAGAGATAGGCGAGGCCCCGGAAGGCGCGTCTTACATTGCCGGAGAACTACCCAAGGCCGCGCCAATAGACTGGCAGCTTTTCGCACTTGGAAACTCTAGAAGCGATTGAACAGCCTCCTCACGGCTCCTTGACACATACGCTACTCGCCTATTGGCGCAAGCTCTAATTCTAGCTGCAAACCCCGGAAAACTCAGTCTTCGCAAATCCCCGGTCTCTTCCAACAGAAACCCTGCTTGCGAACGGTAGCCTCCACACTCGCGCCGTGCTAGCATCAGACTCGAGCCATAAATCCCCAGAGATGGCGGGTCTGCCCCTTGTCTGCCCCTTGATAACCGCCCAAAGGACGCGGAAAATGTAAAGAACAAGCCCGCACAAATCGGGGTTGCAGACCAACTCCCGTTAGATAGGGAACTGAAAGTGCTCATGGGCCAGCATACCGCGACCTTTGACCAGCAGATTGTAGAAACGCTTCTGCTAGATAGGAAACCGAGAAGATCACTTTCTCGGGCGACTTCCCATCGTTTGTAAGACCCGCGCCGAAAGCTCCAGACCCTTACGCAATGCTGCAAGCGGTGGTCTCTTACCGAGCCACGCGGCGAGGAATCCCGCGCACAGCGCGTCGCCGGCTCCTGTCGCGTCCACGACTCGCGCCGGAACTGCCGGGAGTCTTATTTGCTCGCCGTCCGGGTTGGCATACAGCGCGCCATCTGCGCCGAGCTTCAGCACGACACCGTTGTAGCTTCTGACGAGAGCTTCCGCCGCCGAGCCGGGGTCTTCGGCACCGCTGAGAAGGGCGCCCTCTTCACGGTTCGGGAAGCAGAGCTCTGCGTCTTCTGTCCATTCCAGGAATTGCTCTGGGCCCAGGCGTTGCAGTAGTGGTACGGACGATGGGTCCACGGAGACGCTCATGCCGGTATCCCGCGCCATTCGCAGGGCCTCCAACGCGGTCTCTTTGCGGCTGTTTCCCAGAAACAGGTAGCCCGAGAGGTGCAGGTGCGCCCCTTTCTCAAAGAGGTCTGCCGGCAGGTCATGCGGGCTCAGGGTTTCGCCGGCGCCGCGGTCGGTGATCATGGTCCGCTCCCCTTCCCCATCTACCATTACGAAGACTTTGCCCGTCCTGTAAGCGGGTTCCTCCACGACGTGCGGAACGACACCGCCGCGATCCAGTTCCTCGATCAGGTATTGTCCGAAAACATCGTCACCGACCCGCCCGACGAAGTGGGTTTCTACCCCGAGCCGGGCGAGCCAGTAGGCGGTGTTCGCGCCGGAACCGCCGGCTTCGGCGTGGATTGTCGTGAAGGTGTCGGTCCCGAGAGCCAGGGCATCGACCTTCGCGAGCAGATCATAAATGAGGTCCCCGACGACCACGACCCGCGGCACGCTCATTTTCGGATTTCTGCGTGGGTTATGGCGATGCGGGCGGCGAGCCGGGCGTTGTTGCGGATGATCTGCTTGTTGACCCGCAGGCTCTCCCCACCGGTCTCCCGCCTGAAGTGGTCCAGGAGAAAAGGCGTAACCTCCTTGCCCCGCACGCTCCCGCATTGCAACACTTCCAGGCCCTTCCGCAGCACCCGGTCGTGGAGGTCGGGGTCTAGCTGCTCGTGCGTCGGGATGGGGTTGGATACCACGACCCCCTTGTTACCCGTATGCTCCATCTGCATTATCAACCGGGCCGCCTCGTCTTCGTCCTCGATGGCCCAGTCCAGGGGACTTCCGGAGTCGGTGAGGTAGAAGCCGGAAAATTTCAGGGTTCGAAACCCGACCACCGTAACGCCCAGGGTCTCTAGCTGTTCCAGGGTCGCCGGCACGTCGAGTATAGACTTGACGCCGGAGCAGACCACGGCCACCGGCGTCCGGGCGAGGGTTGCGAGGTCCGAAGAGACGTCCCAGCTCTCCCGCGCCTCCCGATGGACGCCGCCCAGTCCCCCGGTGGCGAAGAGGCTTATCCCGGCGCGGGCGGCGAGGTGCGCGGTGGCGGAGACGGTGGTGGCCCCGGGGCTCTTCTTGACGGCGGCCACGGGCAGGTCGCGCACGGAGAGCTTGGGGATTCCGTCGGTGTTCGCCATCAGCTCCAGTTCGGCAGGTTCGAGCCCGACTTTCGCTACCCCGTCTACGACGCCGATGGTGGCGGGTACGGCGCCTTCAGCACGGATCAGGCCCTCCACCTCGCGGGCAAGGTCCAGGTTGTCTGGACGTGGCAGACCATGCGCGATGAGGGTGGATTCTAGGGCGACGACCGGCCCGCCAACTCGTAGGGCTTCTGCTACGACGGTATGGACCTCCATCGCGGAGATCATACAGCGTTTCTCAGGCCGCGGGCTCCACGCAGCGCGGGTCGTCGTTGGAGGGGCTGTTGACGAAACGGCTGACCGGATAGGCTTCCATAGCTTCCGAAGGATAAGGTTCCAGTAACCCTGTAAGCGGCTCGACCTCCTGAACGTCGGGGTCGAGCCAGAAGTCGTAGTTTTCGGGGTCGAGTATGACCGGCATGCGCCCGTGTACGGGGGCGAGCAGGTCGTTGGCCCCGGTGGTGAGGATGGCGCAAGAGCGCACCTCCGGGCCACCGTCGTCTTGCCAGGTCTCCCAGAGGCCAGCGAAGGCGAAGGGACGCCCGTTTTGCAGGCGGATGTGGAAGGGTTGTTTGGCGCCGTTGGTTTTCTGCCACTCGTAGAAGCCGTCGGCGGGGATCAGGCATCGGCGTTTCTTGAACGCGGCGCGGAAGGACGGCTTCTCGGCAACGGTCTCGGAGCGGGCGTTGATCATGCGCGCGCCGATCTCCAGGTCGTCGGCCCAGGAGGGGATCAGACCCCACCGCATCAACGCCAGTCGGCGCTCCTCACCATTGCCCAGGATCGTCGCAATATCCTGCGTCGGCGCTACGTTGTAGCTGGGGACCCGGTCCGGCATGGGGCCGGAGAGATCGAACTCCTTCGCGAGCTTCTCCTGCGAAACCGCCAACGTGAACCTTCCGCACATTTCTCTGATCTCCTGTTGGGGCGCTTGCTTCCAGGTTGATTTTACCTGGAGAGTGGCGCTCTCCCACCGGTGGGTTCTATTACGAGCGGCCTGTGTTTCCAAACAGCCGGTTGCGGGCTTCCTTGTCTATCTCCTCTATGGGGCGACGTAACTCCTCGCCAACCGCCAGGCCGCGCTGGACGGCGGGACGCGAGCCTACCTGCTCGAACCAGCGGTAGAGGTTGGGGAAGTCGTTCATGTCCTGTCCCTGGCGCTCGCAGGTGATAAGCCAGGGGTAGATGGCTACGTCCGCGATGGAGTATTCGTCCCCGACGAAGTAGTC
>JALYGE010000139.1 GCA_030777225.1 Actinomycetota bacterium
ATGAGCGTCTTGACCTTCTCGGCCGCGTTGTCGGTCAACGATACGATAGTTGCCTGCTTCTGGTCCATCAGCACCTCCCGAGAATGCTGTAGTTATCTTTGCTAGATACAGGGATTATTACACCCCGCCCCGCCGAGTTCAACGCCTCTTTCTGCGCCGGAGCTTTTGCAGCAGTCCTGATAAGGCTTTACGCACCCTGTTTCCGACCGCGCCCAGGCCGCCTTTTGCCCGGGACATCAGCGAAGCCGGGTTTATCGCGGCGAGGAAGCGTCGCCAGCGGGGCAGGCTCTCCAGCTCCCGCACGGCGTTCCGGTAGGAGCGCCTGATATCCGGGCTCGGGTTCGGGGAGTAGAGGTGGTCCGAGTAGGCGCGGGCGAACTCCTTGAAGGGTGTCTCATCGAGTCCCGCGGCCCCGGCGAGCAGGAGCACGCGCTCCGTCGGGGTGAGGGCGGGCGAGTCGGCGATGGAGCCGCGTCCCGGCGCCAGGACGTCCCGGAGTCGACCCGTGAGGTCCCGATAGAGGTCTTCCGGCCGGCCACGGGCGAGCAACATCCGCTTGATGGCCGCGACCGCCAGCACCAAGATCGGGACCAGGATCAGGACCGGCCACACCGGCGTCGAGATATCCCGATCCCGGGTAGTCTCCTGAGCTTCCGGTCCCTCTTCCTCCACCGGCGTCTGGCTGGGTCCTCTCTGGGCAGGGCTGAGCTCCTGGGGCAGGAAGTCTTGCTGGGATATGGGACCAGTGGGCCGCGGCGCGTTGGATTCCATCGCCTGCGGCAGCACGAAGCCGGGCGTGGGGTCGAAGGGGTACCAGCCGATGCCGGGGAAGTAGATCTCCACCCACGTGTGCATGTTCCGGCCGTACACCACGTACTCGTTGGCGTCGTCCGGTTCTCCCTGGGTAGACCCGTAGACGACCCGCGACGGGATGCCGCGTTCGCGGGCTATGAGCGCCATCGAGGTCGCGAACTGGGTGCAGAAACCTTCCCGGTCCCCGTCCTCGCTGAGGAACTTCTCCAACGCCTGGTCGGCGCGGCGGTAGTCGGCGTCCAGGTTGTAGGTAAAGCCGCCGTCGTAGAGCAGGTACTGCTCGATGGCGCGGGCCGTTTCGTAGGGGTTGTCCGTGTTGTAGCCCCGCTCGGTCTTCCGGGCCGTATCCGACACTTCCTGCGGCAGGTCTTCCGGTAGCTGGAGGAACCGCTCCCGGACGCTGGCGGGATAGTCCGTGCCCGCGCCCTGGAGTTGTTCTTCGGTGGGTTGGGGGACCTCGGAGATCACGCGATAGTCGGCCCCCGCTTCGAGGGGCTCGTCCACCGACCACGAGCCGTCGGAGTTCTCCGTGGCGTCTTCTAGGGAGGTCTGGAGGATCTTGTACCCCCCGAAGACGAGTTCCGTCCGGGCGTTCAGCACCTCCACCCGCTGCTCCACATAGCGGGTGGGGAGGCCGGGGGCTATCTCCTCCCCGTCGTCCTCGCCGGGGGCCGTGGTGTCCGACCACCGCACGCCGTCGAAGTAGTCGAGGGTCCCCCCGCGCCAGCGGAGCGCCTCCGAGCTGTTGACCCTCAAGAGCGCCGCGTCCCGGCCGCCGTTCAGGTAGTCTCCCACGTCGGCCTGCACGTCGAGGCGGGAGGTTCCCCAATTCCCCACGTTGGTCCAGTCTATGAGCCCCGGCGTTACCGTGAAGTCTGAATACGGCAGCCGGGGCAGGGCGAGCACGAGGAAGACTACTACCGCACCGGCTATCATGGCCGGGCGTCCGGGTTTACCTGTCTCTTCGCCCGAACCGGCGGTGAGGAGCAAGGCTACGGCGGAGACCAGGAACACGGAGAAATACGGACCGACCCCGGTCTCGAAGCTGGAGGTGCTGATGATCGCGATGGTCACCCCCAGGATGACAACGGAGACGACCGGGCTCCGCTCGTAGAGGGTCATAGAGGTCGAGAAAGCCGCCAGCACCATGACGAGCGGGATCATCAACAAGAGCAGACCGGGAAAGATATCGTAGGGCACGGGCTCCAGGTACATGATGTTACCGGCCTCGTACAGATCGGCCACTATCTCGCGAAACAGCGACTGCCAGTCCGAGATCGTGGTCGGCGGGAGCCCATAAACCGCGATCAGCGTGTACAACGCGGTGACGGGTGGGATCAGAACGAACCTGTACGTTCCCGCGGAGCCCACCGCAATCGCGATGAGCGTCGCCCAGAGCATTACGCTAAAAACCTTCCCCGGAGAGTCGTAAGAGGGAGCGCCGGCTACCTCCCCGGTAAACACCACGCTGAACGCCAACCCGGTGGACATCACCGCTAGATACAGCCAGACCCGTACCCAGGGACCACCCATCATCTGATGGCCCTCTCTCTCGTAGAGAGTCCGGCTACTCCCTCCGGATGCCGAACGGCGCGCACCGCCGCCCCGGAGGACTCCAGACGGGCGAGGTCCTGCAAGAAATCCACCTCGCGGGCCTGGATCTGCTCTCTGGTCCCTCCGTAGCGGTAGGTGTGGGTCGCGAGCGCCACCACGACCACCGAGAGGCCCGCGTCCCGCAGCTTGCGAACGGCGTACGGCAACGAGTCTTCGGAAGAACGCGAGATCAGGACCACCCCCTCGCCGAGCCGCCCGCGCTCGTCCAGCACCGTCGCGCCCAACTCCGCCCTTCCCCCGGCCCTCACCGTGGCGAGTAGCCGCATCGCGGCCCAGTAAGACCTGTCGTCCGAGCCGAACTCCGTGGTGATGATCTCCCGGTCGGTGCAGAGCAGGCGGAACGGCAGCCCCTCGTCTCTCAGGTGCGTCAACACCGAGGCCGCGGCCGAGATGGCGTCCTCCACCTCTCTCTCCGTAACGCGCAGCCCCTGGCGCCGGAGGTCCAGGGCCACCGTGTAACGTTGGGGGGCCTGCAGGGCGAACTCTTTGACGAACATCTCCCCGGTGCGGGCCACGCTCTTCCAGTGGATGTGCCGCCGGTCGTCGCCCCGCCGGTACTCGCGCAGGCCGGCGAACTCCTCCCCGCGCTGGCCGAGCGCCCCGCGGGCCCCATCCTCGGTGCTGCCTCTACCCAGTGAGAACCCTGAGAGCTCGTGTATCTCCGGGTAGACCACGACCTCCGTAAGATCCCGGAACTTGCGGACGAACTGCAACAGCCGGAACGGCTCCAGGGACCGAACCTCGGCCGGACCAAGCTCGTAGACCCCCCGACGCTCGAAGGTAACGGGGACCTCCACCACGTCCCCGCCGCCCCCGCGCAGGGCCGGAACCTCGAAGCTCTGGGGCTTGGGCAGCCGGTCAGTGACGCTTACCTCCGAGGTACCGAAGCGAGAGCTGTTCGAGAGCAAGAGGTCTATCCTGGAAGGCTTGCCGGCGGTAAACCGGACCCCCGCCGGAAGGTTGCGGGAGAACCCGATGCCCCGGGAGCCCAGCAGGCCGAGAACGAGCGCCGCCACGATGAGGCCCAGCAGGGCGTACCCGAGCTGATAGAACTGGGTGGTCCCGATCATACGCGCCACGAACATAACCAGCGCCCCGAAAACAATAGCCTGCCAGCCACGGGCCGTAGGCCGGACAGAGAGCCGGGAGTCGCGGCGCGCAGCAGGCCGGGGGGACGAAGAACGCCGGGGGGACGAGGAGCGTTCCCGGCCCAAGAGCTCTACACCGCCTCGGTGACCGGTACGGTGCCCAGTATCTTGCGCACGATGTTCGCGGTGATCCCGCCAGGTCCCGCAGAGCCGTTCGGCAAGTCGGACTGCCGGGCCTCGGCGGAGGGTATGATCCTGTGCCCGAGCACCGCCGGGGCCAGGTCTTTTACGTCGTCCGGGATGCAGTAGGAGCGGCCGGCGGCGGCGGCGCTGGCCTTCGCGGCGGCGAGCAGCATCCGGCTCGCCCGCGGCGAAGCTCCCAGGTAGACGTCTTCGCGCTCGCGGGTCGCCGAGGTTACGGAGACCACGTAGCGCAGCACGGCCTCGCTCGCGTGAACCTCCCAGGCGAGCCGCTGCATTTCTAAGAACTCCTCCAAGCCCACCACCGGCTCCAGGTCGGCGATCGGGTCGCGGGCGAGTCTCAAGAGGCTCATCTCCGCCTCCTCGTCCGGGTAGCCGATGTCCATGCGGATCATGAAGCGGTCCAACTCCGCGTGCGGCAGCGGGTAGGTCCCCTCGTGCTCGACCGGGTTCTGGGTGGCGAGCACGCCGAAGGGCCGGGGCAGAATCCGGGTGTCGCCGTCCACCGTGACCGAGCCTTCCTCCATCGCCTCCAGAAGGGCGCTCTGGGTCTTGGGGCTGGCGCGGTTGATCTCATCGGCCAGCACCACGTTGGCGAACACCGGTCCCGCCCAGAACTCGAAGTCCCGGTCGCCCTGGTTGTAGACGTTCAGGCCCGTTACGTCGGCGGGAAGCAAGTCCGGGGTGAACTGTATCCGCCGGAACTCGGCCCGGATGGAGCGGGCGAGCGACTTGGCGAGGAGGGTTTTGCCGACGCCGGGCACGTCTTCTATGAGGACGTGTCCCCCGGCCACGAGGGCCACGACCGCCTGGAAGATCTTCTCGTGCTTACCCGAAACAGCGCGCTCAACGTTGGAGACGATCCTGTCTATACCGTTTGCGAAATCGCCGAATTCCAAAAGTCCTGCCCAGCAAAGCTCGATAACGAAACGAAATTATAACAAGCAGTCAACAAAGCCCGTCTCCGATGGGACGTACTATCCGGATAGTGGCTATGCTACAGTTGGTTACCCGACCAGTTGCTCGTCCATCGCGCCGTAGAACTGCTCGACGTAGCGGCGCTGGACCTCGTTGAGGCCCCGCGAGTACCAGACCATCACTACGTAGCGGGGCTCTTTGGGCGTTATCTTGGGGTACATCCCGCACTCCATCGGCAGCCGGTTGCCCTTGCGGGCGTTGCACTTGGTGCAGGCTGTCACCACGTTGTCCCAGGTGTTGCCGCCGCCCCGCGAGATAGGCTTTACGTGGTCGCGGGTCAGGCAGTCGCGGCGGTTCAGGTCGTCGCGGTGCTTGCCGCAGTACTGGCACTTGTAGTTGTCGCGAGCGAAGAGGATGGTGTTCGTCACGTGCCGACGGAGGCGCCGGGGTATCTCGACGTAGCGGACCAGACGAATCACCAGCGGATATGGATACTCGGCTTTCTCCGACCGGATCCTGCGCTCCAGGTTGGCCTCGACGATCTCGGCCTTTTCAGAGACGACGAGGACGATAGCCCTCTTCACCGGCACCAGGGCCACGGGCTCGTAGCTGGCGTTCAAAGTCAGGCATCGTGCCACGACAAAATATTAACATAACCGGATGCTTGCAAGCGTAAAATGTTTGTTAAGTTTGCTGCCGATACGGCAGCGGGTACGGGATCACAGATTCCGGTCCGCGAGAACCCGATAGCTAACCCGGTGTGCAAATTTAGAGGCCGCGCCAATAGGCTGGCAACTTTTCGCACTTGGAAACTCTAGAAGCGATTGGACAGCCTCCTCACGGCTCCTTGACACATACGCTACTCGCCTATTGGCGCAAGCTCTTACTTACTGATCTCTGCGGAGGTTGCTAAACGCTGATGGTAGGATCGCCTCATGGACAACTCACTTTCAAAAGAAGCCACCGACTGGCGCGAGGGAAGGCGTTTGAGAGCCTTCGAACTCAAACAAGAAGGGTGGTCCCAGCAGCGCATAGTCGAGGCCCTGGGCGTGAGCAAGGGAGCGGTGAGCCAGTGGATGAAGCGGGCTCGCCAGGGAGGGGTTCAGGCTCTCAGAAAACGAATGGAGTGCACCCATTCGACCGGACAGTCGCGCAAGTCAACTTCTCTGAAGATTGGATGTAGAGTTACATCCTCATCAAGGAGGAGAGATTGGCTACCCCGAGAAGAAACCACACCAGGGAGTTCAAGCTCCAATGCTGCCCTCAGGTGGCCACCGCAGAGAAGCGCCCCGCCCAGATCTGCCGGGAACACAACCTTTCAGAGAGTGTACTGCTACGTTGGAGGAAGGAGTACGAGGCTCGCGGCGAGGCAGCTTTCACAGAAAAGCTCGGGTTGGCATCAGGTTGGCATCAATAAAATTGACTTCTATTGCCGAGGTTTCTGCGTTTATCGTTATTTGCAGGGGTTTCGGGAAGCTGC
>JALYGE010000140.1 GCA_030777225.1 Actinomycetota bacterium
GCGTGGATCATGGATGCGCGGGCGTCCCGTGGGTTTCGGGGTGGGAACGTAGGGCTGGATGCAAGCCCACTCGGCGTCGGAGAGGTCGGTCTGGTATGCTTTTTCATACTCGGTATCCTACCGGGCCCTCGCATCAGAACCCCTTTTTAGACAGTTTCTAGCTCATCGAGCGCGTCGCGGATGCTCTCTACGCCGGCGTCGCTCTCTACGTTCGCCACGCGCAACAGCGTCTCTCCCGCCATCGCCTAACCCTCCAGGTCGAAGCCGAGGAACTCGCCGTTTTTCTGCAGCAGCTCGCCGTCGGCGTAGAGCTCGCCTTCGTGCAGGTCGCAGATGAGGTCCCAGTGCACGCTGGACTCGTTCTTGCCTCCGGTCTCCTCGTAGGACCTGCCGACCGCCAGGTGGACCGTACCAGCCAGCTTCTCGTCGAAGAGTATGTTCTTGGTGGGCCGCGGTATGCCGTAGTTCGTCCCGATCCCGAGCTCCCCGAGGTACCGGGCTCCTTCGTCGGCGTCCAGCATGGAGATGAGGTAGTCTTCACCCTTCTCCGCGGTCGCCTCGACTACCTTGCCGGCCTCGAACCGCAGCCGAACCCCGGAGACCTCCCGACCGGCTACCGCGGTGGGGATGCCGAAGTAGACCGTGCCGTTCGCCGAGTCCTCTACAGGTCCGGTAAAAACCTCTCCGCAAGGCATGTTTCTTTTGCCGGCGGAGTTGATAAAGGTCCGGCCCTCCACGGAGAGCGTAAGGTCTGTCTCCGGCCCGACGATGCGGATCTCTCTCGCCTCTTCAAGACGGTCTTTGAGCTTCGCCTGTTCCTCGGACTTTTGTTGCCAGAAGCGCACCGGGTCTTCCTTGTCCAGCGCCATCGCCGCAAAGACGAACTCTTCGTACTCCTCCAGGCCCATGTCCGACTCCTGGGCGAGCGCCTCCGTCGGGAAGAGCGTGAGAACCCAGCGTTCCTTCTTCATCACGGTGTCCCGCAGTTGCTGGTTGCGTTTGCCGAGGGCCTGCTGTTTGGACGGGTCCACGTTCGCCAGGGCGCAGGTGTTGGTCGGGGCCATAATCGAGATAAAAGCGTCGGCCCCCTCGTAGACGGCGCGGGTTACGGGCGGCGTCTTTTCGTAGTGATGGTCCCGGGCGTGCTCGAAAAAGAGCTCCTGCATTCCGGAAAGTCCTACCATCGGGATAGGAGTCGCGCCCGCCTGTAGAAGCCGGACGTAGATAGCTTTGATCAGGGGCTCCGCCGCAGCCCCGCCGGAGAGCAGGACCTGATCCCCCTCCCCCGCCTCCACCGAGTAGTCGACCAACACCCGTGCCAGCCTGTCCAGCCGTTCGTCTCTCATCCGTGACGCTCCTTCTAACAGTGAATTCGACTTCGGAAGAGCTTAACATTTAGCCCACGGCGCGGACCAAACGGCAGCCCCACCGGCTGCCTTTGCCTAAGAAAGGAAGAATTCGCGCAGCCCTTGCAGCGCTTCCTCCGGCGCTTCCTCCGGCAAGAAGTGGCCGCAAGGTACGCTGTGACCGCGAACGTCGTCGGCCTTCTCCCGCCAGGTAGAGATAACATCGTACTTCTTCCCGATAAACCCCTTTTCACCCCACAGCGCGAGCACCGGACACGCGAGCTTGCGACCCGGTTCCTCTTCGTCGTGCGCCAGGTCGATAGAGGCCGAGGCCCGGTAGTCTTCGCAGCTCGCGTGGATCGTCTCGGGCGTAAAGCATCGCAGGTACTCCGCGACGGCTTCGGGTGTGAAAGCCGCCTCGTCCCCGCCCCACTGGCCGATCTTCTTCCGCAGGTAGTATTCTGGATCGGCCCCGATCATTCGCTCTGGCAGATCGTAGGGTTGGACGAGAAAGAACCAATGATAGTAGGCCCTGGCAAACTCCATGTCCGTCGTCGTGTACATGGTGTGAGTCGGGGCGATGTCCAGCACCGCCAGCTTCTTCACCCGTCCGGCGTGGTCGAGCGCCATTCGGTGCGCGACGCGCCCGCCCCGGTCGTGACCGGCGACGTTGAAGTTGCGGAAACCGAGCCGGTCCATGGCCTCTACCTGATCCCGAGCCATAGCGCGCTTGGAGTAACCCGCGTGGTCTTCTCCGCCGGCGGGCTTCGAGCTATCTCCATAACCCCGGAGGTCCGTCGCCACGACGGTAAAGTCCTCTGCCAGTCGCGGGGCGATCTTGTGCCACATAACGTGCGTCTGCGGGTAACCGTGCATCAGCAAGAGCGGCGGTCCGGCGCCACCCCGAACCAGGTTGATAGAGGTCCCGCTAACCTCTATTCGCTGCTCCTCGAAGCCCTCGAACATAAAAACTAGCCGGCCAGTCCTTCCCGGGCAAACTCCAGCGCCTCGCGCATCCGGTCCAGGATCACTTTCTCATCCGGCGCCCCGAGAGGCCAGGGCTTGAGCTCCAGGCTCACGACACCCGGGTAGCCGCTCCCGGCGAGGGCGGATAGAAACTCTTTGAGCGGAAGGCTTCCCCTGCCGGGAACCCGGTGCTCGTCGCGGCCGGTCATGTTCGAGTCGGAGAGGTGGATGTGCCGGAGCTGATCCTCCAGCAACTCCCGGGCGTACATGATACCGACGCCGCTCGCCGCCAGGTGACTGGTATCCAGCGTGACGTCGCCGAGGTTCAGCAGCATCTCCGGCCGGTAGCAGTACTGCCGATCCCACTGGAAAA
Source organism: Actinomycetota bacterium (assembly GCA_030777225.1). Lineage (GTDB taxonomy): Bacteria > Actinomycetota > Rubrobacteria > Rubrobacterales > Rubrobacteraceae > SIRX01. The sequence continues at coordinate 2,686 of JALYGE010000140.1, forward strand.
TAAAGCGGCCCGCCCGGTCGCGGGGCATGTTCTCCACGGCGACGGCGACACCGCTTTTCCGGGCGTCGGCGAGCGTATTTTCGCTCCACCCTTCGAGCAGTATGCCGTCTGCCGGGGGATGGGCCACGACCACCTCCGCCCCGACCTTCGCCGCCAACTTGGCGGCCCTAACCAGGGTCTCTTCCGGGTCGAGGTCCCAGGCTCCTCGCCCGAGCGGCGGATGGAGGGCCCGGATGGGCAACCCGTACCGCTCTGCCAGGTCGCTCATGTAGTCCGCCTGGTGGGTGTCCCAGCGGTCATCCATCATGACCTCTACCCCATCATAGCCGACCTTCGCCGCCCAGGAATAGACCCGCTCCAGACCAAAGGGATACAGAGACCCCGTGCTGAACACGACCGGTATGCTCATCGTCCCCGAACCTCCAGAAACTGCCGCAGCGTCGAGGGCGAGTGGTTTTGGTAGTGATTGTTGGCATAGGCGAAGACGGTTTTGTTCTCCGCGAGAAACCGATCCACGACCCCCGACCACCACCGCAAGTCCTCTGTCCGATCCTTCTTCGGGTGTGTGTGGCCGGAGGGGAACTCCCGCCGGTTTCCGAGCCAGCGGATGTACGCGAAATCCGCCGTAGCCTCCTCCATCCGGGGCATCCGCGGGTAGTCCACGAGCGTCAGCGCCACCCCTTGCTCTCTCAACAGAGCCGGCAAGTCCGAGCGGACCCAACTCCGGTGGCGAACCTCGACCGCGTAGCGGAAACCATCCGGCAACATTTTTAGAAACCTCTCCAGAACGTCCATGCCCTCCACGGTAAAAGAAGGCGGGAGTTGCACGAGCAACGGGCCGAGGCGGTCGCCGAGCTCTCCCATCGTGCGGACGAAATCTTCAGTCAGTTTCTCCGCATGGGCGAGGCTTTTTTCGTGTGTGATCTCCTGGGAGTTCTGTACGCCAGGTGCAAACATCCCTACGCTCACGGTCGTTGCCATAAAATGAGGTGTATAGACACGAGATTAGCTTACCACCAGACTGACAGAAAGGAGGCGCAGCGCGGGCCGCTCTGCCCGGAGTATATAGCCCGCGCCAGCGAGGTACAGTGAGTATACAAAGACAGTTGGTCATCCGGAACGAGTCTGAGCTCGTCACGCGGATACCCTCAGATCGGTCTATCGACCGGTTGCTCGCCGCGCCTTGAAAAAGTGCCCGAAAACGCCCCAAAACCATGCCAGATAATCGCTCTCGCACGCCCGGTTTGCCGAAACCCCCATAACTAAGAGGCCGCGCCAATAGGCTGGCAACTTTTCGCACTTGGAAACTCTAGAAGCGATTGGACAGCCTCCCCACAGCTCCTTGACACATACGTTACTCGCCTATTGGCGCAAGCTCTAAGCCGTTTATACGCCATTTACTATGGGCCGCCAAGTCCAAGCCCAACCGGGAGCTTCAGGACATCAAGACACGCCTCTCCGACCTCGCAGACGACGTGCTAGAGGGCGACGTGGACCGGGCCGACGCCGCGGTGGCCGGGCAGTTGTTGAACTACATGCTCCGGGCCGTGGGTGTCGAGCTCAAGGTCCGGGAGCAACAGGACCTCATCGCGCGCCTGGAGGAACTAGAGAACGTCCTGGAGCGGCAGAACGAAGGGAGAAGGTATGGATCTTAAACGCCGACTGAAGCGGCTGGAGGAACGTGCGCCCTCTCCGCCGGCGGGCATCACTGCCGGCCAGCAAGAGGCGCTGGAGGAGTATTTCGCCGTGTTAGCTGGCGAGGAGGTAGAGGAGAGGCACGATCCCGTACTAGAGGCGTACTTCGAGGAACTGGAGGAACAGCAGGCCGCGATAGAGAGGCGTCGCCGTGGGGCTTAGAGACCGGCTCAGAAGACTGGAGGACCGGCCCGAAGCGAAACGGTGCCCGGAGTGCAAGTTGCTGCCGGAGGGCCCCGGCTACATAGTCCTGGAGGACGGCGAAGAGGCGGAGCAGGAACACTGCCCGCGGTGCGGCCGTCCGCTGTACTTCTTTATCAGGGCCGTCTATGAGCCTCAGAGATAGGCTCAGAAGGCTACAGCGGGCCACAGAGCGCCATACGATCGCCGTCAGGCTCAAGGACGGTACAACGGTCCGCTTCTATGACGACGAGGTGTGGCCGTCGTGCTTCATGTACGAGATGGAGCGGAGCAAGCGGCACTACTTCGGGGAGGACCCCGGACCGGCACACCCGTTCGTAGAAGCACTCAGAAACGCCAGAGAAGGAGAGCTGGAGCGCCTGGTCCCGACGCAGGGCACTATCATCGGGCACCTCGTCGGGGAAGACGAGATCATCCGCGGTGAGAGGAAGCGCCCCGACCCGCCAGTCGTGGAGAGCAGCCCGGGCGTATACGAGTAGCGGAGCTAGCCCCACAATCGCCGCCTAAGCCCCTGCGACATATGGCACAATGTAGCTCCCCGGGGCGGGCTCTTAACTGGACGGCCCGTTCACGGCCTATCTCCGGGGCGGGTGCTCTACACCCCGCCCCGGCTTTCTGAGAGCCTGCGCTAGCTTCACTGCTCCGAGAGGTCTAACATGTAGAGATATGACGGAGCGGTTCAGCGGAAGAAAACTTCGGGCCGCGCGGATCAAGGCGAGGATATCAATCGAAACCCTGTCTTTCCGTAGCGGGATTGATTCTAGAATCATCTCCGAACTGGAATCCGGCGTCCGTCGCCCCCGAGCCGCCATGCAGATGGTGCTCGCTGACGCCTTGGGGGTCCGTCTCCAGGCATTCTACTCGGAGGATGTCACCGAGTAGCGACGAGGTTTAGGATCTAGCGAGTTAGGTAGAAAGTACGCCAACAGATCATGCCGGACCGCTTATCATCCCTCCTCCTATCATTGCGGTCCGGTTTTCTCTTGCACGAAAAGCCGGAACCCCAGCGTTAGCTAGAGTCCCGGCCCAGAGTTAGAGATCCTTTCAAAACCGTCATACCAGATAGTTGAGACAGATCAGAGAACAGCCTAGATGGAGGAACGCCTCATGGATGCCATCTCGCCGCTCGTAGCGGATCGTGAGCCTACGGTACTTCGCAAG
>JALYGE010000141.1 GCA_030777225.1 Actinomycetota bacterium
CTCCTTGACACATACGCTACTCGCCTATTGGCGCAAGCTCTAAGAAAAACCGTTGCCTGACAGGCTCTTATTTGCCTCCAACAGCAGTTGGACCTTCAACCTGCAACCGATGCGCATCGTCGTGCCCGCCGAACGCGAAAGGAACGAACTGTACCGGTACGAGGGTGAACAGTGGATGTACGTCCTTTCAGGGAAGCTGTGCTTCGAGATCGCCGACGAAGAGCTCGTGCTTACAGAGGGCGACGCGGCCCGCTTCGACGCCGACAACCCGCACCGGCTCACGGCCCTCTCGACGGCCGGGACGCAGAGATCATCCTCGTGGCATGCGCCGTCCTCTACCTCTTGCTCAGAAGCTACCTGTGAGCACGAGACTTCAGACTGCCACGGCCCCGAGGAACTCGTCCAGCTCATCGAGGGCCATCTGCGCCTGGCGCTCGCGGCGGTCGGGCTTCGAGAGGCGGCGTCCGTTCTCCTTTTTGGGCGCGGCGGGGACGAGGCCCCAGTTGGAGTTTATGGGCTGAAGGGTGCCTTCCTTGACAGTGATGTAGTGGGCGAGGGCGCCGGTCATGGTGGTCCGGGGCAGTTCGGCGGGCTCCTCGCCGCGAGCTAGGCGAGCGGCGTTGATCCCCGCTATGAGGCCCATCGCCGTGCTCTCGACGTAGCCCTCGATGCCCGTTAGCTGTCCAGCGAAGAAAACCGGCTCGCCACTACGGACGCGCATGGTGGCTTCGAGCATCTCGTTGGAGCGGAGGTAGGTGTTGCGGTGCATGACGCCCATGCGGGCGAAGTCGGCGTTCTGCATGCCGGGGATCATGCGAAAGACCCGCCTCTGCTCGCCCCACTTGAGCCGCGTCTGAAAGCCGACCAGGTTGAAGAGCTGGCCCTCAGCGTCGTCCTGGCGAAGCTGGACCACCGCGTAGGGCTCCTCGCCGGTGCGCGGGTCTGGGAGGCCGACCGGTTTCATCGGACCGAAGCGCAGAGTCTCGGGGCCCCGAGAGGCTATGACCTCGACGGGCAGGCAGCCCTCGAAGTACATGTCCTCCTCGAAGTCTTTTATGGGCGAGAGCTCCGCGGTGGTGAGCGCCTCGATAAAGGCGTAGTACTGCTCCTCGTTCATCGGGCAGTTCAGGTAAGCGGCCTCGCCCTTGCCGTAGCGGGAGGCCAGGTAGACTACCTCCTCGTCCAGCGACTCACGGAAGACTATCGGGGAGGCGGCGTCGTAGAAGTAGAGCGTCTCGCCGGAGAGCGCGATGATCTTCTCCACCAGAGAATCGGAGGTCAGCGGGCCCGTGGCGACTACGATTGGGCCGTCGGAAAGGTCGGTGGCTTCGGCCCGGATCACCTCTATGTTCGGGTGAGAATGCACCGTCTCCGTTACCGCTCGCGGGAAGTCCTCCCGCGCGACGCCCAAAGCACCTCCCGCCGGCAAGGCGTTCTCGTCGGCGCAGCGCAGGATGACGGACCCGAGCCGCCGCAACTCCTCCTTCAGCAAACCGGACGCCGTGGTCAGGGACATATTTCCCAAGGAGTTGGAGCAGACGAGCTCGGCGAACTGGTCCGTGTGGTGGGCCGGGGTCTGCTTTACGGGCCGCATCTCCCACAACTCAACCGAACAGCCAAGCTGCGCCGCCTGCCAGGCGGCCTCGCTACCTGCCAAACCGCCTCCTATAACCGTTACGTCAGCCAAAACGTCCTCCGCATACAATCCGGGTAACTTGCAAGAACGCATATTCTATAATGCCCGGACGACAAAGAAGATTGCGCGAAGGCCCTTTTGCGGTTACCGTTCATGCGGGAAGTTCTCGAAACCTGTACAGAGGAGATTCTATGCCCCGACTAAGCGTGATGGGCCACCCGATACACCCGATCCTGCAGGCCATACCGGCGGCGGTGCTGCCGGCCTCCACCACCTTCGACACGCTCGCTCTTTTCAGCGAGAACGACGAAGCCCTCAGCGCCGCGGGTCACTACAGCCTGATCTTCGGCCTCGTAGGAGGCGTCGGGGCCGCTGCGACCGGCACCCTGGACTACTACGAGATAGAGAATCGTCCCGTCCGCCGCACGGCCCTCTACCACGGCCTCTCGAACGCGGCGCTTATGACGCTCTACTTCGCGAGCCTCATGAGCCGAGAGAACGGCCGGGCCGGAGGCAGAGCCCTGCTCCTCTCCATCCTCGGCGCGTCCCTGATCGGTCTCTCCGGCTACCTCGGCGGCAAGCTGGTCTACGAAGACGGCGTCCGAGTCGGCGAGGATGAGAACGGAATTCCCGGAGCCTCTTAGAACCAGAGCTCTCTACCAGGCCGTCGCCCCACCATCCACGACGACCGTCTGCCCGGTGATGTAGGCGGCGGCGGACGAGGCGAGAAAGACCACCACGCCTTTGAGGTCCTCCGGGTTGCCGAAGCGGTGGAGCGGAATGCCTTCGAGCATCTTCTCCTCGAAGTTCTCGATGAGGCCGCCGCTCATGCGGGTCGGGAACCAGCCGGGGGCGATGGCGTTTACCGTTATGTCGTGCGGCGCCCAGGAGGTTGCGAGATCCCGGGTCATGGAGATGATGGCGCCCTTGCTGGTATTGTAGCCGACGGTCTGCATGTAGTCGGGGTCGCCGCCGAGAAGCCCGGCTATAGATGAGATGTTGACGATCGTGCCGCCGTTGCCGCGTTCGATCATGCGCCGCCCCACTGCCTGGCTCATGAGAAACGTCCCCCGGATATTCACCGCCACGACCTGATCGAACTTCTCCAACGGCATCTCCGCCGCCGGCGCCCCCCACGTCGCCCCGGAGTTGTTGACCAGAACGTCCACGCTGCCGAAGGTCTCTTCGGCCTCCCGCACCACCCTCTCGACGTCTTTGGAGTTGGTCACGTCGCACTCCAGCGCGAGCGCCCGGCCGCCGCGAGCCTCTATCTCTTCTCGCGCCTCCTCTAGCGGCTCTATCTTGCGCGAACAGAGAACCACGTTGGCCCCCGCGTCGGAGAGGGCCTCGGCCATGTACTGGCCAAGACCGCGCCCGCCACCGGTTACGATAGCCGTCTTGCCGTCGAGACGGAAAAGGTCCAGGGTGTCCACCAGATTCCTTTCTCTATTCCTTACTCTAGCTCGGGGACGGCGAGTTTTCCACCTCCGCGCCGGGCTCCGCCCCCATTTTCTCTTTTTCCTCCTCGACCAGAACGCGCCGCAGCAGAAGCCACCGTTTGTTCGACCATCGCCTGTAGCCGGGGAAGCCGATCTTTGGTGAGCGTGCGTCCTCCTGACACCGTACTCGCGAAAACCGACGAACGGGCCCCTTTTCCCGATCTATTCGGCCAAGAACATTATAAGCGAAACCTCTTCGGCTCAGACGATGGCGTTTCCCTTTTTCTCGAAGACCCGGAATGCTCCCGTCCCCATCGCAACGAGGTTTCCTTCGGCGTCGTAGACCTTGGATTCGGCGGTGGCGGTGCGGCGGGTGCGGTGGACGACCTCGCTGCGACAAATTATCCGGCCCTCGTTCACCGACCCCAGGAAGTGGGTGTTCATCTCTATGGTAGCGGTCCGGGTGCCGACCAGCGCGAGCACGGCGAGGCCCATCGCGTTGTCCATGAGCGAGGC
>JALYGE010000142.1 GCA_030777225.1 Actinomycetota bacterium
GTCCTTGAATTGTATGGAGGAAATTTCTCTAAGAGGCCGCGCCAATAGGCTGGCAACTTTTCGCACTTGGAAACTCTAGAAGCGATTGGACAGCCTCCTCACGGCTCCTTGACACATACGCTACTCGCCTATTGGCGCAAGCTCTAAGGGGCATTTCTTTGTCTCGCCCCTTCGCTTTAGCCAGGAAACCCTTGCGCCGTATCTGAACTTTTCCCGCAAGAGTTCTATCTGGCCGTGCAAGCCTTTCGTTTCCATTAATAGGCGGGCCTGGTCCTCTTCCGACATGGGATACCCTTCTTCCTTCTCTCCCCAACAGCTCGTTCCCTACCGGTGCGCCGATACCGGCGGAGCGTTAGAAGCTGAAGCTGTAGCGCTGCTCCTGCCAGGGGTCTCCGTAGCTGTGGTAGCCGTTGTTCTCCCAGAATCCGGGCTTATCTTCGGCGAGAAGCTCGATGCTCCGCACCCACTTCGCGCTCTTCCAGGCGTAGAGGCGTGGGATCACGAGCCGCATCGGAGCCCCGTGTCCCGGCTCCAGCGGCGCTTCGTTGTGATGCGTCGCGAAGAGCGCATCCTCCTCGTACAACTCCTCGACCGGTACGTTCGTCGTGTACCCACCGTCGCAGAACACGGAGAAGAACCTGGCCCCTGGCTTCGGCCCGGCCATTTCCAGCAACTCCCTCGCTTTTACGCCCTTCCACACGTTATCCAGCTTGCTCCACGAGGTGACGCAGTGCATGTCGGCCTTGACCTCGACGGTGGGAAGCTCGTTCCACTCCTCCCAGGTAAAGCGCAACGGTTTCTCCACGAGCCCCGTGATCGTAAAGTCCCACGTCTCCGGGTCGAACTGCGGCGTCGGGCCGTAGGTCAGTATCGGCCAGCGGTCACCGACGAGATACTGTCCCGGCGGGACCCGCTCCTTCCCCCGCGCGGTATCTATCTCGATGCGTTCCAAGGCTACTCCGCTTTAGCTTCTACCTTCTTTGGCTTTTTGCCGAGCCCGACGAAATCTGTCTGAGGCTCGACGTTATCGCCGAGTTCTTTGTCTTTGTACTGGTAGACGCCGCGGCAGGTGTGGCCGCCGGTGGTGCGCTTCTCGGTGTAGGAGAGCTTGACGTTCGGGTTTATGGCGCTGACCATCGCCTTTTCGTAGGTGGAGAAGGCGGCGCAGGGCTTTACGTCCCAGCCGGGGACGCCGTCGTGGCCCATCCCGCCGAACCACGGGCAGCGGTCGGCGTTTATGACGTACTCGCCGTCCTTTGTTTCGGTCAGCGTGATCTCGATGTCGAAGAAACGGTTGGCGAGCATGACGACGTCCACGGTGTCCTTCATGGTCTTCACCCCGAGCTGCTCGCGCAGGTCGGTGCCCTGCTTCTCCCCGATGCGGCTCATGGCGAGCTGGCCGACCTTCTGGCCGTTGTAGCCGAGATCGTCAGCGGCCCGGATCATCTCGTCCAGGATCACGCCGGTCCCCGCGCTCGCGGCTTTCCACTTGTACCACGTCGGCCCCGGCAGCCCCAGCTTCATCGCCCACCGGGCCAGGAAAAGGGGCAGTTTCGGGAGACCATATACTTTGAGCCACTTCATGTGAGATCGTCCTTCGGATCGCTTGTAACCGCGCCAGCCGCCATTATAACCTGGCCGGACCTCTGTGAACGGCTTCCACGCGGCGCACCTTATCTCCGGCTGTTGTAGACTGAAACCATGGGTACGAAGCAGAGGGAATCCGCAATCTCCGAATATCCCGAGCCGGCCAACGTTCTCGCCCTGGACGAACTGCTATCGGAAGAAGAGCTTGCCGTGCGCGACGATGTTCGCGCCTTTGTCCAGGAGAAGATAGCGCCCAACATAAAAGAGTGGTACGAAAAAGCCCACTTCCCGCGCGAGATCGTCCCAGAGATGGGGAAACAGGGTCTTCTTGGTATGCACCTCGAAGGCTACGGCTGCGCCGGTAAGAGCGCCACGGAGTATGGCCTGGCCTGCATGGAGCTTGAAGCCGGAGACACTTCTCTGCGGACTTTCGTCTCTGTGCAAGGCTCGCTGGCGATGAGCGCCATCCACAAGTTCGGCTCCGAGGAGCAAAACGGGAGTGGTTGCCGCCTCTTGCGAGCGGAGAGGCGATAGCGGCTTTCGGACTTACGGAACCCGAGGCGGGGAGCGATCCGGCGTCCATGAGGACCAACGCCCGCAAAGACGGGTCGGATTGGGTCCTCAACGGCTCGAAGCGCTGGATCGGGATGGGCTCCATAGCGGACTTAGTAGTCGTATGGGCGCAGACTGAAGACGGTATCCGGGGTTTTCTCGTACCCACGGATACGCCCGGTTACAGCGCAGTAGACATAGAGCACAAGCTTTCTTTACGCGCTTCGATCCAGAGCGAGCTTTACTTCGAAGACCTGCGCCTGCCGGAAGAAGCCGTGCTACCGGAGGTCACAGGGCTAAAAGGACCGTTCACCTGTTTGGGCGAGGCGCGCTACGGCATCATCTGGGGCGTCATGGGCGCGGCGAGAGACTGCTACGAGTGCGCCCTTGCGTACTCGAAGGAGCGGGAGCAGTTCGGTAAGCCGGTATCTGCCTTCCAGCTAACCCAGAAGAAGCTGGTGGACATGATGGTAGAGATAGAGAAAGGGCTTCTGGTGGCGTGGCGCATCGGACGGCTAAAGGATGAGGGTAGGGTCAGGCCAGAGCACATCTCCTTAGGCAAGCTGAACAACGTGCGCGAGGCCCTTGAGATAGCCCGGGAGGCCCGGACCATCCTGGGCGGGAACGGGGTGACACTCGAATACCCCATCATGCGCCACATGTCTAACCTGGAGAGCGTTTTGACCTATGAGGGAACCAGCGAGGTGCATACCCTCATTTTGGGTAACATCCTTACTGGAACGCCTGCTTTTCGGTAGCAGCTTCCGTTAGTAGCCGGGGCGACCCATCCTCTCGTAGGTAATGTTCTTGCCGGCTTCTACTCCAGGCTGGTTGAAGGCGTTGACGCCGTAGAGCGAGCCGGCGATGGCGGTCTGAACCTCCAGCGCCTGAAGGAGGTAGCCGATGTTCTCTTCGCTGATCTCACCCAGCTTTATCAGGGAGTTCGGCCTTCCGGCTTCGGTGAGCGCTTTTTGCGTGGCGTCGCACTCGACGTTGAGCAGCTCCGCCATCGAGTGGCCGCCGAGGTAGCCGACACCCTCTATGTCCTCGTAGGCTTCGGGTATCGTCAGGTCTCGCGGATGGTTCTCGACCTGCACGATCTCGATGACTTTGTCCTGTGGTCCCTCCATGTAGAGCTGGACCTGGGAGTGCTGGTCGGTGGTGCCGACGGCCCCATGGGGCGTCGAGCCTTTGCCGTCTTTGCCGAGCGACTCGGCCCAGAGCTGGACGAACCAGGCACCGACCCGCTCCAGCGCGTCGGCGTAGGCCATCATTACCCGCACGTTGCGCCCCCTGGCGGTGTCCATCAGGTAGTGCATCGCCGCCCCCAGGACCGCCGGGTGCTCCGCGCCCTGTTCGTTCACTTCGTCCACACACTGGGCGGCGCCGGCGAGCAGGGCGTCGACGTCCAGGCCGCCAACGGCCGCCGGTAGCAGGCCGACCGGCGTCAGGACCGAGAAACGCCCCCCGACGTTCTGCTGGATCGGAAGCGTCTTCGTGCCTTCGCGGTCGGAGATCTCGTTCAAGAAGCCTTCTTCGGGGTCGGTAGTAAATACCGTGTGTTCCTGGTACCCATCTCCCAAAGCATCTTTCAGAAAGCCCCGAACGACGAGGAAATTCGCCATCGTCTCGGCGGTCGAGCCGCTCTTGGTGACCACGTTTACCCAGGTGCTCTCGGGGTCCGCCACGTCGAGTATGGCTCCGAGCGTTGTGGGGTCCGTGTTCTCGGCGAAGTGTATGCGCGGCCCACCGCGGTTCGTTAGCTGGTTGTAGTAAGGGTGGTTGAGCGCTTTCTGCAACGCCATTGGTCCCAGCGCCGAACCCCCGATACCAGCATGGATGAAGTCCGTGGCGCCGGAGTTTTTTATATCTTCCGCCAGGACTTTCGAGACCTCGGCGTACCGGTCGGTTTTAGGAAGCTGCATAAAGCCCAGGTCGCCTTCCAAGAGGTCTTTCGTAGCTTCTTCGAGCCGGGGACGGATCTCTTCTAGCTCGTCCTCCTGTATGCCGCCTTCGACCTCTACGAGGTTCTTGTAGTCGAAGCTCACCTCTGCCATGCTTGTTCCCTCCATCTCACCATGGACAACCTCAGCCAGGGTAGTTTATTGCTATCCGCGTTTCCAGGCTACCCCGGAGCTTCGAACGAGGCGTATGTCGCAGCCCGCCGCTATAATCCACGCTGTCGTGCAAAGAGAACCCGCACCCATACATGAGATCATACCTCGCCTGAAGCAGGAGTACCCCCACGCTGCTACCGAACTGAACTGGTCGAATCCGCTGGAGCTCCTAGTTGCGACCATACTTTCAGCCCAGACTACCGATGTCCGGGTCAATCAGGTTACGGAGAACCTCTTTCAGAAGTACCGCACCACTGGAGATTACGCGGCGGTGGACCCTGAGGAGTTGGAAGAGGATATCCGCCCGACCGGCTTTTATCGTAACAAAGCCCGCTCATTACAGGGCATGGCGCGAGCCCTGATCGAAGACCACGATGGTCGGGTCCCCAGGACTATGCCGGAGCTCGTCGCCCTCCCCGGTGTTGGTCGCAAAACGGCCAACGTCGTCCTCGGCAACGCTTTCGGCGTAAACGAGGGCGTCGTGGTGGATACCCACGTCCGGCGGCTCTCCAACCGGCTCGGCCTCTCCCAGAAGAAAGAACCCGAGAAGATCGAGCGCGACCTCCTCGAACTGGTCCCCGAAGAAGACCGTACTATCTTTTCGCACCTGCTCATCTTTCACGGACGCCGGGTCTGCAAAGCCCGCAAACCCGACTGTCCCAACTGTTCCCTGAACGATATCTGCCCATCGGCATT
>JALYGE010000143.1 GCA_030777225.1 Actinomycetota bacterium
TCAGGTTTTGTAGAATACGTTTTGTTGTGTGTACCTTCGTGGGCAGATTCTTTTGTCATCTACTATAGAAACTCTGGAGCGTGAGCTGGGCGAGGCCCAGCGCGAAAGAGAGAACGAACAGCGGGCGGTAGTCCGGGCCGAGAACGCCCACGAGGCGGTCTGCTCCGCCCGGGACGAAGCCTGGTCGGAGAGCTATGCCACAGACCCGGAGGTCGAGCGTCTCTCGTCGCTGGTGTATCAACGGCGCAGGGAGCTCTACGAGGCTATTGATCGCCTCAAAACCGCGGAGGGCCGGGAACGCAGGATCAAGAGCCGCCTGATGTACGTGCTACCGGCAGAGCGCCGCCGCTACCTGCTGGGTACGGTGGATGAAGAGTTCGAGAAGTTCCTCGCCACCGTTCGGGCCACGTACCGGGAGGAGCTGGCTAACGTCCGGATCCTGGTCATAACCGAGCGTCCGGGCGAGTTGGACTTGCGGGGTGACGCAACCTGGCGGGCGCTGGAGCGTCTGTACTCGGGCATCGTGCGCCGGTGGGTCGAGATTCGCGCCGGAGAGTACACCCCGGCGGTGGAGAAAGCGGCGCGTCAGATCTCCTACTACGCCGGAGGCCACGTGCCGCGCATCTTTATCGGCGGCGAAGAGCGGCGGCTCGGCAGTCCATCGAGCGGTCCTGCGGACTGGAAACCCCTCATCGGCTACCAAAGCCCCGAGGGAAGGGCGTCGCTCGCCTGCATTACCGCCCGCCGCTACCTGGACGAAACAGCCGTAGATAAGCTCCAAAAGCGTCTCCCGACCCTTATACAGGTGGCTGAAATCGCCCGTCTGTACCAGACCATGAACCTGACGGGAGACGAGATCCGGTGGCGCCTCGAACAACTGATCTCACTCCGCCTCGACGTATTGGAGGCCGTCTACGATCTCACCAGCCAACGCCGGCGCTTCTCTTTCTACGAGATAACCCGCGCCGCCCGACTCCTCGACGGCCACTTCCCAGACTCGGGCGTCGCCGCCGAAGCGTTGAACAACGCCGTCGAGCGGGCGCTAGAGTCCGGCGTACCCCTCGTAGACGTCGCCTACCTGAGCGTTACGTCCGAAAAAGACTTTTAATTCATCGCGGCGCATCCGCGAGGTCGTGCTCCGGCACCGACAGGTTATAGGGACGGGCCGGTTTCTCGGCGAGCACCCGCACTTTATATACGAAGTCCGGCACGAACTCCCCCCGACGGACTTCCAGTATCTCGACCGGTTGTCCTGTGGCTTTGAGGGCGGCTCCGTCGCCCACCGCGTAACGGGCGGGCCGGTTTCGATCCACCATGTTTTCGTCTCCTCGCTCGTAGTCCGTCAAACTGGGTAAACTACCCTGGCACAGTAGCACGGCTCCCCGAGAAGGAGGAACATGACGAGGTACGATCTCATAGTAGTGGGAGCCGGACCAGGTGGCGCCTCCACAGCCTATTACGGCACGCGGGCCGGGCTCAACGTCCTACTACTGGACCGCCAGGAGTTCCCCCGAGATAAACCTTGCGGCGACGGCCTGATGCCCCACGCCGCCTCCGAGGTCACCCTTATGGGCCTCGGCGACTGGCTCGACGATCCTCCCCACGGCAAATTTTCGGGCTTCACTATCTACACCAGGACCGCCCTGCTCCGCCAGGAGGTCCCTCCTACCCTCCACGGCCCGCACGGCTACGTTGTAAAGCGCGAGGAGACCGACGCGAAGCTCCTCGGCCGCGCCACAGCAGCGGGCGCCGAGTTCCGCAGCGGTGTCCGGGCAACCGAACTGCTCCGGAGCGCCGCTGGCGCCGTGACCGGCGTCGAGACGTCCGAAAACGGAGAGCAACTCCGGTTCGAGGCCCCGCTGGTCGTGGCCGCCGACGGGGTTGGCGGCTTCGCCGCCAGCGGCATGAAGGCCCACCAGAACGCCGTGGCCCGCCGCCAGTATTTCAAGGGCGTAGACGGCCCGAACAAAGAACACTTGCACATCTTCATGACCGAAGACCTCAACAAGTCCGGCGCGGGGTATGGTTGGGTTTTCTATTTCGGAGATGGTTCGGCGAACGTGGGGGCCGGCGTTTCGACGAAGTCGCTCGACAGAACCGGCCGCAACCTCAAAGATTACTTCGACCGCTTTCTCGAAGAGCCGGAGATAGCCCGGTGGCTCCGGCAGGCGGAGCCCGAAGGTCCGCCGAAGAGCTGGTCGCTCAAGATGGGCATGTGGGGGGCGAAGCGCTACGCCCAGGGTCTTCTCATGGTAGGAGACGCGGGCAGTATGATCCACCCGATAAGCGGCGAGGGCGTCGGCTACGCGCTCGAATCCGGCCGGCTGGCCGCCTCCTGGGTCCACGAAGCCCACGCCCGCAGATACTTCTCGGCCTCCCTGCTCTCCGGCTACGAGAGACAGCTAAAACGTCAGCGGGCGAAGGAGCACCTCTCCGGCCACGCGCTGGTGAACCTCGTCCCGAACCTGGAGCTGATGGAGCCGCTATTCAAAGCCTGCGAGAAAGACCCCGCGGCCCGGAGGACCCTGGTGGAGAGCTTTACCGGAGATACTCCGGTCTACAGCCTGCTCAAGCACCCGAGAATACTCGCCACGGCCCTCCGGAGCATGGCGACAAACTCGCACGCCTAGCGTGTATGCTGTTCTCTAGTATTGCAGCGTAAAGGAGGCATCGTGGCGAAAAGTAGTCTGGACCTGGGTTCCATCAAAGTGTGGGTGCTGGAGGACGGCACCTTTATTACCGACGCGGGCAACCTGTTCGGCGGTTCGGGAAATACGAAGATAAAGGGCGCGATGCGGCCCGTCCTGATAGAGACCGGAGAGAACCTCGCGCTGCTCGACGCGGGTTTCGGGCCGGAGCTTCCAGAGAGCCTGGAGGGCCGCTACGAGCTAAAGCGAAACGAGAACAGCCTCGAAGAAAGCCTCGAAGCTGCGGGCCATTCGATGGAAGACATAACCCACGTCGTTCTCTCGCACCTGGACGCCGACCACGTAGGCTGGGCGCTGAACCCGCCGAGCTTTCCGAACGCCACCGTTTACGTGCAGAAAGAGTCTCTGGAGGAAGCGAAGGGTCTGCCGGAAGGCAACTCCCGCCGAGAGGCAATACCTGCCGTGGAGAAAGGAGTCGAGGAAGGTTGGTGCGAGCTGTTAGAGGGTGATGGCGAGGTCGTAGACGGCATCAGCGTGCAGGTCCGCTCGGGCCACGCAGCGGGACATCAGATCGTCTGGATCGGCTCCGGCGAAGAGAGCGCACTCTACACGGCGGATTTGGCGCCGGCCAAGATCTGGCTGGACCCCGATCTCATAAGCGGCGTAGACACCGACCCGGAAGCCGCCAGGAAAAATCGCATCGAGGTCCTGGAAGAAGCTGAATCACGGGGTGCCCCCGTTATCCTCTATCACGAGCCGAGCGGTTCTCTGGTTAACGTCTACCGCACAGAGGAGGGCAAGTTCGAGGCGAAACCCCTGGAGGATTGATCTCCTGCTACTTGCGCCGGCGGCGCTCTTTGATCTTGCGCCAGATAAACGGCGCTGCCAGCACGAGTAGCCGCCGCAGCAGTCTTTTCATTTACTTACAGCTCCTTCCAGTAAAGAATCTCCTCGAATGATACCCCCGGAGCGAGATCGCTAACCCTCGTGCCAGACGGTGCGCTCGCCGGCCGGTCTGCGACGGCGGGGGCGTTCTCCCATGTCCGGGTAACCTATATGCAGGTACGCCACGATCTTATCTCCTTCCTTCAATCCGAAGAACTCTCTCATGAAAGGGTGGTAAGCGACGGGTCCGGTGCGCCAGATACACCCGAGTCCCAGAGAATGGGCCGTGAGCTGCATGTTCTGGACGGCGGCGCAGCAGGCGGCATAGTTCTCCAGTGTCTCGACCTCGTCGCGTCCGGCCAGAGAGATCACGACTATCACCACCGGCGCCCTGAAAGCTTTCTTCCGCTCACGACTAACCCGCCCGGGAATAAGCTCCTCGTCATCGTCTTCGGCCTCCGCCATAAGCCGGGCCAGCTCCGCCCGGGCGCGGGCAAATTCGCCCCGGCCCTTGCCCACAAAGACGTGGAAGCGCCAGGGTTCGGTTATCTTGTGGTTCGGGGCGTGGATCGCGCTCTCCAAAACGCGCTCGATCGTCTCTTTGGGCACCGGGTCCTGCTTTACACGCCCAATGCTCTGCCGCGTTTCGATGGCCTCGGTTACGTCCAACAAACCTCCTCGAAAGATTGAATCTCTACCTGTTTGGGTATTGTAAATTAGAGGGGTTCGCGGCAAAGCTCGACAAATTCACTTATCATTGCTTGCAGGGTACGTAACGCACATATATAGAGGAGGCGATCCTGGTGGCTAAGAGCAAGGTTACGGTAGTCGGAGCCGGCAACGTCGGGGGGACGACGGCCCAACGTCTGGCGGAACGCAACTACTCAGACGTGGTGCTCGTGGACATTGTCGAGGGCCTTCCCCAGGGTAAAGCTCTGGACATGCTGGAGAGCGGACCGGTCATCGGTTTCGACTCGGTCATAACCGGCACCAACGACTACGAGGATACGGCGGACTCGGACATCGTCGTGATCACCAGCGGCAGCCCGCGCAAGCCGGGGATGAGCCGGGACGACCTGCTGAAAACCAACCAGGACATCGTCGCCAGCGTCACCGAGCAGGTCGTCGAGCACTCGCCGGATTCCATCCTGGTCATCGTCGCCAACCCGCTGGACGCCATGTGCCACGTGGCGTTGGAGACCAGCGGCTTCCCCCGCGAACGGGTCGTCGGCATGGCGGGCATCCTGGACACCGCCCGCTACCGGACGTTTATCGCCCAGGAGGCCAACGCCTCGGTGCGGGACGTATACGCGCTGGTGCTCGGCGGGCACGGCGACACGATGGTGCCGCTTCCGAGCATGGCAACTGTGGGTGGCGTCTCCATCACGGAGTTGTTCCCCGAAGACAGGATCGAGGCCATCGTACAGCGCACCCGCCAGGGCGGGGCGGAGATCGTGGACCTTATGGACACCAGCGCCTTCTACGCGCCCTCAGCCGCCGTCGTCGAGATGGTAGACGCCATCCTGCTCGACCAGAAGCGCATCCTGCCCTGCGCCGCCTACCTCCAGGGCGAGTACGGCCTCAACGACCTCTTCGTTGGCGTCCCGGTCAAGCTCGGCGCGGACGGTGTAGAAGAGATAGTGGAGCTGGACCTCCAGGATAGCGAGAAGGAGGACCTCAACAACAGCGCCGGCGCCGTTCGAGAGTTGGTGGAGGTTCTACATAACTGAAGTCCGGAAATGTTTCAGAGCTAAACCGGGACAAAGACGCCATTCCACGGGTTTATCCAGCGTGGCCTGGATGCTTTGGATGTGATCCACCACGACTCTGAGCCACCTGTCTTGTGGTCGAGTTCCTGCAAGGCGGTAGCGTGGTTACTATTGGGCTCCTCATAGTCGCGTACCGTACGGGGCTCTTCTCTGGAAAGATCTTAGGCGCCTGGAGACCTCTTCTACGCTCATCGCGTCGTAGCCCTAAATATCAACCTCGCTTTTGGTGTATCGCCCAGTGTATGAGCCCCCATGTAGCTCCGAACAACGCATGATCCAATATGGGCAGCAAGACCTTGGGCGTGCTCTGGGTCCACGGCGCGCTGTGAACGCCGGTAAGCGGCAACCAACTCGCCCACCCGGCGCCCCAGACCAGCACCCCGAGCGCCGAGCCAACAGCCAACTCTTCTGCCGGTTGGCTCGTATCCCGGCGCAGGAGCCCCAAGACCGTCCCAGTCCCTAGTCCGTAGGCACAGTGGGCCGTCGCGGTGAGGGCGCGATGGGCCCCTGGTGAGAGTTCCCCGACGAGGCCGAGCTCCTCGATGCGGTCTATGACCTGCACCGGGGCGGTGTCGAAGACCAAACCGAATCTGTTCAAGACCACACGCAGCCCGGACAGCGCAAGAGTTCCCCCGGCGCCGCTGAGCGCCCCGGCCAAAGCTCTGTATTTCGTATCCATAAAGCGTCTCCCTCGCTAGATAGTCAGACGTTGATCCCAGAGCCTCCGCCCGAGAACAACAGGAGGATGAGATTAACGAGTATGGTCAGGCCCACACTCAATACTACACTCAGCACTATCCAGAACAGGCATCCCCTACCCGAACAGCCCCTTCCACCGCCTCCACCACCGAACACAATGATGCCTGACTGTTGGTCGCCAGGGCGGTTGCTTCCGCCCTGACCGTAGGTGTCGCTCACGACGCCCTCCTCTGTCCCCGACCGGTGGTTACTCCTCGCCATGCTCCGGGCAAATGAGGCCGGAGAACCGGGGGTGTTGTCCCCGATCCCCCGGTTAAGGCCTCATAGCGCTTCACTGGTTGGTGAGGTCCTGGTTTTCGGCCTCTTGCTGGGCCGCGCTTTGCGCCTGTTCCGCGACCTTCTGGACCTTCTGCTGGGTCTCTTGGACTTTCTCCTGGGCCTTGTCTACGACGGTGTCGCGGGCCTCGCCCATCACCTCGTGCTCCTTGCCAGTTTCGGGGATGGCGAGCCCTATGGCCGCCCCGACCCCCACGGCCAACGTTCCCACGGTCAGGGGGTTCTCCCGAAGCATCCTCTGAAATCCACCCCCGGCCCGCCGGGCCTGGTATCGGGCCTGGTCGCTCAGGCGGCTCGCCTGACTGCGTGTCTGGTCGCTCAGCTGGCTGGCTCCGTCCTGGGCCCGGCTGGCGAGGTCCCCCGCCTTGTCCTGGGCCTGGACGGCGGTCTCCCCGACCCTGTCCCTGGCGTGGCCCAACGCCTGGCCCGCCGAAGAGCCACCCGCTCCCTCATCTTCGTAACGCAGCGGGTAGCCGGCGGGGCCGTACTCGTTCGTAGGATAGCCCTCGACGTAGGCGGCATCCCGGTAGGCTACGTCCCGGTAAGGCGGTCGAGACGAACTCTGCTGCCTGGTGTTCATGAGCAACCAGCCGAGGCCTATGCCCGTCAGCGCCGCCGGCAAAGGATTCTGTCGTATAGTGTCCACGATGCCGGAACCTGCTTCCTGGGCCTTCCCCACGGTTGCCTCCTTAACCCTGTTTTTCGCCTGCTCCTTCAAATTCTCGGGACTGAGCCTCTCCTAGATGGCGTCAACCGTCTCGGTCATACCGGCCCGGATGCGCTCTATCTCGATCCTGGTGGCCACTACCTCTTCACTCTCCGTCTCGTCGCGAAGGGCGGGGTCCGAGGTTACCGCGTCTGGCTCGAAGGCGTCAGTGGCGGGATCGAACCCGGTATGGCCCGCGTCCGCCTCCGCGATCCTATCGTCCGCTTCGAGCGGCTCGCGCCGCCCTATGTCGTCTGGTCTTTCACCCATTGCTGGTCCTCCTTAAGTGTCTCTATCGTCTGCCTGGGGGTCGGGTCTTCGCGCTTGAGGGCGTCGAGGCCCCTCCTCACGAGGAAATAGCCCACGCCGGCCACCACGAGCCCGACCAGAATCGCCGAGAACCATATGGGAATCACCTGCCCCAACAACACGATGACCCCGGCGAGCACCGCCAAGAGCCCCGCGTAGGCCACGGCGCCGCCTGCGGCCAGGAAGCCCACATCCTTGCCGACCCGCGAGGCCTTCTGGCTCATCTCTGTCTTGGCGAGCGTCATCTCCTGACGCACCAGTGTGGAGGTGTCCCGCGCGAGCTCCGAGAAGAGTTCGCCAAGCGATCTTCCGTCCCTGCCCTGCATCAACCCCTCCTAAAAGCTCCGAGGAGGTTCCATGTTCTCCCCCTCGCCCGCAGACGGCTTGGCCATCGGGTTCTGTCTTACCGTCGGGGACCCCTCGATAGAACCCGGAGGAAGAGCCGCGGCCAGCTCCCCGGTTTCGTGGGATACCGTCGCAGTCCTGGTCGCCGTACCGGTTCCACCGCCTGCGGACGCTCCCCTGCGAGGAGCTCTTCAGAAAGCGGGTACCGAGAAATCCCAGAGCTACGGCGCTGCCCAAAAAGAGCGTTGAATTGCGCCTGGCGAAGCCCCGTACCTCGTCGGCGATCTCGTCCACATCCGCCTCACGCAGGTAGCCGGACAACCGCTCGACCTGGTCGGCAGCCCTGTCGGCGTACTGGGCGACGGAGTCCTGGCCCTGGTTCCTCAATTGCTGGCTGGTCTCCTGAAGCGCTGTCTTTACGGGAGACAGTTGCTCAGCAGCCTGTTGTCTCCGGCTGGTCAGTTGGCTCTTGACCTGCTCGCCGCCCCGGTTCGCAAGCTCACCCACCTGCTGCCGGGCCTGCTGGGCGAGTTGCTGCCCCTGTTGCCTGGCCTGCTCCGTCGTCTGACCGGTGCTTCCGGTCTGTCCACTCGTGCCGCTAAGGTTCTGCTCCGCGGCTCTCTCCTTTCGATCGCCTACCATTAGTGCTACCTCACCCTTCCACCGTACGCGTTGATCCTCTCTGCGGTCCTGTAGGCATCGAAGACCGCGTAGACCAAGACGATCGGGTAAGACAAAACCGATCAATACGTTAGTCAACGCCACGTTTATGGCCTGGACCACCACCATGAGGAGTCCCTTGATTATCTGGCCGTTGTAGATCTGTCCCAGACCCGGGATCAAGAAACTCAAGACCGCCGCCAGCCCGGCATTCTTCGTCATTAGCTCTATCCTCCTCACTAAACCGTTCCAGTCCTGGAGCCGCCCGGTTCGCTGAAAGCCGGACAGCTCCTCAAGGGCACTATCTCTTCCCCCGGCACCGCTCCTTGTACTTGCGCCAGACAAATGGTGCAGCGAAGACCAATGCTCTTTTTAATAACCAGCCCACCTACACCTCCTAAGGACGCGGAAGACGAACAGCGCCGGATCTTTGCAATCGGCCCCCGTCCGCGCTACGGGACTGTCGCGTTGCGTGTCGCAAGGGCCTACTCGTCCTCCGGCCGCGGGTTGCGGGAACCGGACTTCGCCAGGCCGCGGCTGACCATGTAGCCAACCACCAGGTATGTGAAGTACCTCCACGACTCCGTCGCGCTGAAGCCGTCCGCCACCAGACCCGCGACCCTTGGAGGTCGACCTGGAGACGGCGCTGGATCAGCAACGGAGATTGAGCGATCTCGTCGATGCCCGGCAGCTCGTGGTCAAGACGGCGGCGCTCGACGCGGCGATCGAGAAGTGGTCGGCGTCTACGCTCAGGAGGGCGCTGGCCTCGCACTCGGGCACGATCCTGGCCTCCGGCTCCGGGCTGTCCTTGAGCCGTGCGACCCCGATGCTGGCGTCCTCCTAGGGTGTAGCGGAACCAAAGAACGCCGATGAGATCCTCAAGGCTGCGGTCGAGGATGGGCGTAGGGAACTGGACTGCGCCTCGCTCGGTCTTGCTTTCAGCGGCTTCGCCGCGGTGTTCTTGGTCATCGTCGCTGGACACCTCCTCGGACCTGGCGCCTTGCAGATCCCACTTGCTAGACGACTTTTATACGCCGGCGGACCTTTGTCCGGGCCAGAGACGCCGCTATCTCATCGAACCCTTTGGCCGGGGCGCTATCCGGGTCGAATAGCGAATGTCCCGGCTCGCCGCTCTCGTCGGAGAGAATCGGGATGCGTCCCAGGATGTCCGAGTTCAACTCGGTGGAGACCTGCTCCCCGCCGTTGCCGCCGAAGAGCTTGAGCTCTTTCCCGCAGTCCGGGCATTCGGCGTAGCTCATGTTTTCGACGACGCCCGCGAGCTTGAGATGGGCCTGGACGGCCATCTTGCCGGCCTTAACCGCGACGCGGGCGGCGTCGGCCTGCGGCGTGGTGACGACGAGGGCTTCGGCTTTGGGGATCATCTGGGCCACGGTAAGGGCTACGTCGCCGGTCCCTGGCGGCATGTCCACGATGATGAAGTCCGGCTCGTCCCAGTACACGTCACGCATGAGCTGGGTGAGGGCTTTATTCACTATGGGGGCGCGCCAGATAATGGCCTGTCCCTCATTTACGAAGTTACCCATCGAGATGAACTTCAGGCCTGAGGCGGACTCTATCGGGAAGATCACGCCACCCACCACGTTCGGCTTCTCGAGGGCCCCCAGCATGACGGGAATAGAAGAGCCGTGAACGTCGGCGTCCAGGATCTCTACGCTCTTTCCGGTGCGGTCCAGCGCGGCGGCTAGGTTAACCGCGACGGTGCTCTTTCCAACACCGCCCTTGCCGCTCACGACGGCGATGATGCGGGTCCTCGACTCGTCCCGGAAGGCCGGGGCCAGCTCCGAGGGGCCGCCGTGCAGCGAGGTGAGCAGGTTCTGGCGATCCTCGTCGGTCATTTCGCCGAAATCTATCTCGACGTTCTCTACACCCTCGATCATCTTGAGGCGGTCCTGGATGTCGGTCATGATCCGGTGCTTCATCGGGCACCCCGAGGTCGTCAGGGCCACCCCCACCGTAACGCTGGATCCCTCGATCCCTACGCTACGAACCATGTTGAGCGAGATGAGGTCCCGCCCGATCTCCGGGTCGCGCACGTCCCGCAGTGCCTCCCGAATACCGGCTTCGGAGAAACCATCGGCCTGTTCTTCGGGCTGCGGTGTCCGATCCACGAGATCATCGGTCGTTTCGGTCTCTACCTGCAGCGAGGGTTCTTCCGCGGAAGAGACCCTCTCGCTATCGTTCGGTCTTGCCGACCGGGACCCTCCAGCATCTGCATCCTCTGCGCCACGACGGCGAAACCAGTTGACCATGCTATAAAACCTCCCACGGATTTGCGATCCGGCTTACGTAAGAGCATACTGGACTATAGTTCAGCCACGCGGGGAGATCTTACCACAGCGCCTTTGTTCTCCGGGCTACCGGACTACCCGGAACTTCCGATTCGGGCTGACAGCCTGGAGATGGTCCCGATGCTTCGGATACACTGCCTTAA
>JALYGE010000144.1 GCA_030777225.1 Actinomycetota bacterium
AAAAAAGACTTTGCCGGTGGTTTCGTAAGATGCCCGAGGTCTTCGACAATCTGCCGCTCTGGATCTCGCTCGTCGCGATGCTGCTCGGGCTGGTGGGGGCGGTCGTTCCCGGGCTGCCGGGCGTGCCCCTCATCTTTCTCTCGGCCCTGGTCTACGCGTATTTGGGCGGCTTCGAGAGGGTTGGCGGCTGGATAATCTTACTGCTGGGCTTCTTCGCCGTTCTCGCCCTCGCCGCCGACTACGTCGCCACCTCCTACGGCGCCCGGAGGTTCGGGGCGAGTTGGGCCGGCACCCTGGGTGGAGCCATCGGGGGGATCGTCGGCACGGTAGTCGGCCTGCTGTTTATCGGGATAGGGGCTTTCTTCGGCCTCATTCTGGGCACCATCGGCGGTGTCTTTTTGGGCGAGTACCTCCGGCGCCGCAACCAGACCTCTACGACAACAGACGGAGGAAGCGCCGGACAGGAAGGCTCCTACCGAGGGGACTGGCGCCGGGCCTCGCAGGCCGCGGGCGGTGTCCTGGTAGGCTACCTGTTCTCCTCCATCGCGCAGTTGATCCTGGGTATCCTCAGCGTCGGGGTTTTCCTGCTGGCGCTGCTTTACTAGCCGGCTCTATTCCTCTTCGCGGCGCTGTTCTCGGAGAAAATTCTCTAACTCGTGGGCGAGCTCGTCGCCGGAGGGCAGGTCTCTCGTTCCCTGCGCCGCCTGGGCGTCGTAGCGCTCTTCGAGCATCTGGACGTAGGAGGTGAGGTCCGAGTCCTGAGAAACGGCCGCCGAGACCTGCTCCTGGTAATCGGCGGAGGTCTTTTCCAGTTGCTCGGTGTCTATCTTTATGTCGAGCAAAGCCGAGAGGCTTTTCAGGAGCCCCAGCGTCGCCGGCGCGGAAGGAACGGCCGGCAGGTAGTGCGGGACCGGCGCCCAGAAACTCACCGACGGCAGGTTTGCGTCCGCGCAGGCGCGGTGGAGAATGCCGGTGATCCCGGTCGGTCCCTCGTAGCGGGAGGCGGAGAGGCCTAGGTTTTCTATCAAAGCCGGGTCCTGAGAGTTGGCCGACACAGATACCGGACGGGAATGCGGCACGTCGGCCAGCAAAGCTCCGAGCGTCACCACCAACTCCACGTTCAACTCCCGGGCGAGGTCCACCACCGCGCCGCAGAACGAGCGCCACCGGAAGTTGGGTTCCGGCCCGGAGAGCAGCACGACGCCCCGGCCGTTCGTGGCTTCGAGGCTGCGGGCGGTGGCGCTCAGGGTATTTTCGGGCCACTCGATCCGGCGTGTTACGCCCTCTACCAGCTTGATCTCGGGCCGCGTCGTCTGGAAATCGAAGAACTCTTCGGAATCGAAGCTACCGAACCTGCTGGCCTCCCAGGAGCTGTCCAGGACGCTGATCGAGGCGCTCGCGGCCTCCGCCGCGTCGTTCCAACCCGTAAACCCGGCGATGAGAATAGGCCGTTCGAGTTCAGGCAGCCACTCTACATTAATAAATCTATTATCCATAGAGCAAGCTTACCACGCCCTGATGGAGCCAAAGTTTAGCGGCTCACTTTGCGGGTCTCATGCAGCTCCAGGTTGAAGCCTGGGCCGATTCTTGTGGTACGTTGTGTTTGACGACGCGTCATCTACCTGTGTAAGCGTCCGGCAAGAACCTATCTGCCCGTGAAAACGGACTCTGTATACGGAACCGGTGCCACGCTCTAGATAGAGCAGGTTGCCGCCTTTTTCGACCTTCAGATCCACGGGATTCGAAATTCCTGAGGCAAAAGAAGTAACCTTCCTGGTCCTGGGATCCAGCCTACGGATCCAACCACTACAGAAATCCGCGAAGAAATAGTCGCCCACGTAGCGGCGCGGGAACCTGACTTTCTGTGGATTGTAGAAGGCTCCGCTGGTAATCGCGCAACCGGTGGTGGGTCCGGCTCCATGTCGGTGGCCCCGGAGGCGCAAGAACTGTAGACCAACATAGCCAAAAGCACAGCTAAGATCGTCGCGGATAACAGACTACTTACCCTGAGCGTAACAACCTTGCTAACCCCACGACCATCCTTCCTGCTCCAGGCAACGCCCGATACCGTGCCCCGGCTCTATTATAGAAGCATTATATGGTTATCGTTACGGTTACGGAACAACTATAACCAGTCTTTAGGAACTACATATAGAATCTCATACAAAGCGGCGATCCAACGCCAGAGCTTCGGCCAGACGCCGGAGGTATTCTTTGTCGGAGATTTCTACGGCCCCCAACCGGGCGAGGTGGTCGTTCTGTATCTGGCAGTCGAGCAACGCGTAGCCCCGCTCCCTGAGGCGCTCTACGAGGTGGAAGAGACAGACTTTGGAGGCGTCCGGCATCCGGCTGAACATGGACTCTCCCATAAAGGCGCCGCCGAGCGCTACGCCGTAGAGGCCGCCGACGAGCTGGTGGTCTTTGTACGCTTCGACGCTGTGGGCTTTGCCTTCCTTGTGGAGTTGGACGAAAGATCTTTGTATCTCGGCGTTGATCCAGGTCTCCTCCCTATCGGCGCAGGCCCGGATCACGGCCTCGAAGTCCCGGTCGAAGTGGATCTCGTATTTCCCCTGCCGGATGACGCGGGCCAGCGACTTCGATACGTGCAGCGAGTTTAGCTCCAACACGGCCCGGGGGTCGGAGCGGTAGAACTCTACCCGCCCGTAGCCGTCGGCCATCGGAAACGCCCCGGCCCGGTAACAAGCCTCCAAAAGTTCCGTAGAAAGCCTCACAAGCTCAATGATAAAGCGTTCTAAAATGAACGACATGGACGACTTCGACGCCCGACACCTAACTACGCCCGCGCGAAACGCGCCTACTCGATCGGACCGAACAAACTGATCGAGGTCGTGGAGAGAGCGGTCGAGGGCCTGCCGCGCTGGACGCTGGAGAGCAGCCGGGATGGAGAGCTGCATGCTATCCGCAGGACCAGGCTGTTTCGTTTCAGGGACGATGTCACGGTACGCATTGTGGAACAGGCCAATGGTTCGGAGGCGCGCTTCGAGAGCGCCTCGCGTGTAGGTAAGGTCGATTTGGGGCGGAGCCCGCGCAACCTCGAAGAGCTCCTGGACGCTATAAACCGGGAGCTCGGTTAGACCACGGTCGGACGAACGGGATCGTCAGGAGCGCGCCCTCGTCCTCTGCCGGCGTACGAGGGCCGCCAATATCACACCGGCTACCACGAGCCCGAAGGTGACGAGGAGAGGAGCGCGTCAATGTACTGCGGGGCCCGTCGCCCGAGGTAAGCGTACACGAACGTGGCGGGCGCCATGCCAACGGTCGTCGCCAGGAGAAAGCGTAGAAAGCTCATCCGGGTGAGACCGGCGGCGTAGGAGACCACGTCGAAGGATACGACGGGGATCAGGCGTGCTACCAAAACCGCGTAGGCGCCGTAGCGCGCGAACCACTTGTCCGCCGAACCGAGGCTCCGTTTGCCGACCATCGCCTCCACGACCGTTCTCCCCAAAGCGTGCGCGATGCCGAAGGAGATGGCTGCCGCCACGGCGGCGCTCACCAGGCTCAACATCCCACCCCAGAACGCGCCGAACGCCAGGCCGTTGGCGAAGGCCAGGATAAAGGAAGGTACGAACGTCAGTAGCGCCTGCAACACCATCAGGGCCGCAGAGACCACCGGCGCCCACGCGCCGTAGGAGAGTATGTAGTCCCTTACCGCCTCGACGTCGCCGCTCGTCAACACCCGGATCGCGCGGTTCACTTCGTCCCGAAAAGAATCCACGACGAGATACAAAACTCCTAAGACCAGGATCAGCAGGCCAGTAAGAGTCGGTCGGAGCCACCTCGCGGCCCGGAGCCGGGAGAAAAGTCTTTCGTGACCGGGCCTCATCGAGGATTACGGGCG
>JALYGE010000145.1 GCA_030777225.1 Actinomycetota bacterium
CTCGGCGTGGACCCGGAGATCGTGAACGTCAACGGAGGAGCGCTGGCGCTCGGCCACCCCATAGGAGCTTCGGGCGTCCGCATTCTGATGACGCTGCTCTACGAGCTACGCCGCTGGGGTGGTGGCAAGGGGCTCGCCGCGATCTGCTCCGGCGGCGGCCAGGGCGACGCGGTGCTGGTGGAAGTCTGAGCCGTACGCTGATCTAGCCGGTAGACGCCTCCGCCGGCGCCGGCGAGGATTCCGGTCCGTTGCTCAGGTTGCGGGTCTCCCGCAGGGCGACGGAGAGCGTAGAGAGGTCGAAGGTACCGCTGGAGTTGATATCCCGCAGGACCTGGAGGACGCGATCTACGGATTCCTGGTTCGAGTGGATCCAGGATTCGACGTGATCTTCGGCTGAGAGGTCCCCGTCGGGCACTTCGTGGAGGATCTCCGCGGTTAGCGTGGCCTCCTGGTCGTAGAGGTCATCTCGGAGCGCCGCCCGCGAGAGCATCCGCCAGCGGTTGTCGCGGGGCAGAGACTCTATGTGCTCCCGCAGCCAGTGGAGCCTCAGCCGGTCGCCCAGGATGAAGTACACCGCGGCGACGGTCTCCAGGTCCTGGCCGGTGGACGACGCTACGTCCACGATGTCCAGGACGGAGAACATCGAGTGCAGGGCGGCTACCCGCTTTGCCAACTCCTCGGGAACACCGGCTTCGGTGAGCTCTTCGGTTACTTTCTCCAAAGCCTTGCGGTCGGACTCTAGCATGAGGTCCGGGATGCGCCCGGTCAGCTCTTCGGCCCCTTCGGAGAAGTGGGAGACCGTGTCTGCGATATCGAGGGGGGCGCGCCGGTTACGCAGCAGCCAGCGCGTCGCCCGCTCTATCAGCTTGCGGGCGGCCAGGAGCATCCTGGTCTGTACCCGGGCTTCGACCTGGTTGTCCAGGTCTTCTATCCGGGACCACAGGTCGCGCAGGTCGAAGATCTCGCGCGCGGCGGTGTGTGCGCGGGCGATCTCCGAGGCCTTCCCGCCGGTCTCCTCCCGGAGCCGGTAGGCGAACGTGGTTCCGCTACGGTTCACCAGCTCGTTCGTAAGGTGGGTGGCGATTATCTGGCGCCGCAACCGATGCTCTTTCATCTGCTCCCGGAAGCGCTCGCGCAACGGTGTGGGGAAGTACCGTTCCAGCTCTTCAGAGAGGTAAGCGTCCTCCGGCGCGTCGGAGTCGAGCAACTGGCCGTACAGCATGATCTTGGTATACGACAGCAAGATCGCTATCTCCGGCGCCACGAGTCCCAGGCCCTCAGATTTCCTATCCGCCAACGCCTCTTCGCCCGGCAGGAACTCCAGCCCGCGGTCGAGCAATCCGGCGTCTTCCAGAAAGCGGATGTAACGGGCGTGGACGTCCGCCATGGAAGAGGCCTGGGCCAGGGAGTTGTCTATGGCCTGGGTCTGCTCGTAATTGTTTCGCACGACGAGACCCCCGACCTCTTCGGTCATCTCGGCGAGCAGCTCGTTGCGTTGTTTACCGGTCATGTCGCCGTTCTTAACCACGGCGTCGAGCAGTACCTTTATGTTGACCTCGTGGTCGGAGCAGTCCACCCCGGCCGAGTTGTCTATGGCGTCCATGTAGACCCGGCCGCCGTGCAGGGCATACTCTATGCGGCCTTCCTGGGTCATCCCGAGGTTTCCGCCCTCCCCGACCACGCGACACCCCAGCTCCTCGCCGTCCACCCGCAAGGAATCGTTGGCTTTGTCTCCGACGTCCGCGTTGCTCTCGTGACTCGCCTTTACATAGGTCCCGATGCCACCATTCCACAAAAGGTCTACCGGCGCTTTGAGGAGGGCGTGGATCACCTCGTTGGGCGTCAAGGATTCCTCCTCGACCCCCAGTAGTTGCTGTATCTCGGGCGTGAGGGAGATGGATTTCTGCGTTCGGGAGAAGATCCCGCCGCCTTCGGAGATGCAGTCCTCGTCGTAGTCCGTCCATGCGGAGCGTTCCGCGTTAAAGAGCCTCTGGCGTTCCTCGAAGCTCTTTTCGGGGTCCGGGTCCGGGTCGAAGAAGATGTGCAGGTGGTTGAAGGCCGCTACGAGCTTGATGTGGCGGCTCAGGAGCATGCCGTTGCCGAACACGTCGCCGGACATGTCGCCGATACCGACCACGGTAAAGTCCTCGCTATGAACGTCTTTACCTAGAGCGCGGAAGTGCCGTGTGACCGACTCCCAGGCGCCGCGGGCCGTGATCCCCATGGCTTTGTGGTCGTAGCCCGAAGAGCCACCGGAGGCGAAGGCGTCGCCGAGCCAGAAGTCGTACTCGTCCGTGGAGATGCCGTTGGCGATGTCGGAGAAAGCGGCGGTGCCTTTGTCGGCGGCGACCACGAGGTAGGGATCGTCCTCGTCGTAGCGGACCACCTCCGGGGGCGGCACGGTCTCTCCGTCGGTGAGGTTGTCGGTCAGGTCGAGCATGCCGCAGATGAGTATGCGGTAGCAGGCGATGCCTTCGTCCGTAAACGCCTCGCGGTCTCCGTTCTGGGGCGGGCGTTTGACGACGAAGCCGCCCTTGGCACCCGTCGGCACGATCACGGCGTTCTTCACCGTCTGGGCCTTCATGAGGCCCAGGATCTCGGTGCGGAAGTCCTCTTTCCGGTCCGACCACCGGATGCCGCCCCGGGCGACCTCGCTGCCCCGCAGATGCACCCCCTCGGTCCGCGGCGAGTAGACGAAGATCTCGAACATCGGGCGCGGGAGGGGCAACTCCGGGATGCTCGAAGGATCGAGCTTGAACGAGAGGTAGGGCTTGGGTTCACCGTCTTCGTCCCTCTGGAAGTAGTTGGTCCGCAGCGTCGCCAGGATGGCGTTGAGGAAGCGGCGCAGGATGCGATCCTCGTCCAGGCTCGCCACCTCGTCGAGCGCCTCCTCGATCTCCTCTTTCAAACGGTCGGTCTCGTCTTCGGCCTTTTTCTGAGACTCCGGGTCGAAGCGGGCCAGGAATAGCTCTGCGAGTAGCCGGGTTATGTGCGCATTGTCGGCGAGGGCGTCTTCCATGTAGTCCTGGCTGAAGGTCGTCCCCGTCTGGCGCAGGTACTTGGCGTAGGCACGCAGGATCGTGATCTTGCGCCAGGTGAGTCCGGCCCGCAGGACGAGACGGTTGAAGCCGTCGTTCTCCACGACGCCGTGCCACATCCGGTCGAAGGCGTCCTGAAAGGTTTTCTTTACTTCCTCGGTTTGGAGATCTCCCTGGGCTTCGTGGGCCAGGCCGAAGTTGTGTATCCAGGCCTCCGGCGAGCCGGAGGGTTCTATCTTGTACGGGTGTTCGTCTACGACCCGGACGCCCATCTCCTCCAGCAGCGGCAGTACGTCGGAGAGCGGGATCTTGCCTCCTGACCTGTAGAGCTTGAACCGGAGAAAGTTCTCCGGCACTTCGAGCGGCCGGTAGAGGTTCATACCCAGTTCGTCTTCGGAGGTGAGGTCCTCGATCTTCTCTATATCCGAGACGGCCGTCCGCGGCAGGTAGTCGTGGCGATAGCCGGGCGGAAAAGCCTCCTCATAACGATGAAACAGCTCGGTCCCGCGCTCCTCACCGTAGTGCTCGACGAGCGCGTCGTAGAGGTCGTCGGTCCACGAGCGAATCGCCTGCGCGAGCTGCTCCTCCACTTCTTTTACGTCGTAGTCCGGGAGGTCTTGCGGCGTGGTGCGGACTATGAAGTGCAGGCGCGCGAGCACCGATTCGGAGGTCCGGACGTTGAACTCGGTGCCCGTACCGTTGAACGACTCTTTGAGGATTTTCTGCATCCGCTCCCGGATCTTGGTGTTGTAGTGGTCCCGGGGCACATATACCAAGCACGAAAGAAAACGCCCGTAGATGTCGGGTCTCACGAAGAGCCGGACCCGCTGCCGCTCGTGCAGGTGGAGTATGCCCGTCGAGATGTCGAGCAGCTCGTGCTTGCGGATCTGGAACATCTCGTCGCGCGGGAAGGTTTCGAGGATCTCGACCAGGTCCTTCTCGTTGTGGCTCTCCGCCGGAAACCCCGCCCTGTCCAGTACGTATCGTGCTTTGCGACGAACTATAGGTATCTCCAGCACGCTCTCGCTGTAGGCCGCGAACGTATACAGACCCAAAAAACGCCGCTCCCCGATGACCTCGCCGGAGTCGTCGAACTTCTTGACGCCGACGTAGTCCAGGTAGGATAGGCGGTGGACGGTCGAGCGCGAGTTGGCCTTGGTCAGGTTGAGGAGTCGCGGCTCGCGGGCCAGCTTCCGGGCCTCCTGTGGCAGCCGGCTGAAGCTCTCCGAGACTTCACCGGCTTCCTTTTCCCGCAGTATACCGAGACCGCTCCCGGAAACAGACCGCAAGGCGTCCACTCCCTCCTCTGCTACCAGGTCGTACTCGCGGTAGCCCAGGAACGTAAAGTGGTTGTTGTCGAGCCACTCCAGAAAGTCCTTAACCTCCGAAACCTCGTCTTCTTCCACCGGGAGATCCGCCGCGTCGAGCCCGGAGATGATGTCTTCGACCTCTTCTCGCATCTTCGGCCAGTCCTCGACCGCGACCCGGACATCTTCGAGGACCTTTTCGAGGCCATTGTGCAGCTCGTTCAGGACGTCGGCCTCGGTATGCCGGTCTACCTCCACGTGGATGATGGACTCGGGGGAGGCGTCGTCCGCGCTGTCATCGGGGGCGAGTATCTCGATGAGCCGGCCTTCGGCGTCACGCCGAACGTTCATTACCGGGTGGACTATCAGGTGAATGGAGTACCCTTGGCGGCTGACCTCCATTCGCACGGAGTCCACGAGAAAGGGCATATCGTCGTTCACGATCTCGATCACGGTGTGGGTTGTCTGCCACCGGTACTCGTCGAAGCGCGGGTTGTAGACCCGGATTTTGGGCTCTCCGGCCTGGCGCTGGAGCGCAAAGTTCCAGTGGGCGACGGCGGCCCCGTAGATATCTATCGGCGAGAGGTCCGACAGGTCCTCCGGCGCCACCCAACTGTAGTACTGGCGCACGAACTCTTCGACCTGTGGCGCCTGGTCCTCGGCCAGCCTCTCCCACACACGCTCGACGACTTTATCTAGAAGCTCGTCTTTCAGCATAGAAATACTCCTTCTTTTTCCCTGTCCCATAGTAACCTATTTGCGACCGCAAAGGAGGCAAACCGCGTGACGGCAAAATCGGAGGAATATTCCTTCGGGGTCGAAGAGGAGTACCAGATCCTCGCCGACGACCCGAGCCCGGACAACGAACCCG
The DNA here is from genome assembly GCA_030777225.1 of Actinomycetota bacterium. Classification (GTDB taxonomy): domain Bacteria; phylum Actinomycetota; class Rubrobacteria; order Rubrobacterales; family Rubrobacteraceae; genus SIRX01. The sequence continues at coordinate 5,217 of JALYGE010000145.1, forward strand.
GAATGAAACTGGCGCAGAATGCGTAGAGCGACGGTGGGGGTGCGTCGTTGAAAGTGAACGATACGGGCGTCCTGTTACCTCACGGCGACGCTTTCCCACGCGTCGCTCCTACGGCCTGGATCGCGCCGGGGGCTTTTGTCGTTGGTGCGGTGACCCTGGGCGGGGAGGGGAGCGTGTGGTACGGGGCCGTGTTGCGCGGCGATACGGAGCCGGTCTTCGTCGGGGCGCGGACCAACGTTCAGGACGGGTGTGTGCTACACGCCGACCCCGGGTTCCCCGCGGTGGTGGGCGCGGGGTGTGTGATCG
>JALYGE010000146.1 GCA_030777225.1 Actinomycetota bacterium
AAACCATTCCGCGGCGTCCACAGGCATGAAAATTCTCATCTCATCACTCATACCGGTAAAATACCCTATAAACTTGTATACGTCTACGACTCTGGCGGTACATACTTGGTATTATTGTCCTGTATCGTAGGAAATCAGCGCCTTGAAGTCGAACGATTTTGCGTCCTTATACATAGGGACTGGGCGTTAAACTACCGGGCACGGGAGTAGGGCTGCGACAGTGACTTAGAGCTTGCGCCAATAGGCGAGTAGCGTATGTGTCAAGGAGCTGCGAGGAGCCTGTCCAATCGCTTCTAGAGTTTCCAAGTGCGGAAAGTTCGCCAGCCTATTGGCGCGGCCTCTTATAAGGGGATGGACCTCGAAAACCTGGAAGGCTCGTAGCAACTCATCCTGAAGTCGATGGGCGAGGGCGTGTGCGTCCTGGATAGCCGGGGACGGAAGACCTTTGCGAACCCGGCGGCGGCAGAGTTGACCGGATACGGGCCGGAGGAGTTGACCGGCGCGAGTCATCACGAGTTACTGGAACACTCTACAGAGAGTGGAGAACCTTACCCCGTGGAGGAGTGCCCTATGTGCGGGACGCTTCTGAGAGGTGAGCCGTCCGGCAGCTCGGGCGCTTTGTTTCGTGGCAAGAACGGGATCAGGCTAACCGTCGGGTACTCCAGCGACCCGATAGTAAAGGACGGAGAGGTGACGGGCGCGGTCGTCGTGTTCCGGGAGGTGTCCGTCCGCCGGGCGGAGAAGGAGCTCAAGGGGCAGGGCCAGCGGCGCGCGAAAGAACCCGGAGGGAGCGATGAGATCTTCCGGTTGCTGGTCGAGGGCGTCAGGGACTACGCGATCTTCATGCTGGACCCAGAGGGGCGGATAACGACCTGGAATGCGGGAGCGGAGCGCATGAAGGGCTACGAGGCCGGGGAGATAATCGGAGAGCACTTCTCTGTTTTCTACACCGAAGAGGACCTGCGGCGCGGCCACCCCGAGGAGGAGCTCCGGATAGCGGTCTCCCAGGGTCGCTACGAAGAAGAGGGCTGGCGGGTGCGCAAGGATGGGTCCCGGTTCTGGGCCAACGTCCTGATCACGGCCCTCAGAGACAACGAGGGTCGGTTGCGGGGCTTCTCCAAGATCACACGCGACGTCACCGAACGCAAACGGGCCCAGGAGACCCTGTGGGAGAGCGAGGAGCGTTACCGGGTCGTCGCCGAGACCGCCTCGGACGTCATCGTCATGATCGACGAGGACAGCCGGATCCTGTTCATCAACAGCGCCGCAGAGGGAGAGCGAGGAGCGCCACCGGGCGGTGGTCGAGCAGGCCGTCGAGGGCATATTCCTGGTGGACGTGGAGACCATGCGCATCATCGAGGCCAACGCCGCTTACCAGGATCTGCTGGGCTATAGCGCCGGGGAGATGCAGGAGCTGACGCTCGACGACCTCGTCGCGCATGACCGGGAAAGCATCGGCGACTACACCCGGCGCATAGCGGAGGAGGGACAACACCTCATCGGAGAACGCCAGCACCGGTGCAAGAACGGCTCGCTGGTGGATGTGGTGGCGAGCGCGAGCGTGATCTCCTACGGGGGCCGGCGCGCTATGAGCGTTGTGGTCCACGATATCACCGAGCGCAAGCGGGCCGAAGAGAAGCTCATGCGCAGCGAGAGTAGTCTCCGCGCCGCGCAGCGGATGGCGCACCTCGGAGATTGGGAGTACGGGCTGGATGAGGACCGGGGGCGGTGGTCTGATGAACTCTATCGCATCTTCGGCTTCGCTCCGCAGGAGTTCGTCCCCGCATACAGAATATTCTTTGATCTCGTGCATCCCGACGACAGGAGAGCCGTGCGGAGGGAAGTATTTGGAGCCCTGCGCGGCGGGAGGCAGTCCAGCCGGGACTACCGGATAGTCAGGTCGGACGGCGAGGTGCGCAGCGGCCACACCGAGTATAGAGTAGTCCGTGACGGATCGGGCAGGCCGGTCAGTATGGCCGGGACGCTCCAGGACATCACCGAACGCAAGCGGATGGAAGAAGACCCGCGACGCTCGAACGAGGAGCTGGAACAGTTCGCCTACATAGCCTCCCACGACCTGCAGGAGCCGCTCCGGATGGTGTCGAGCTACACGCAGCTTCTGGCGCGGCGTTGCAAGGGGCAACTCGACGAGGACGCCGACGAGTTTATCGGTTACGCGGTGGACGGCGCGGAGCGGATGCAGCGGCTCGTAAACGGCCTGCTGACTTATTCGCGGGTAGGAACCCGCGGCAAGGAATTCTCGCCTACGGACCTGGCGATCGCCGTGGAGGCTGCGACGGCGAACCTGCGGCTGGCAATCGAGGAGAGCGGCGCGCCGGTGACCTTCGACACGTTACCGACCGTGATAGGTGACCGGACCCAGCTCACGCAGCTCTTTCAGAACCTGATCGGCAACGCCGTCAAGTTCCGGGGTGCGGAGCCGCCGGAGATCCACGTCGGGGCCGAGCGGCGGAACGAGGAGTGGGTGATCTCGGTGCGCGACAACGGGATAGGTATAGACCCTCGATACGCAGACAAAGTATTCGTTATCTTCAAACGGCTGCACGGCTGGGGAGAGTATGAGGGCACTGGCCTCGGGCTCGCAATCTGCAAGCGAATCGTTGAGCGTCACGGGGGCAGGATGTGGGTAGAATCCGCGCCGGGCGAGGGCAGTACCTTCTACTTCACGCTACCTTTCTCCAGGAGGGGCGGGTAGATGGAAGCGGTCACCGCGCCACGAACGAATGGGAGTAATCTCTCTACGGAGGAGATCCGTATTAGGCAAGAACACGCGGTTTTGAAGGTGCGTCACTCCGGGTTCGCAGATAAACTTGGTGCTTGTAGTCGCTAGAAGGGACAGTTGTTGAGCAAGGGAAAATCAGGGCACGAATCTATAGAAGTCTTGCTGGTCGAAGATAACCCCGGCGACGCCCGGCTCGCGGTAGAGGCGTTCAAGGACGACGAGGCAAAAACTCTAACCCGGCTGTACAGGGTAGCCGACGGCGTGCAGGCGATGGAGTTCTTGCGGCAGGAGAACGACTACGCCGACGCGCCCCGACCAAACATCATTCTGCTCGATTTAAACCTGCCACATAAAGACGGGCGCGAGGTGCTCGCAGAGATCAAAGCAGACCCCGAGCTAAAGATGATACCGGTGATCGTAATGACCACTTCTCATGCGGAGCAGGACATACTGGAGAGCTACAAGCTGCAGGCGAACGCCTATCTCACAAAGCCAATAGACTTCGGCCGATTTATGGAGGCCGCGGAGGCGACCAAGAGCTTCTGGTTCAAGATGGCGGAGCTCCCACCCGCGAAAGACGATTAGTGCAGCCGCAGGATATAAAGGTCCTTCTGGTCGAGGACAACCCCGGCGACGCCCGGCTGGTACAACTTTTGCTGGACGAGGTAGAAGGTACGCGGTTCGAGATCACCCACGCCGAAAGCCTCGGAGGGGCTTTTAGACGTTTAGATGCCGGGAGTTTCGACATTATACTGGCCGACCTCTCACTCCCGGACTCCAGCGGTTTGCAGACCGTCGAACGGGTACGGGACAGGGTATCCAGCGTGGCGGTGGTCGTCCTTAGCGGCCAGGACGACGAAGAGACGGCCTTGCAGGCTCTGGAGACCGGCGCCGAGGATTACCTGGTAAGGGCCGGGGTGATGGCGAGGTCATATCTCGCTCGATCCGCTACTCCATGCAGCGCAAGCGGGCCGAGCAACAGCTCGACTACCTCAAGAACTACGACCGCCTGACCGGGCTCGCCAACCGCAGCCTCCTTCGAGACCGTCTGGCGCAGGCGGTAGCCCGGGCGGACCGCGAAGAAAACAATATGCTGGCCGTTTTGTTCCTGAGCCTCGACCGCTTCAAAGCTGTTAACGCCGAGTTCGGGCATAGTTGCGGCGACGCCGTGCTGAGAGTTGTGGGCGAGCGTATCAGGAACCAGATACGTGAGGGAGATACCGTCGCCCGGGTAGGAGGGGACGAATTCTGCCTCATTGTCGAGGACATCGAAGAGGCCCACGAGGTGATCTCACTGGTGACCAGAGTACTGAGTGTCTTCGAGAAGCCCTTCGTTGTGGACGGACAGGAGATCTCGGTGAACGCCAGCGTCGGAATATCGGCCCGTCCGCCTTCTCCGGGCCATCGCCTGCTGCCGGAGGCGGAGTTCGCGGCGTCCCGGGCCAAGTCGCAGGGAAGCAGCACCTACCAGTTCTGCACGGAAGAGATGAACGTCCAGGCCTTCGAGCGGCTGACCCTGGAGAATAGCCTGCGCCGGGCGCTGGAACGGGAGAAGTTTATCTTACACTACCAGCCACAGGTGGACCTGGTGACCGGGAGGGTAGTGGGGGCGGAGGCGTTGCTACGCTGGCGACACCCGGAGATGGGCCTCGTGCCGCCGGTCAGGTTCATTCCCGTTCTGGAGGAGACCGGCCTGATCTTCGACGTTGGCGAGTGGGTGATCCATACCGCTTGCGAACAAGCTAAACGCTGGACAGAGACGGACTTCGGCCCTCTGAGGGTCGCCGTCAACATCTCTGCGCGCCAGTTCGAGCGGGAAGACCTGGTAGAAGTCACCAGCCAGTGCTTGAACGATACCGGTTTGCCGTCTGGCTGCCTGGAGTTGGAGCTTACGGAGAGCGTCATTATGGCGGACCCGGAGAAGAGTTGCGCCATGCTGGAACGCTTGAAATCGGGGAGAGAGGTTCGCGTCTCCATAGACGATTTCGGCACCGGCTACTCGTCCTTGAGCTACCTCAAGCTGTTCGCGCTCGATGCGCTCAAGGTAGACAAATCCTTCGTGCAGGATGTGCATGACGCCGAGAACACCGCCGCCATCGTCTCTACCATTATCAGGCTGGGGCACGATCTTGGCCTGGATATCGTCGCAGAAGGGGCAGAGCTTGAAGAACAACTAGACTTCCTGCGCGAGAGCGGATGCGACCAGGCTCAAGGCTACTACTTCAGCGCACCGGTGCCGGCCGACGACTTCACGCGGCTGCTAAAGAGCGAAAAGTCGCTACCCGGTTTCGAATAGGATCAGAAGGCTGGTAAACACCCCACGCGGAACTGAAAGCCGGCGCCGGAACCGGGAGTGGTACAATCGGAGTCTTTCTGGGGTATTAGATCGCGTCGGAGACAGCGCGGAAGCAAGGAAGTTGAGAGATGAAGATCGTACTGACGAACGACGATGGAATAAGTGCCGCAGGACTACTCGCGGTCCGGCAAGCGTTAGAGAAGATCGGGGATGTGCTGGTCGTGGCCCCCGACCGGAACCGGAGCGGGGTGGGCCGGAGCATCAGCTTCGGCGAGCCGCTCCACGTCGAGGAACGCGAGATGGCCGACGGGGTCACGGGCTACGCCTGCAGCGGCACGCCGGTAGACTGCGTGCGGCTCGTGGCGCTGGGGCTCATGGACTTCAAGCCGGACCTCGTCGTCTCCGGCATAAATCACGGCGAGAACCTGGGCGACGACATAACCTACTCCGGCACGGTGGCGGCGGCCTTCGAGGGGATCGTGATTGGGGTCCCCGGCATCGCCGTCTCCCTGAGCGTCGAACGGGCCTGGCACGCCGGGGAAGATGAGGAACTGCACTTCGGGCCAGTGGCGGACTTTACCGCCCGGCTGGTGAAGGTCGCCCTGAACGGCCTGCCGGCGGAGCGCATCTTGAACGTCAACGCTCCCAACCGGACGGAGGTGAACGGCGTGAGGGTGACGAAGCTCGGGCGCAGGTTCTACAAAGACGAGTTGATCGAGGTGAAAGACGCACAGGGCCGCGTGGGCTACGACATCTACAATAACCCGCCGGGACATCACGAGGGAGAAGACACCGACTTCGCCGCCATCAACAGCGGAGAGATCAGCGTCACCCCCGTACACCTGGAACTCACCGACGAAGCCGGGATCGAGGAGATCTGTACCTGGGACATCGGTAACCTGCTCTCCCCGAACGGACACCGATAGCCATGCTGAGCGCCGCACTCTTCGACTTCGACGGAACCCTCGTAGATACTACCGAGCTCATCTACCAATCACTCCGCCACGCCAGCCGGGAAGTGCTTGGCCATGAACCGCCCCGAGAAATCCTGATGGCGAACGTCGGCCAACCTCTTCCGCAGCAGATGGTGGCCCTGATCGAAAAGGAAGCCGGAAACCCTGGAGAAGCCGACGGCCTCGTCCGGGAGCTGATGGAATCCTACAGGAACCAGAACGGAGTGCTCCACGAAGACCTCATAGAAGAGTTTCCCGGCGTGGAAGAGGCCCTCGCCCGCCTGAGAGAGGCCGGTATCGGGATCGCCGTCGTAACCTCCAAGCGCCGGGCCTCCGTCGAGCTGGCTATCGAGACGTTTCCCGGCCTCGGCAACGTCACGAACCACTTCATCACGATGGAGGACACGGACGAACACAAGCCGAAACCCGCCCCACTCTTGAGAGGACTGGAGCTGTTGGGAGGCGTGCCGGTAGAAGAGGCCGCCTACGTCGGCGATTCTCCCCACGACGTGGACGCCGCCCACGCCGCCGGAGTAACCAGCGTCGCCATAAGCTGGGGCGCCTTCCCCCTAGAAGTCCTCAAAGCAAAGCAACCAGACTACCTCGTACCGGATATAGATTCCGCGGTGGACGCACTGATTCGACTCAAAGGCTGAGGTGCCCGCTGGCTACAGCGTGCCAATGGCCTTCGTCAAAGCCTCCAGCTCCTCGTCCGGGTTGAAGAGGTGGACGCTCGCCCGGACGTAGTGGTTGGGCTCCGGGATAAAGCGCACGACGAACCGCTTTTCCAGCAGTTTCTCCGCAGCATCTTTCGCCGGAACGCCCTCGACCTCGAAGCTGACGAGGCCCGTGCGGGCCGGGCGCGGGCTGCGGAGCGCGATGCGCGGGTTCTCCGAGAGCAGGTCCATCAAAAGCTCGGCGCGACGGTGAATCTCTCGAAGTCCCGCCTCTCCGCGCTCGCTGGCGGCTTCGAGGGCGTTTGTGAAGCCTCCGGCGAGGGCGGGGCTCATTGTGGAAGACTCGAAACGTCGGGCTCCGGGGTGTAGCTCGTAGTCGCCTTCCGGGTCGAAGGACTTGGGGTCGGCGATGGACAGGTAGCCGAGGTTCGGACTGTGGATCCGGCACTCGGGGCGGACGTAGAGGCCGCCCATTCCTTCGGGGCCGAGCAGCCACTTATGGCCGGTAAAGGCGTACATGTCGGCGCCGGTCGCGGGAACGTCCACGGGGATGTTGCCGACGGATTGGGCGCCGTCCACCATGGACAGGGCTTCGTGCTCGCGGGCTAGGGCGCAGATCTCCTCTAAAGGCAATACTTCACCCGTCGTCCAGTCTACGTGCGAGAGGGCGACGAGGCGGGTACGCGGCGTCAGAGTTTCTTTTATCTTCTCCGGGGTTACGGGGGGTGGGATGAGCGTCAGGTTTACGCCGAAGCGTCCCCGCAGGGCGTGGAGGGGGGCGAGGCAACCGGGGTGTTCAGGGGTGGCGGAGATCACCTCGTCCTCCGGCTTCCAGTTCAGGGAGCTCACACCCAGGTTGATGCCGTGGGTGGTGCTCTGGGTCAGGGCGAGGTCTTCGGGGAGAGCCCCGATCAGGCGTGCCGCCGCCTCCCGCGCCCGCGAATATGCTTCCGCCTGACGGGCGTAGAACTCCGCGCCCTCCAGGTAGGCCGGCCCGGAGCAGAGGTCGTCGGTCTTGCGCATGGCCTCGATGGTCTCGTAGGTTGGCGGACCGCTGCCGCCGGAGTTCAGGTAGGCGTAGTCGTTCGTGGAGAGGGCCGGGAACAGCTTGCGGGGGAGGTTTGTGGGCGGGATCTCATACTCCTTCCAGGATATTTTTGTACGTTATGTATAATAACGCCTCTATGCAAGGTAGCAGTCTCGTAAGAATCGGTCGTCGGCGTCAGCGGCAGAGCAAGAAAGGCTTTCTGGCGAAGGTCAGGACGCTCTTCCTGCTGCTGTGCGCCTTCACGATAATCGGGTTGGTGGGCGTGTTCGTGACGTTCAGCTACACCTACGCCCAGGTTTCTCAAGAGGTCCCGAGCCTTGAAGACTACTCGACGGGCGAGCTCGCCGAGACTTCGGTGGTCTACGACAACGAGGGCAACGTCGTGGACGAGCTTCACGGCGTGCAGAACCGGTACGTCGTTGGCATGGACCAGATCAACCCCACGCTCCAGGAGGCCGTAGTCGCCATCGAGGACCATCGTTTCTACGAGCATCGGGGCTTGGACTTCGAGGCCATAGGCCGCGCCGCGAAGGAGAACGTGGCGAACCTCTCGATCCAGGAGGGCGGCTCCACGCTGACCCAGCAGCTCATAAAGAACACCTACATCGCCCAGGGACAGCGGGCCATCCCCAGCTTCCAGCGCAAGTTCACCGAGGCGTCGCTCGCCTGGCAGTACGAGAAGGAGCACTCCAAAAAAGAGATCCTTGAGCAATACCTGAACACAGTGTACTTCGGGGCCAACGCCTACGGGGCGGAGGCCGCGGCCAAGACCTACTTCAACAAGAGCGCCAAAGACCTCACCCTCGCTGAATCGGCGATGCTCGCCGGTATCATCAACCTGCCCGGAGCCTACGACCCCTTCAACGACCCGGCGAGCGCGACGGCCCGCCGCAACGTGGTCCTCGACCGGATTCTGGAGTACGGCTACATAGACGAAAAAGCTCACGAGGAGGCGGTCGCGCAGGAGCTCAGCCTGAACCGCGGCCGGGTCGAGCACAAGAGCGACAACGAATACTTCCTGGACGCCGTTCGCAAAGAGCTGGCCGAAGAGTACGGGGACGAGATGGTCTACGAGGGAGGCTTGAAGATCTACACGACCCTGGACCCCCAGCTCCAGGAACAGGCGAGCCAGTCGGTGGAGGAGATCCTCTACGACCCGAACGACCCTTCGGCTGCCCTGGTCTCCATAGAGCCGAGCACGGGCGCGGTGAAGTCCATGGTCGGCGGTTCGGACTTCGAGCAGGTCAAGTTTAACCTCGCCACCCAGGGCAAGCGCCAGTCCGGCAGCACGTTCAAGCCCTTCGTCCTGGCCGAGGCCATACGTCAGGGCATTTCGCCCGAGAGCCTCTACGTGTCGCAGCCGCTAAGCATACCGATGCCCGCCGACGCTATGGAACCCTACTACGAGGTCGTCAACTACGAGGACGTTTACCGCGGCCCGATCTCGCTCGAAGAAGCCACGAAGCAGTCGGACAACGCGGTCTATGTGCAGCTCGCCCAGGACCTCGGTATGGAGAATGTCGTCGAGATGGCGAAAAAGCTCGGCGTCGAGAGCGAGCTTGACGCCCTGCTGCCGACCGCTATCGGCGGCTTGAGAGAAGGGGTCACGCCGCTGGAGATGGCCTCGGCCTACTCTACCTTCGCCAACCAGGGCGTTCACATGGAGCCTTTCCTGGTGGAGAAGGTGGTCCAGGAAAAGAACGGTGAGGAAAAAACCCTCATGGAGCACAAGCTAAAGGGCGAGCAGGCGATCTCCCGGGATGAGGCGGCGGCTGTAAACCAGGTGCTGTCGGATGTGGGCGAGTTCTACGGCATGGAAGCCGACCTGGGGGGACGCCCGGTCGCCACCAAGACCGGGACCAGCGAGGAGTTCTCGGACGCCTGGTTTATAGGCTACGTACCGCAACTCACCACGAGTGTCTGGGTCGGTTACCCGGGAGACCGGGTCCCGATGGTCTGGATCCGGGGCTACGAGAAGATCGACGGCGGCGCCTTCCCCATGGATATCTGGCGGCTCTACATGCAACGCGCCATGCAAGAGTATCCGGAAGTCCAACAGTTTGCAGTGCCGAACCCGGGCATGAACCTGAAGGTCAAGACCGACGGCCGCGCCTACAAGCCTCCGGCGAAGACCAGGGAAACTACAGAGAATACAAGGAGACCCGCCGGAGGCGCGACCTCTTCTCAAGAGCCCCTGCAACCTCTTACGCAACCGCTACAACCGGAGTCCCAACCTTACCGGCAACAACCTTACTACCAGCAGCCCGCTCAGCAGCGACAGGCTCAGCAGCCCCAGCAGCCCTGGGGCCAACCTCAACCGGCTCCCCGACCGGCTCCCCGACCGGCTCCCCGACCGGCTCCCCAGCCCGCCGCGCCCGCCGCCGGCTTTCCGGGTAGCGACGCCCTGAACGGCGGCGTCTTCGATTAGCGAACGGCATCAGTAAATAGTGTTAGTAATATAGATCGCCGGCAGGATAACCGGCTCGTCAAACGCGGGTCAGGATCTCCAGAACTTCTTCGTGCAGAACGCCGTTGGTGGCGAGAAGGCCATCTGAACTGGGGGTCCACGGCTTACCGGAGAGGTCCGTAGACTCTCCGCCGGCTTCGGAGACTAGGAGCGCGGTGGGGGCGTAGTCCCAGGCGGTGTTGTTGGTTCCTAGTGATACATCTATATAACCCGCCGAAGTCCAGGCCCCTCGCACGCCCGCGCTGCCGAGAGCCCGTATCTGCCAGCAGGAGTCGAAGACCTCCTGGACGCCGCTCCTTCTATTGCGCTTTTTTCGCGAGAGGATCATGTCCGCCCCCACGAACGCGTACTCCAGCTTCTTCGTGTCGCTGACGGCCAGCTTCACCCGCTCGCCGCCGGTTTCCCGGTACGTGCCGCCTCCGAGCCGGGCGTGGTAGAGGTCGCCGAGACGAGGAACGGCGACGGCGGCGTGCGTCACGGTCCCGTCCTCGATCACCGAGATGCAGGCACAAAACAGGGGGTTGGCTTTGGAGAAGTTGGCCGTGCCATCCACCGGGTCCAGTAGCCAGGAGCGGCCTGTTTCGGAGATCTTGCCACCCTGTTCTTCGGAGAGGATGGAGTCTTCGGGGTAGCGCTCCTCTATGGCGGAGACCATTAGCTCTTCGCAGAGCAGGTCTACCTCGGTGACGACGTCCTTTGGAGCTTTCTCATGAATCGTGCCGGGTTTCTCGTAGCGCGAGAGCTGTAACTCTGCGGCCCGGCGTGCTAGGTCGCAGACGAACTCGTGAATTTTTTCGGGGGTCTCCCTGGAGTTACTGGAGGTACTCACGCAAGTTCTGGGTGCGGCGCTGTTCGCGGAGGAGGTTGAGGGTCTTCATCTGGATCTGGCGCACCCGCTCGCGGGTAATGTCGAACTCGCGCCCCACCTCTTCGAGGGTGCGAGGCCGGTCGTCCTTCATGCCGAAGCGCAACTCGATGATCTGTCGCTCCCTCTCCGGCAGTTCGTTCAGGGCCTCCCGCAGGTGGGACTTCAAGAGCGAGTCGGAGACGGCGTCCGTCGGGGTGATAGTTGCCATGTCCTCCAGGAAGTCTCCCAACTCGGAGGAATCTTCTTCGCCGACCGGGGTTTCGAGGCTTATGGACCTCTGGCTGATCTCGCGCAGCCGCAGTATCTCCTCGACGCTGATGCCGAGCTCCAGGCCGATCTCCTCATCGAAGGGCTCGCGGCCTAGCTGCTGGGTCATCCGGCGGTGGGTGCGGTGGAACTTGTTGACCTTCTCGACCATGTGTACCGGGATGCGGATGGTCCGCCCCTTGTCCGCGATGGCGCGGGTTATGGCCTGCCGGATCCACCACGTCGCGTACGTCGAGAATTTGTACCCTTTGGTGTGGTCGAACTTCTCCGCCGCCCGGATGAGGCCCAGGTTACCTTCCTGGATGAGGTCCAGAAACGATACCCCCCGGTTGCGGTACTTCTTGGCGATGGAAACCACGAGCCGAAGGTTCGCCTCCACGAGCCGATCCTTCGAACGCTTGCAGCCGCGGGCGATACCTTTGGCGAGCCGGATCTCATCGGCGTGCGTGAGCAACCTGACCCGACCGATCTCCGCGAGATACATCCTGATGGAGTCCCCGGTCGCTACCGCGTGGGCGATCTGGAGCGCCGGAGCCTCCGCCGCCTCGCGAGCCGATGCCTTTGCCGGCTCTTCCGAAGCCTCGCCCTCCACGACGGAAATCTCCTCCTCTTCGAGCGTGGCGTAGAACTCCTCGATTTCTGCAGCCGAGAGATCCCCCCCCTGCACTAACTCGGCGACCTCCTCCATACTGACAAAACCTTGACTCCGTCCACGACTCAGAAGTTCGTCCGTCCGACCCGTCAGCATCATGGTGTTCTCGGCCGCCATCTATCTCCTCTCTCGACAACTGCCGCCGCGTCCACGGTAATCATCCCGCCGAACACAGCCAGATCCGCTGTTTATTAAATGTTCGTGAAAACGACGGGCGTAGACTAACACACCACATATAGGTAGTCAGCGCAAATAGCCGCCGATTTGTGTGTTTTTCTTTACTATTTTTCGCCGTCGAAGCAGGTTCGTATACAATTGCACATATTTCGAGGATGTTTCGGCCTCGTTTCGAGTAGATTATGTAGCAGAAATTCCGTAACGGATGCCGATGAGTACGGTCTTGCTAACGATGAGTACGACCTTGCTAAACTACGGACTGTGATTCTGCGGTCCAATAGACTGGAAGAGGTTCTCAGCGTCGGACTGCCGCGTGGCGTAGAGGTTACGGGCGTTACCCACAACTCTCGCGCCGTGAGGCCGGGCTTCGCGTTCGTGGCTGTTCCGGGGTTTCGGCGCGACGGCGCGGAGTTCGCAAAAGACGCCCTCGGCCGGGGGGCCGCGCTCGTGGTTGCGGAACGGAAGGTCTCGGCGGGTCCGTCCGTCGTCGTTCCCGACGCGCGGGCTGCGCTGGCGGATCTCGCCTGTGCTGTTTTCGGAGATCCTTCAGAAGAGTTGGAGGTGTACGGTGTCACCGGCACCAACGGCAAGACCACGACCTCATACGTGTTGTACTCGGTCCTGACGCGGGCCTACGGCGCGGAAGCGTGCGGCCTCATGACCACGGCGGAGACGATCTACGCCGGGGAGCGCCATCCGGCGGGGCGCACGACCCCGGAGGCGCCCGAGGTTCAGGAAACCCTGTCCGAGATGCTCGAAAAAGGCGTAAAAAAGATCGTCATGGAGGTCTCTTCCCACGGCATCGCCCTCAAGCGCGTGGCCGGGACTCGGTTCGCCGGGGCGCTATTTACCAACCTTACGAGGGATCACCTCGACCTGCACGGCACGATGGAGGAGTATTACGAGACCAAGCGGGAACTCTTTTACATGGCCAGAGGACCCAAACTCTCCAACGCCGACGATCCCTGGGGAAGGCGTCTCTCCACCGAGGTAGAGGACATCGAGACCTTTGGCGAGAAAGAGGGGGCCGACTATCGTGTGGAGGACGTCTGCTACGGCCCGAAGGGTACGACCTTCTCTCTTCGGCATCCGGGTGGAGACCTGGAGATAAAGTCTCCGCTCCTGGGCGGGTACAACGCGCTGAACGTGGCGGGGGCGGCGGCGCTCGCCCTGTCCGCGGGCGTGGAAGAAGTTGCGGTCGGGCGCGCGGTACGTGAGATGCCGCAGGTCCCGGGCAGGTTCGAGCGGGTGGTGGGGGCGGAGGGTTTCGAGGTCATCGTTGACTACGCCCACACCGACGTGGGGCTTTCGGCGGTCCTGGAGGTCGCCCGGGCGGCGGCGCGCGGGGCGGCGTGCCGGGCAGGGTCGAACGGCCGGGGTGGGCGTGTGATCTGCGTTTTCGGGGCGGCGGGGGACCGGGACGGGGCCAAACGTCCGTTGATGGGCCGGGCGGCGGCGGAGCTGGCCGACCGGAGCATAATCACCACCGACGACGCATACTCCGAAGATCCGGCAAGGATCGCCCGCGAGGTAGCCGCCGGGGCCGATCCGGAGAGAACTGAGATACTGTTGGATCGCCGGAAGGCCATCCGTCGAGCGCTGCGGGAGGCGGAGCCCGGCGACGTGGTTGTGGTGGCGGGCAAGGGACACGAGCGAGTACAGCACCTGCCGGATGGCGACGTACCGTTCCACGACGCCAGTGTAGTCCGGGAACTTTTAAACGAACTCGGAGAGAAAAGGGGATAGGGTGCAAAAAGAGAACAAAACCGAGGTGGTAAGGCGTCTCAAAAGCGTAGAAGGACACGTGCGGGGGATAGTAAAAATGGTGGATGAGGGAGAGGTGACCTACGCCGAAGTGGTCCAGCAGACGAACGCCGTGTTCTCGGCCATCCGGCGCATAAACACGCTGCTGCTAAAAGACTACGTCGAAGAACGAGCCCTGGAAGACGGCGCCTCCGAAGAGACGGTCAAAGATCTGGCGAAAGCCATAGACCGGGTAACGAAGTAGTGCTCGTCCTCGATCCTGAAGCTCTTCCCTGGTATCCGGCCGGTAAAGCGTGAACAGTCTGCGTCCACAAACGTTGCTGACCGTTTTGCTCGTGGCAGTTCTGCTCGCCGTGCTCTCCGCGGGGGTGATATCTTTTCTGCTGCTCAGGGACGGGTACGGTTTATTCATAGGGGCGGTTTTGCCGTTTTTGGCATCGCTGACAATAGTGGTGGCGCTCGGGGTCTTTCTGGGGCGGGCCGCGGGTGGCCGGGGCGGAGCCGGTGGAGCGCGCAGAGATGAACCCGGCGGCGAAAAACCCCGTCGCCGGAATGATGTATAGTCCCGAACCTATGGAGAATCATAGGGAAATGCCGGACCTCGAAGGGCTGGAGGCCCGCGTCGCAGAGCTAGAGAACATCGTCAATGACCTGGGCAACGTGCCTGACGAAGAGTTGACCGAGACGCTAGGCCGGGCCGTGAATCTACTCAAAGAGATCAACGCCGGTATAGAGGAAGGGATGAACTCTTTAGGCGAAGAGTCGCGGGAAGTCGGCGGTCTCCTGGATCGGGTAGGTTTCGGGGCGTTCGATGCGGCCCTCGGCGAGCTGGAAGAACAGGAACGGGCTTCCGGTGAACGCTAATCCGGATCTCGCCTCCCGCGTGCGAGAGGCGGCCCTCCTGGAAGGCGATTTCGTGCTCTCCAGCGGGGAGCGGAGCAGCTTCTACGTGGACAAGTACCTCTTCTCCACGGAACCGGACCTGCTGAAGGACGTGGCCGAGGCGCTCGCCGGCACGCTTCCCGCCGGAGTGGACCGGCTCGCGGGGGTCGAGCTCGGGGCGGTGCCACTAGTGGTTGCCGTGGCGCTCTCTACGGGGCTTCCCTACATCATCGTCCGCAAGACAGAGAAAGAGTATGGGACCGGGAAGGGCGTAGAGGGTAACTTCGAGCCTGGCGAACGGGTAGCCTTGATCGAGGACGTGGTCACGACCGGAACGCAGGCCGTAAAGGCCGCCCGGCGGTTGGTCGGGGCGGGAGTAGAGGTCGCCAAGATCTCGGCGGTCCTGGACCGGCGTGAGGAAGTTTCAAAGCATCTAGACGAGTTTCCTTTCGAATCTTTGCTTAGAATGGGCGATTTGTGGGTAGGCAGTAAAAATTGAGGCTAATAAGCGTCTCTGGTATAGTCTTCCCGGATAAAACCGGGAAAGAGGAAAAGGCCAACGAAAACAGGGAGGTACACAGGCCATGGCAGTAAACAAAACGGACCTGATCGAGAGGATCGCCAGCAAGGCTGACAGCTCCAAGAGCGACGCCCAGAAGTTTTTCCAGGCGTTCGAGGATACGGTAAAGAGCGCTCTCAAAGACGGTGAGGAAGTCCAGATCACCGGCTTCGGTAAGTTCTACGTCCAGCAGCGCGATGCGCGCGAGGGCATTAACCCGCAGACCAAGCAGAAGATGACGATACCGGCCTCGAAGGTACCCAAGTTTACCGCGGGAAACGCACTCAAAGACCACATCAAGTAAAGACCACCTTCAGTAACCTGAGGGGAATGCTTTCCAGGCCGCGGGCGCTCTACCTGCGGCTTTTTCCTGACTTTTCTGACGGGAGGCGTCTTTGCGAGCGCTGGTAGACGCCGCCCGCAGCAAAAAGAGCGTCCTGGTGGCTGGGCTCGATCCGGCGCCGGGCCGACTGCCGGAGAAGATCCGGGACCGTGGCTTGCCGGAAGCCCGGGCCGCCTACGAGTTCTGCCGGGACATCCTCGAAGCCGTCGAAGGGGAAGTCGCCGCCGTCAAGCTACAGTCGGCGTACTTCGAGCGCCTGGGCCCATCGGGGATGGAGGCTTACGCAGAGCTTATAAGGGATGCTACCGATCTCGGGCTCCCAACTATAGCGGACGTAAAGCGCGGTGATATAGGAGACGTGGCGGCGGCTTACGCCGAGGCGCAACTCTCTGTTTACGGCGCGACCTGCGTGACGGTCAACCCCTACATGGGGGCTGACGCCGTGCTCCCGTTTCTGGAGGAGGCTCGTCGCCGGGATCGGGGCGGTGGGGTATTCGCGCTCGTTGCGACCTCGAACCCTTCCGCCCCGGGCCTGCAAGAGGCCAGCGACCCACCGCTCTACGAGCTGGCCGCAAGGCTGGTCGCGGAGTTGGGCGAGTCGTCGGAGGGTTACCCGGATGCCGGCGCGGTCGTTGGTGTGACGCGCCCGGAGACCGGGCGTCGGGTGAGGGAGTTGCTCCCGGACGCCCTTTTCCTCTCACCAGGTTATGGAGTCCAGGGTGGCGCGGCCTCCGGGGTGCGGGCTTTGCTGGATCGCCGGGGCGGGGGGGTGCTGGTCAACAGCAGCAGGGGGATACTCTACGCTTACGAGGACTCGGGAGCCGGCTACTGGGAGGCCGCCAGAGAGGCGGCCCGGCGGGCGCGGGAAGATCTGGAATCCGCCGGAGCTCGTCTATAGCTTCTCAGCCGGTGTGCCAGAATAGGATCCCGCGCTAGACAGTATTGCTCAAGCCACGAAAACGTGGAGCACGGCGAAGATCGTTACGAGGACCGCCGCTATCGTTATCAGCACGCCGAAAAGTTGTACCAGGCTCTCTCTACTCATGATCTCCCTCTAAACACGCCCGTCTGTCCAGGTTTTACTTCTCTAAACGATGCCGGATCAACCAGACTCCTCCGGCATGAGCTCCTCCAGCCTTTGCTCCAGAAGCCTTTGATTTTCCTCATTGTATTCGTTGTACACGAACTTTACTTCGCCATTCTGGATCAGGAACAGCCGGGGCACGCGTTTGACGTTATAGAGCGAGGTCAGCTTACCGCTGGAATCTCGCACCACGTCGTAGGGCGCTTCTTCGTAGTCGCCGGGCGTGTTGCTGACGTAGACGGCGGCGAACGAGGCTTCGGAGCTTGAATACTCTCGCGCCAACCGCGAGAAGCCGGGCTTCGCCTCGGAGGAGTCCTGGTTCAGGGTGCTCCAGAAGGTCAGCACGTAGAGGCCCTTGTCCGTGACGCTGAACTCGCCGCCATCGAGGGTCTCGGCCGTGAACTCCGGCGCGTTTTCTCCCACGTTGGGAGACGGCTGCGGGAGGGTGAGGTTGCCGGTCCCCGTCTCTGGGGACCCGTAAGCCCGCCAACCGGCGGCCATGATCAGGACGAGAAAGCTGACTATCAACAAGCGTTTCATTGTTTTACCGCGAAGGATTTCGAGAAAGAGCGCATGACGGGGAAATTATACTCTCACGCAAAACGCTTGTCCCGGACTCTCAAATCCCTATAATCTCAACGCCCTTGAATTTTCGATGCATGACACTCGCTATCCTGGTGGCCGCGCTCGTCCTAATGCCGTGCGGCGGAACCTTAGGCCTGGCGCAAGAAACGACCGCCCCGGAGCCGTCCGTGTCAGGACAATCCTCACCGGAACCCTCCGTACCGGGACCTTCCGCGCCGGAGGTGGATGCCGGTGCCTGGACCCTCATGGACATCCGCACGGGTGAATACCTCGCCGGAGAGAACGCCGAAAAACAGCTTCCTATGGCGTCGACCACCAAGATCATGCTCGCTCTCCTGACCTTCGAAGAAGCCAACCTCGACGAAGAGGTCGTCATTTCTCAGAAAGCCGCCTCTTTCGCGGTCCCGCTCTACAGCAACGTGGGGCTTTTCCCCAGTGACACCGTCAGCGTCCGGGAGCTTTTGATGGCCTCCCTTATAGCCTCTGGCGACGACGCGGCCTATGCGCTGGCCGAACACCTGGGCGATGGTAGCGTGGAGCGGTTCGTCGAGGAGATGAACGATAAAGCTGAGGAGCTAGATCTTGACGATACCCGCTTCGAGAATCCGGTCGGCTTCGACGCCCGAGATCATCACTCCAGCGCCCGGGATCTGGCGAAGATGACCCGGCGGGCCTTCGAGTACCCGGAGTTCCGCCGGATCGTTGCGACCAGAGAAACCGCGATCACGACTCAAGACCATACGATACCGCTCGTCAACACGAACGACTTGCTTTTTACTTACACTCCGACCACCGGCGTCAAGACGGGGACCACGCCCGCCGCCGGCCCGAGCCTCGTCGCCTCCGCCGCCACCGGGGACGAATCCTACATAACGGTCGTCCTCGACAACGAAGAGCGGTTTGCGGACACGATCACGCTGCTGGAACACGGCTTTGAGGCCTACGACCGTCGGGACCTCGTCGTAGAGGACAAAAGGTACGCCCGGGTGAACGTACCGTATCGTCGGGGGGAGAGGATCGGCCTGGTGGCCAGAGATGATGTTACGGGCCTGGTGGCCGGGGACCCCAAGGTGGAGCGAAAGATCGAGCTGGTGCAGGACCTTCCGGGCTCGGTTCGGCCCGGCGCGCGGCTCGGGCGGATCGTCGTAAGGGTTGACGGGGAGCGGGTGGGAGAGACCGCTTTGGTCGCCCGGCGAGGATACGAGGAAGCCTCTCTGGGGGAGAAGTTATGGTATACCGTAGAGGGAATTTTCGAGTAAGTCCGAATAGGGGAAAGAAGGGACTGGCATATGATCCTGACCGTGACCCTAAACGCCGCCGTAGCGCGGACGCTGGTCGTGCCGAGCCTGACGCTCGGACATCGCCACCGAGTCCAGGAGAGCGTCGCCCTGGCAGGCGGAAAGGGCATAAACGTAGCCCGGAGCCTACGGATACTGGGCGTCCCGGTCCTGGCGACGGGGCTCGCCGGTGGCCGTAACGGGGACGCCATTCGGGACGGGCTCGCGGAGGCGGCTATCCCCTTCGACCTCGTCGAGATCGAGGGCCACTCCCGAACCTCGACCGCCATCGTAGACCCGACCACCGGGGCGCAGACGGAGGTCAACGAGTACGGGCCCGAGGTCAGCCAGACGGAAGCCAACGAGTTCTCCCGGCGGCTGGAGCACCTGATGGAGTACGCTACGGCGGTCGTCTTCGCCGGCAGCCTACCACCCAATATGGAGGAGAGCTTTCTGGTTGGCCTCGTGCAGCGGGCGCGGGAGCGCGGCCTCTACACGGTGGTGGATTCGACCCCTACCGTGCTGCGGGCGGCGCTCAAGGCGGGACCCTCGCTCGTCAGCCCGAACCAGCACGAGGCTGAGAGCGTAGTCGGCTTCGACTTTATCGAGGAGGACGACTTTCCCCGGGCCCTCGGACGCCTGGTCGAGTTGGGGAGCGCGCAGGCCTGCATTACGCTCTCCGAAGGACATTCGTACCTGACCTCCGACGAGGGAATCGTTTGCGCCCGCGCCCCCCAGGTGGAGGCGCGCTCGACCGTCGGCAGCGGGGACGCGTACCTGGCCGGACTGCTCGCGGGTCTTCTGCACCGGAAGCTCTCGGCTACGGACGCCGTCTGTCTGGCCGCCGGTTGCGCGGCGGCGAACGCAGAGACACTGGGCGCCGGGGTGTTCGAAGCCCGCCGGGCCGAGGAGCTCGCCGAGTCGGTGGACGCCGAAATACTCGCCGAAAGCCTGGAAGCGGGCCGCGTCTAAGAGCCGCTGACGCGAGCCGCTGGCGGCGCGGGATTCTTCCGGCGCGTGCTAGAATGCAGAGGTTGTAAGCAGTTATCCGAGAGCTACGGAGGTTTTATTCTTATGGCCGTTGGTGAGGTTACGGACGCCAACTTCAAGGACGAGGTTCTCCAGGCGGACAAGCCGGTTATAGTAGATTTCTGGGCGCCGTGGTGTGCTCCGTGCCGCCGGATCTCCCCGATCCTTGAAGAGATGTCCGAGAACAGGAGCGACGTGCGGTTCGTCAAGATGAATGTGGACGACAATCCATCCACGGCGATGAACTACGGCGTCTCCAGCATCCCGACGATCGTTCGTTTCGAGGGTGGGCAAGAAACGCAGAAGGCGGTCGGCGCGCTGCCCAAAAACCAGCTCTCTTCGCAACTCGGACTGTAGTTGCTAAGGAATTGCAACGAGCAAACCTGACGGTTAAAATCTCATGCTGGCAGAGCCTCTTTAGAACGGATTCCGGGTTCTGTGCAGACAGGTAGTCAGGAAGACGTACTAGAACCAGAGGAGGTATTTGAATGAAATTCAAACCACTAGGAGAACGGGCGCTGGTCAAGATGGTCGAGCGCGAGCAGACGACCGCTTCCGGGATTGTGCTCCCGGACACGGCCAAGGAGAAGCCCCAGACGGCTGAAGTAGTCGCGGTCGGTGAGTTCGAGAACGGGGTCAAGGTCAGCGAGGGGGACGTGATCGTCTTCGCCAAGTACTCGGGGACCGAGATCAAGCTCGACGGCGACGACTACATGATTCTGGACGCCGACGATATCCTCGGGGTCGTAGAGGACTAACGCTCTACCGGGGCAAATAGCGACACTCTAGAGCGCCGGGCGCACCTACAGCGTCCCGGCGCTCCTCTCTTGGCCGGAGAGTCGCCCCGTAAACCGTAGAGCCAGACCAACGGGAGGACGGCCCGGACCGTGCGCACGCTCAGAAAAGGAGATCGCGGCAGAGAGGTCGTAGACCTCCAGACTCGCCTGCAAGCCCTCGGCTTCGACCTCGGCAACCGCGGCATAGACGGCGTCTTTGGCCCCGTTACCGAGAAGGCCGTCCGGGCTTTCCAGCAGAGCACCAGCATCCTGGCGGATGGGAAGGTAGGTTGGCCGACCTGGGACGAGATCGTAGAAGCCGGCTATCGTCCCGGGGGGCGCACCATATACTTACGCCAGCCGCCCTTCCGGGGCGCGGACGTAATGGAGCTCCAGCGGATGCTCAACGACCTAGGCTTCGATCCCGGCGCGGTAAACGGCCTCTTCGACGAGCGGACGGCCCGGGCCATCCGGGACTTCCAGAAGAATGCCGGACTCGTGGTGGACGGCGTGGTGGACTCCGCGGTCTTTAAAGTGCTGAACACTTACGCCGCCCAGACCCTGGGCACCCACCAACTGCCTGACAAGAGCGGCGGCTACTTCCCGGAAGACCTCTTTTCGGGGACCATCGTTGTGGACGCCGCCTACGGGGGACGCGACCGGGGGTATGTCACCCCTACAGGCTTGTGCGAGGCGGATCTCAACCTGGCGGTGGCGCAGGAGCTGGCCCAGATACTACCGGCCCGCGAGGTCCGGCTCACCCGCAGCGGTGATGAAGAGGTTTCGGCCACCGACCGGGCCGTTATCGCAAACTCTGCGGCGGCGAAGATGGTCGTCTCTATCTACCACGCCGCCCATGAATCACCGAAGGCCTGCGGCACGGCTTCTTTCTACTTCGAGCGGCTCGGGTATCAGTCCCACCGGGGCCGGATGGCCGCCACCTACATCCAGCGCGGGGTAAGCCGCGCCCTGGGAACCTGCGACGTTGGGGAGTTCGGCCGCTCTTACGGCATACTCCGCGAGACCAACATACCCGCCGTTATGCTCGAACCGCTCTACCTGACGAACCCCGGCGAGTTGAAGCTTGCCTCCGACCCCTACTACCCGGTGACCGTTGCCGAAGCCATAGCCGGTGCCCTGGAACTCTACGCCAGCCGGGACGCGGGGTTCATAGCGGTCTAGCTTTTTCCCGGAAGCTGACAGCCGAAAGCTGGCTGGTATAATGACCGTCGCAGTCGGGACGTAGCGCAGCCTGGTAGCGCGCCTCGTTCGGGACGAGGAGGTCGGAGGTTCAAATCCTCTCGTCCCGACTCTCTTGGTATCCAGCTTTCTACAAGCCGGCTTCTTCAGCCTCTTCCAGCAGCGCCCCCCAGTCCTCGTAGAGGTTCTCTAACATGCCCTTGAGTTGGCGATGCTCGGTGACCACTTTGCGCGAGCGTTCGCCGTCGGCGTAGAGCTCCGAGGTGGCAAGCTCTTTCTCCAGGCGTCCTATGCGGCGTTCGGTGGCGTCTATTTCGCCTTCTACCGCCACGAGACGGGTCGCGATGACGCTCTGGTTTTTGTCCAACCCGGGACGCACCCGTCTCCGGGGTCTCTTTTTGCCGCCTTCCCGGGTGTCCATACGCTGGTGGGAACGGTAGTAGTCGTAGCCGCCGGGGTAGTTGACGAGCTTTCTGTCCTGAAGCTCGACGACGCGGGTGGCGAGCTTGCGGAGGAAGTAGCGGTCGTGGGAGATAAAGAAGATGGTGCCCCTGTAGTGGAGCAGCGCCTCTTCCAGGGCCTCGCGGGCGGGGATGTCCAGGTTGTTCGTCGGCTCGTCGAGCAGTAGGAAGTTGGCGTCGCTGACCACGATCTCCGCGAGCGAGAGCCGGTTCTTCTCGCCGCCGGAGAGGGCGGAGACTTTCTTGAATACGTCGTCGCCGGAGAAGAGGAACGAGCCCAGCAGGTCCCGCGCGTCGGGGGCGTCGAAGCCCGTCGCATCCATTGTCTCCTGCAGCACCGTCTTGCTACTGTCGAGCCGGGCGAGCTGCTGGTCCTGGTAGGCGGGGGCGACGTTGTGGCCGAGTCGGACCCGGCCGTCCCGCGGTCCCAGCTCGCCGGTCGCGAGGCGCATGATGGTGCTCTTGCCGGTCCCGTTGGGGCCCATAAGCGCGACCCGCTCTCCGCGCTCGATCACGAGGTTTAGCTCTTCGAGAAGCGGTTCGCCGGCTTCGTAGGCGTAACGAACCTCCTCCATCTCCAGGACGACGCGGCCCGCGCGCCGGGTTTCTTCGCCGAGGTCGAGTTTTATGTTCTTGGAGTTTCTCTTCGGGTCTTCTATCTTCTCCATCCGGTCCAGGAGCTTCTGCTTGCTCTTCGCCTGGCTGGCTTTCTTCGCCTTGGCCCGGTTCTTCTCGATAAACCGCTCCAGTTGCTCGCGCCGCTCAGCATTTGCTTTGGCCTTACGGGCGAGTTGCTCGTCGCGGGCCGCCTTCTCTCGGACGTAGCGACTGTAGTTGCCGGGGTAGCGGACGAGCTTCCCGTCCTCTAGCTCCACGATGGAACCCGCCACGGCATCCACGAAGTAACGGTCGTGGGAGACGACCAGGACGGCGGATTTCGCGTTCTTTATAAAGCCCTCCAGCCACTCTATAGCCCGGAGGTCCAGGTGGTTTGTGGGCTCGTCGAGCAGGACGAGGTCCGGCTCCTCCAGGAGCAGCCGGGCCAGCGCCACGCGGCTCTGCTCTCCGCCGGAGAAGGAGCCAACCGGACGCTTCCAGTCTTCGGGGGCAAAACCCAGGGACGAGAGGGCCGAGGCCGCCCGCGCCCGGTACGCGTAGCCGCCGGCGCGCTCGAACTCGGCCTGGAGACGGCCGTAGCGTTCCAGGAGCGCGTCGGAGGGATTCTCGGCCAGCTTCGCCTCCAGTTCCTTGAGATCTTTTTCACGTTGTATCAGGTGCTCGAAGGCGGAGAGAAGCTCTTCCTCGATCGTCACCCGGCCGCGCTCTCCCGCGTAGAGGTTTTGCGGGGTCATCCTGACCTTCGCGCCGCCGATGCGTTCGACGCCGCCGGCGTCCGGTTCGGAGTTGCCGGAGAGCACGTTGAGCAGGGTCGTCTTGCCGACCCCGTTGCGGCCGACCAGTCCGACCTTCTCCCCGGCCTCGACGGAAAGAGAGGCCCCGGAGAGGATCTTCAAATCCCCGCCGTGATACTTCACCAACTCTCTTGCTATGACCACTTTCATTCCGATGAAATTACCACGTTAGAGAAATTTATCGCACCCTCCAATGAGAATCGGCGTTCGAGGTAGAAGTGAGCTTCCATTCCGAGCATTCTATACATTTGCTAGCATTCTTAGGATTCCAGGACGTCGATTTTTTCGGGTACGAGGCTCGCAGAGCTCTTTAGCGAGCTGTCCCTGTCGCGCACCAGTTGCGCCGGGAAGCTGTCATTTGGGTAGCTCGGAGAGCGCCCCGGCCATCCGGTACATCTCCGGGTCCAGGGGCCGCATCCTGCCTATCGCTTCCTCCAGGGCGACCGGGCTTATATGGTCTCCATCCAGGCCGACCATGACCCCGGAGCCTCCACCGTGGAGCGTTTTAACGGCCGCAGTGCCGAAGCGGCTGCCCAGTATCCGGTCGAAGGCCGTCGCGCCACCTCCGCTGGTCAGGATTGCTATCCTCATCTCCACCACTCCTTGCCAAGCCTATACCGTGCCAGGCTAATCATGGATCTTTTTGAGGAGCTTTGCACTGGCGACAACGGACGATTCCTAGATCTTCACTGTTCCTGGCAGACGAAAGGGCCGGAACCTCAAAGAGAAGTTCCGGCCCACGGACAAAGCTGCTTATCAGCTAGAGTGTACGGCTAGAGCACCCGCACATCGACATAGTCAACACCGGAGAGGCCGATGGCCCGGGCCGCGCCCTGGGAGAGATCCAGGCCCCTACCATGCACATACGGAACCCGGTCATTAACCCTGACGGTCACACAATCCACATAGCAGACCTCGAGCAAGGTCCCAAACGGCAGATAAGGATGGGCCGCCGTATACCCCCACGGATTGAACACCTCGCCGCTGGCGGTGAGGTTACCCTCAAAGCCCGGACCACCATACCAGCTACTCATCACCGGCTCAACTTGAGCCTCCTGGGGTGCCGCACCCAACGCAAAAGCCATTACGCCCGCAACGACAAACACCTTCAACAAATGCTTCATCAGATCCCCTCCAAAGAGATAGGAAACTTACCAACAGTTCCAGGCTAACATGCTACATATATGCCAATAGCATATAGTAGATCAATGACTACTAAGTACCTCGAAGGTATAATTGGGCAATGCCACCATCACGTTACATTCGACTGACCGAAGAAGAGGACGTCCGGCTCCGAGAGATCGGAACGCCACGCAACTAGCCGAGGCGCTGAAAGAGAGCCTTGGGGTGAAGGTTACGCCCGAGGCCGTCCGCCAGCACTTGCACTCGATGGGCTACTCGTGGAAGCGTACCCGCTATGTACCCAGTAAACCGCCGGACCCCGAACAGGAGCGAAAGGCGAGGGAGGAGTTGGAGGACCTTAAAAAGGGGCGGCCAAAGGAGAGATCATCCTGAAGTACCTTGATGAGAGCGGCTTCTACTTGTGCCTGCCTCCGACGCACACCTGGATGCTAAAGGGCACAAAGCACCAGCACCGGGTGAGGAGCCGGTGGGGCTCTGAGGGGCAGGTCAACATCATCGGTACGCTCTGTTTGGAAGAACAAAGCGAGTGGCTTCAGTACTCGGTGATCGAAGGTTCGTGCCGCAGCTTCGTGCCGCAGCGAAGAGGTTCTAGGCTATCTGGACACTCTTGCTGAGTTGCTGAACAAGCGGAGGAAGAGGGTAAGCATTGTGTGATGGCCTTGGACAACGCGCCATTTCACACCGCCAGGGTGGTCCGAGAGCGCGAGACGGAGTGGGAGAGAAAGGGGCTTATGTTGTACCGGCTGCCACCCTACTGTCCGCACTTGAACCTCATTGAGGGAGTGTGGCGCCGTCTGAAGGGATTTCTGATGCCCCTACGCTTCTACGATTCCGTAGCTGAGTTGAAGGAGGCTGTGTTGCACGCTTTGCGCCTACTGGGAGCCGTGGAGGTCCAATGTTCACTTGGAGATACTAAGAAACCTAAGTTGCCCCCTACAGGCATTGGATGGAGAAGGCTAAAAGGAAGCAGACGATCTTCAACTCGAAGCCCCTGGGCGTCACCGCATGGATCTTCCTGGCGAACATGGCACTCAACTCGCTGAAG
>JALYGE010000147.1 GCA_030777225.1 Actinomycetota bacterium
CCCTTGCAACAGTCATATAGCCTCCCTTACCTCTAGCTTACTACTTCCATAATATATAACCTGACACGGCAACAGCTAAACGTCAAAGAGCCGGAACCCTTTAGCATTCCTTGCCGGCCGGCTCGAACGGAAGTCGGCTGCGCCACGAAGTGGCGTCTGCGCTAACAACTGAGTAGGATCGGGGTCTGAGACCGGATCCTCAAGACCTATACAATTCCCTTGTGAGCTATCGAGGCATAGCGGCTGTTCCACAACTATGAACGCCGGGATACAGTGAGTAGAGACGCCACCAAAGTCCCAACCTACCAGCGCTTGTACAGGGATCTCCGTACCGCTGTGGAAGATGGACAATACAGTGGGGGAGAGCAACTGCCCACCGAGCAGGAGCTTGCAGCAAGCTCCCGCTGGCTGAATGGCGGAACACTAACTTAGGAGGAGAGTAGAGATGATCAAAGGCGCGTTCACTGCGGCTGCTGTTCAGGTCGCCCCGGTCCTGCCGTTCGACAAAGAGAAGACCGTAGACAAAGTTTGCGAGGCTACAGCGGAGGCCGCCGATAATGGGGCGAAATTGGTGGTTTTCCGGAGTGCTTCGTTCCGATGTATCCCAACTGGTCGATCGACCTGCAGGACGAGACCGGCTGGGCGATGAACCTGCGGGAGTTTACCTACAACTCCATCCTCATCCCGGGCCCTGAGACAGACAGGATAGGAGAAGCCGCCCGGGAGAAGGGTGTGTACGTCGTCGTTGGGGCAAACGAGGTGGAGGAGATCTACGACGGCGCCCTGTTCAATTCGCTGGTCTTTATAGGCCCTATGGGAGAGGTTCTGGGGAAGCATTGTAAGCTCTTCCCCTCGAACCGCGAGAAGGTCTTTCATGCCCGGGGCGACGCCTCGGGCCTCAACGTCTACGACACGTCGGTCGGCAGGCTCGGGGGTCTCATCTGCTACGAACATCTCCAACCCCTCTTGAAGTACGCCCTTACCTCTCAGGGGGAGCAGGTACACTGCGCCGCCTGGGTGGCCCGAGTTCCCGAGCGGCCGGTCGAACCGGCATGTCATAGACGCCTGCTCCAAGGCTCACGCGCTAGAGGGCCAGTGTTTTGTGGTGGCCGCTTCACTGTACGTACCGGCCTCGGCCGCCGAGGATGCGGACCTCGGGAACGCGAGCTGGACCTTTTTCGGGGGCAGTGGGATCATCAACCCGGCCGGCGAGTACGTGGCTGGTCCGCTGCACGATCAGGAGGGTATAGTCTATGGAGATATAGACCTGGGGCTCATCCCCCTGCGCAAGGCGACCATAGACACCACTGGCAGAGACTCGATGCCCCAGACGATAAGCCTCAATGTGGATACATCCCGGTATTCGCCGATCCGGTGGCACGGCGACCGGGGTGCCGATGACCGGGGCGCCGATGATGGCCGCGGGAAAACTATGGCAGAGCCCGGCGAGCTACCGGAGCATGTCGAGGAGGTTGAGGGACAAGCCAGGAGGCCGAGGGGATAGGGAGAGCAGCGCGTATGAGAAGCGAAGATTACGGTAGCGGGACGGTTATTGGATTCGTAGGTCTCAGAAACATGGGAGAACCCATGTGCCGGCAGTTGTTGAGCAGTGGATACACAGTGTGAGTGTACGACACGAACCCCGAAGCCGTGCGCCGCTTCAAAGAGACGGCGGCCCGGACGGCCTCCTCTCTCAAAGAGCTCGCTGCCGAGACCGAAGTTATCTTCCTGTCCCTGCCCAACTCGGAGGTAGTAGAAGAGGTGGTGCTCGGCGAGGAAGGTTTGATCGGCGGTCTCTCTTCCGGCCAGACCATCATAGACCTGTCAAGCTCCAAGCCCCTCCGCACCCGGGCGCTGGCCGAGAAGCTTTCTGGCAGAGGCGTCCGTATGCTCGACGCGCCGGTTAGTGGTGGCGTACCACGGGCCAGGGAGGGCACGCTCGCCGTAATGGTCGGCGGAGACAAAGACGTTTACGAGGAGCATAGCGGGTTGCTCCGGTGTTTCGGCGAGAAGATCTTCTATATGGGGGTCATGGCGCCGGACACCTCACCAAGGCGCTAAACAACCTCCTCTCGGCCACGACCCTCGTCAGCGCCTCGGAGGCTGTTCTGCTGGGTATAGAGGGCGGCCTGGTCCCCGAAACCTTTATCGAGGTGGTCAACGTCAGCACGGGCCGGAGCAACTCCACGGAGACCAAGTTCCCGAACTACATCTTGAATCGGGCTTTCGACGCCGGCTTCAGCACCGAGTTCTACAACAAGGATGTCTCCACGGCGCTGGAGACGGCGGCCGAGTACGGCTTCCCGATGGTGGTGGGATCGGCCGTCGGCCGGATCTGGGAGGCGGCCATCGAAGAAGGTTACGGTCCGAAGGACCATACCGAGATCTACGCCTTTCTAGAAGAGTTCCTGCGCGACAGAAAGCAGGAATCCGAATGAGAGTCCGGGACCTATCCCAGACTTACGCCAACGGTATGCCCCACGCCAAGACCATACCGGAGCCCCATTTCGAGCAGGTGAAGTCGGTGGAGCGCGACGGCTACAGTGTGACCCAGCTCTCGGTCGCCACCCACATAGACGCCCCCTCGCACCTGATTGAGAACGGCCAGACGATCGAAGAGGTCACTCTGGATACCCTCGTAGGGCCCGCACTCGCGGTCTCTATCGACAAAGGCCCCGGCGAAGAGATAACGGCTGAGGACCTCGACAGCGCCGTCTCCGGGGGTTCTCCGGGCGACGCGCTCTTGATCCGGACCGGCTGGGGCCAGAAGTTCGGGGATGAGGATTACGGCAATCATCCCTACCTCTCCGAAGACGCGGCCCGCTGGATAGTCGACCGGCGTTTCCGGCTGGTGGGCCTGGACGCCACGACCCCCGATGCGCCCGGACACCTGCGCACTGAGGACTTCGACTTCCAGGTCCACCGGGTCCTCCTCGGGAGCGGTGTTCTCATAGTCGAGCATCTGCACCTTGAAGAGGTGGTGGGGGAGAAATTCGAGCTCATTATTGGGGCGCTCAAGGTCGAGGGGGCTGATGGCGCCCCCGCCCGCGTACTGGCGCTCCTGGAAAGCGGAGAGGGTTGATAACTATACGCCCGCTCTTTGTCAGGAGAGCGAGACTCGATGGCTAGGGAGGGAAAGCTTGCGGTATTTCCGTCTCTCTCCTGGTTCGAGGCTCTCCAGGATAATGTTGCCGAAGATCGGGAGCTCGCAGTTTCCGGCAGGTGGTCTACGCTGAACTTCGCGCTCCAGGTCGGTGAGGACGTCTTATTGGTTCGGCTACGGGAGGGCAGGATAGAGGAAATAATCCAGGAGTCCGGCGGGAGAGAGTCCTGGAGCTTCGCGTTCGTCGGATCCCCCGAGGACTGGAGGAGGTTTTTGCAGGAGAGCCCCCCTTCTACCACGACCTGCTGGCCATGGATGTACGGGTCCCCACCTTCTCGATCGAGGGTGACCAGCACGTGTTTATACAGCATATCAGGACGGTAAAGCGCATCTTTCGGATCGCCCAGTCGCTGGGGACGTGCATTGGCTGAGTTCGGTCCTATAACCGGGCGGTATGTACACGTTGAGAGAGGCGAGAACAGCTATCGCGTGTACTTCGAGGAGGCGGGCGGCGGGAGGCCTCTGGTCTATCTGCACACTGCCGGGGCCGACAGCCGCCAGTGGCACAGCCTCTTCTCAACGAGGCCGTCACTTCGGGTTGGCGGGTGCTCGCCTTCGATCTCCCGTATCATGGCCGCACCATGCCGCCGGAGGGCTGGTGGGAGAGCGAGTACCTGCTCACTACCGACGAGTACGCAGAGACCGTGATGGACTTTATCCGGACGCTGGGGCTGCATCGACCGGTTGTCCTCGGATGCTCTATGGGAGGATCCATAGTCTTGGAGCTCGCCCGCCGATACCCTGGGGAGCTAGGCGCCATAATAGGACTCTCGGGGGCGAGCAAGATCTCCGGTCGCTTCGCCAACTGGTCGATAAAACCGGACGTCAACGGGGCGTCGGCAGTTGCGGAGTGGACTTACGGGCTCATGGCCCCGCAGAGCCCGGAGCATTCGAAACGGGGTGTGTGGTGGATCTACAGTCAGAATGGACCCGGCATCTACCGCGGCGACACCTACTTCTACAGCGTAGACTGGGACCTACGGGGCCGGGAGGAGGAGATAGATACCTCGCGGTGCCCGGTCTACCTCCTGACCGGAGAGTACGATTACGCTTGCAGTCTCGACGAGTCCGGGCGTACGGCTGAAGCTATCCCCGGCACCAGGTTCACCGAGATGGAAGGTATAGGTCATTTCCCTATGACGGAAACCTATTATCTTTTGAGACTACCTGCTACCCGTACTGGAGGAACTGGCCCGGACGGAGACGTAACAGAGAGCGCCGACATGGAGAGTTGGCTCGACACAGAAAGGATAGCCGTGGCTACACAGGAAGAGAAGCAGGCCTATATAGACGAGATGGTCCGTAAGCGTGGGTACGTACTCGACTACCACAAGGCTCTGGTCCAGCAAGACTTCGAGGTGATGAAAAAGGCGAACGAGCTCGTGGACGCTG
Source organism: Actinomycetota bacterium (assembly GCA_030777225.1). Classification (GTDB taxonomy): domain Bacteria; phylum Actinomycetota; class Rubrobacteria; order Rubrobacterales; family Rubrobacteraceae; genus SIRX01. The sequence goes on from JALYGE010000147.1 coordinate 4,556, forward strand.
CCTACCTCAAAGAGCGCAGCCTCGACCGCAAGACGAAGGAGTTGATCTTCGTCGTCAGCCTCGTCGTTATGCGGGCTCCGAAGGCCCAGATCCAGAGCCACATCCGGGCCGCCCTCAATCACGGCGCGACCGAGCAGGAGATACTTGAGGCCATAGAGATAGCGCTTCCCGAAGCCGGGGTTGTGGTCTTTCAGGAAGGTTTCGAGGCCTGGAGGGAGATGGTTGACGCTGAGGTCATCGAGCCCAGCGTCGACGTCCAGTAGTGTGCTGATCGCTTCCGCCTGAGGTGGATTTCAAGATGGTAGAAGATCAGCTATAAACCTGTTTACAATATGTTCCCGGACTACGACAAATGAGGATGCTTGGCAATAAAATCCGCGCTAACCAGGACGTTTGACCTTGACTATCCGGTGGTTCTGGCTCCTATGGCCGGCGTTTCCGGCGGGAACCTGGCCGCAGCGGTATCTAATGCCGGCGCTCTGGGCCTGGTGGGCGGGGGCTACGGAGACTCTTCCTGGCTTCGTCAGGAGTTGTCCGTTTGCCGGGAGGAGACGGGCCGGCCGTGGGGGGTTGGGTTGATAACGTGGGCCGCCACTCCCGAGACCGTCGAGTTGGCTTTGGACTACGAGCCGCATGCCTTCATGCTCTCCTTCGGCGACCCACGGCCGTACGCGCCGGCCATCAAGGAGGCGGGCTGTACCCTGATTTGTCAGGTGCAGGATACGGAGGGCGCGCTCCTGGCCAGTAGCGCCGGCGCGGACATGATCGTGGCCCAGGGCACAGAGGCCGGCGGGCATGGGGCGATCCGATCCACACTGCCCCTGGTCCCCGCCGTGGTGGACGCGGTGGAGCCTACCCCGGTTCTGGCGGCGGGCGGCATCGCGGACGGACGCGGTCTTGCTGCGGCCCTAATGCTTGGCGCCCAGGGCGCTTTGATCGGCACTCGCTTCTACGCGGCCGCCGAGGCCCTGGGACACCCCAGGGCGAAAGAGAGGATCGCCGAGTCTAAAGGAGAGCAAACGCACAGGACCCGCGTGTTCGACTTGGTGCGAGGCCATAGCTGGCCGGCGCCTTACACGGGCCGCGCTTTGCGTAATGAATTCATGCAGCGCTGGGACACCCGTGGAGAAGAGTTGTCCTCAAAGCTGGATACAGAGATGCCGCGCTTTACGGCGGCCCAGGAGAAAGGAGACTTCGAGACGGCCATGGTCTGGGCGGGGGAGGCTATCGACCTGATCTCGGATGTGCCGCAAGCCGCCGATATAGTGCGCCGTATGGGAAATGAGGCCGAGGACTGCCTGCCAGGGGATGGAGCCTGATCAACTAAAGGGGAGCGGTAGTATGCGCGATTCGCAAGCCTTACCCAGGCGACGTCTTCGACGAGGAGTGGGCCTTCGTAGCAAACTTCGCATCCTACGAGGGTGTGAAGAAACGCTCTACTTCCTCTACTGCGGCATCCGTGGTGAAGACCACCACGTCGTCGCCTGCTTCGAGAGTGTCGTTGCCCCTCGGGATTATGGTTTCGTCGTCGCGGAGCACCATCCCGACGATGGCTTCCTTGGGGAAGTCCAGCTCGGCCAGCGACCGACCGGTGACTTGGGAGTCTTCAGCCACCGCAAGCTCTATCATCTGGGCTCCGCTCTCCAGCAGGGTTACGGCCATCACATTCCCTCGTCGGACGAACCGGCTGATCGCACCCGCTGCCAGAAGCCGCCCCGAGATGGTGATGTCCGCGCCTAGTGTCTCGGCAAGGGGTATGAACTCTCCCCGGCCAACCCCGGAGATGGTCTGGCGAGCGCCGAGCTGTTTGGCGTACATACAAG
>JALYGE010000148.1 GCA_030777225.1 Actinomycetota bacterium
CATTGGCGCGAGGATATCGTCCTGAGAGTGATGATAGCTCTGGAAGAACACTTCCGAGCACAACCGGATTACCCAGCCCACAGCCGCCGATCTAAGGTTGCCACCGCCTCCTAGTGGGTCCACGCAAATTGGGACAACGCCGGGCTTGTTCTTCCGGGTTACGCTTCTCTCCACCGCCGGCGAGAGCCTGGACTTGACCATGGAGGTTATTTAGGGCATGTCGAACTTGAGGATGTACACGCCGCAACGTAGGTGTCTGCTCTTTACCTACGAACCGGCTCTATACCAAAACCCGCGGCGTCGGTTCGGGGATAGGGTCTCCGAAGTTCTTCCTGGATACTAGGTCCGCCCGAATAGCTACGTGAGCCTGGGCCAGAGCTTCCTCGTAGGTGTCGCCCCAGGCCGCGCAATTCTCCAGGTCGGGTACGCAGGCGATGAAGCAGCCGTCTTCCTCACTCCAGAATATGTCGATCTCGTAGTTGTGGATCTGCCCTCGCATCGCCTAGCCTCTTTCCTCGCTTCATCTGTCGACTTGTTATATGCCAACATAGTGCACGCTAGTGAAACTCGGCACATCCCCCAAATGAGTGATTTTAGGTCCGACCTCGGCAACAGAGGCTAGAACCTCAAGGCAAGAACCTCGCTTCCTCAGCAGTGACTACCTCGACCGCCATGCGCGAGAGACGCTAGGGCTGTTGTCGCAACCGTCTTCGTGTCGATCTAAGCAATACAGTACTACAGTAGGAGCACATACACTTAGTATGTTTGTAGACCCTATTCGGGTAGAGTCCTGGTTCTTGCCGTATAGAGATTCCAGATTGGTACTGCTGTGTGCGTTAAGGGTTGTTAAAGGGCCGGCGCTACCCGTTGACAGGATCGGGGGAGGGCGGTTAGGGTCATGGGTACATTAGTTTTAATCTAGCCGCCGCGTAGTCGAACGGTGGGAAAGGGGGCAGCTAGATGGCGACCGTGATCAGGCAGACGGAGGGACACTACGAGGTCGAGAAGGTTCCTTACGGTAAGGACTTCCACTGGTGCCCGGACTGCGTCGTAGTGCGATGCGACTGCGGGGAGAGATTGGAGCTTACAGTTACGGAAGTCACCTGTGGGTGCGGGGCGGATCATGCCAGAGTGGTCCACGCGGAATTGGACTCCCGGAAGAGGCCCGGAGAAGACCCGCGCCTCGAAGAAGAGTACAACAGATGGAGAGAGACGCAAGACGAGTATCTCCGGTCAGAGGATGACTACCGGCAGGAGTTAGAGACGCTGGAGTAACCTCTTCTATTCCCGGCGAGGGGCGCTATCCTGGCGGCGTGTTGGAAGAGAACAAGGCCGTCGTCTGCCGGATCGTCGAGGACCTGTTCAATACTGGCGATGCCAGCATAGCGGATGAAGTCTTCGCCGCCGACTACATTGACCACACGGCGTCCAACCCCCAGATGCGCGGCCCCGAGAACGTCAGGCAGTTTATCGAGAGCTGGCGCGCCGCCTTCCCCGACACTCGTAGCGCCGTAGACGACATCGTGGCCGAGGGCGACCGGGTGGCCGTCCGCTGGACCACGCACGCCACTCACCGGGGCGAATTCATGGGTGTTGCTCCCACTGGCAGGCAGGTTGCAGTGGGCTGGTTCGGGATGTTTCGCCTCTCCGACGGTAGAGTCGTGGAGAGCTGGGATACTTTCAACGCCCTGGAGATGATGCAGCAGTTGGGGGAGTCCCTGGTGTAGGTAACGATGCCCTTTGACTCGCGCTCAGCGCGTGTTGTTCGTGCCGGACTCGTCCCTGTAGCCGAGGTGCAGATGGTCCTCGTGCAGTTCGAGTTGATCTGGGGTCAGGACCCAGCCCTTCGCCCAACCGTAGCCCAGACGCTGCGTCCAGCCGGACGGGCCGATGATCTGGTCCGGCCGCTCCTCCGGCGGGATGCCGGCTAGCATCCGGCCCACATCCAGGACGGCCGGATCTGTGCCGTTGCCTTCGACAGGCACACCGTCTACCCAGTAGATGTCGGTGGCGCGCCCTAAGTAGTGGGTGTTGGGCAGGCCGCCGGCCTCGCCGTAGCCGTCGGGGATTGTGGGACCATCCTCCACGTTCGGGAGGAAGCGGTGGCCTTCCTTAAACGTTTGGACGCAGATGCTGTGCTGTTCAGAGATGGTTAGGAGGGTGGAGATCAGTCGCTCGTCCACAATCCCGGCCTCCAGGTCGCCGGCCGCCTCTGGGGTAGCGCCGAAGTTTGGACGCGAGAGCAGTGTTTCCGTACCGGTAGCAGCCGGTCCCGCGCCATCACCTTCTAGCCAGCGTAGTGCCCCGAAGCCGTGGCCGACACCCCGGGGGCACGCGGGCTCTTCCCAACGGATGTTCTCCAGGCTCCAGAACGCGGCGGCCAGGGTCGCGCTCCCGACGACCAGGAAAACCAGCAATTTCGTTATCGTGTCAATCAAGTCTGGGGCGACGTGAGGGTTCTACAAGTTTACGAGTAAAGTGTTCTGTCACACTTTAATTGTACGACGTTCGTTTATTCTCTCGTCCCGTTGTAGAGGTTATTTTTGCCGGATTCAGGAAGGCTCAGGCCGGGATAAATTCGAGCGGGGCTTCTATGCCCGGCTCGAACGGCTCGCGCCCGCCGGCGGTTTCTTACTCCTCTGCCACCGAGCGGGGGCCAAAGGAGAGATGTACGGTAGCTGGGACCTCGGCGATTCCGTTTTCTTCGACCGTTGAGTAGCCGAAGTCTCAGTCTTCGTCTGAACGATTTTGGGGCAGGGCTCCGCCGCTCTCTTCCTCTTCCTCAACCCGCTCCTCGGTCGCGTTTTTACCCGCCCCGGCGTCCGGGTCCTTCTCGGACTGGTCTTTCTGTTTCTGCTCCTGCTTTTCCGATTCGCTCACGAAGTCTCCCTGCTATCGGTTGATGGTTTGTCCGGCGACGCTATGGTATCACCCGGCGGGAAGAACCCCTGTGATAGCTCGCCCGTTCTCGGTTCGGCCCTACGAGGGAGATTCCTCGGAGAGGACCTCCTCCGCCCAGCCCAGGGCCGCGTTGGTAGCGGGGAAGCCGATGGTGGTCAGGGCGAGGATGATGGTGTGCAGGATCTCTTCCTCCGAAACGCCGATGCCGAGCAGCTTGCGGACGTGGGACCGCACCGCCCCCTCTGACTCGGCGCCGACGGCTATGCCGAGCTTCACCAGGCGCCGTTCCTTCTCGCCGAGCGGCCCAGCCTCGTGCTCGGCGGCGCCCAGGGCGTCGAACTTCTCCTTGACCGCCGGGAAGCGGCGCTCGAATTGCTGGTAGACCTCCGGCAGGTAATCCGTCATAAGCTCCTCCTCGCTTTTCTTTCCTCCCCGAATGCTACCAGCTTGGGATGTGCCGGGGTCACGGTGCTTTCTTGTCGGAGATACGGTCGAGGCGGACCAGGATCAAGGTGGCCAGCACGAGCGCTCCCGTGAGCGGGAAGGCGACGCCGAACCCGGCGTACTGCACGACAAAGCCGAACACGACGGCCCCGAGGCCGGTCCCCGCGTCGAAGGCGACGTTCCACAGCGCGCTGGCCGAACCGTAGCCTTGCGGCCCGGCGCGCTCGAACATCAGGACCAGGGTCGCGTTCTGCAGGACGCCGAGGCCCGCCCCGAAGAGGACCATTCCCGCGACCAGCAGCGCGGTGTTCTCCGCCCAGGCGGGTGAGGTCACGCCGACGCCCGCGGCCAGCACGCCGGGGGCCAGCAGGCGCCGGGGGCCGTAGCGGTCCCCGAAGACGCCGCCCAGCCAGCGGGTGGCGGTGGTCGCCGTGGCCTGGGCGAGTAACGCCGCCGAGGCGGCCCCGCCCCCGGTGGCTAGCGGCACGAAGGTAATAACGACCCCCGCCGCCAGCGTCACGCCGCACAGCACGACGAACGGCCGCGCGAGCCATCCGTCCAGCAGGCCGGCCAGCACGCCGAGACCTTCCCCCTCCGCCGCGGGCGCGGGAACGGAGAGGGCCAGCAGCGCCGGCAGGCCGAGGAGCGGAGCCCCGGCGCCCGCTACAAAGACCGGCCCGAACCCGACGTTCTCGGCCAGCCACACCCCGAGTGGCAGGGCGAGGACGTTCGGCACCCCGACGGCGATCCCGTACAGCCCTACGCCGGTCCCCCGGTGCTCCGCAGGCACGAGCTCGGCGACGAGCGCGCCGCCGACCACGGTGACGATGCCGAAGCCCACCCCGCGCAGCAGCGTGGCGACCAGGATCGCGGGCAGGCCGGAAGCCCACACCAGCGCCAGCGCCGGAGCCCCCAGGAACAGGAGGCCCAGCGCCAGCGTAGTTCGGTACCCCAGCCGGCCCAGGAGCCACGGCACCGCGAGCTGCGTCGCCACCGTGGAGAGCATCAGGGCGCCCGTCACGATCCCGGCTCCCGAGCTCGTCGCCCCGGCCTCGACGGCGTAGAGCGGCGCGACCGAGAGGAGGAGGAAGAAACCGGCAAAAGCCCCCGAGGTAGCCAGGAGCAGCGAGATCACGTCCCGCGTCAAAACGCGGCGGGGAGTCTCCGGCGACTCAGACAAGTTCTTTCTCCGGGATTCCGGCCTGCGCACCGGGCCGCGACGGGGATTGAGGGAAGGTATTCACCCCCGGATCGTAACGTCCGCGCGGGTTCTTTTCCAACGCGCGCCGCCCGTGGCGCTGCCGTGCCAGACGGATGGTAGATGAAGGTGGCCCGCGGCCCTACATGTGGCGCGGGCTGCATGCCGAGCGGGGACGGGGTAACCTTTACACATGCTAACTACTGGCGGCACGGCGCAGACGATACTCGGGATAGACCCCGGCACGGCGACGATGGGATGGGGGGTCGTGCGGCAGGAGGGCAACCGGCTGCGGTACGTGCAGCACGGGGCGATCACCACACCCTCCACCTGGGAGATGCCGCGGCGGCTCGGCCGTCTCTTCGACGGGGTGACCGAGCTCGTAAGGGGCTACCGCCCCGAGACGGTGGCGGTCGAGGAGCTGTTCTTCAACACCAACGTGACCACGGCGATCACCGTCGGCCAGGCGCGGGGCGTCGCTTTGCTCGCCGCGTACAAGGCCGGGATCGAGGTCACGGAGTACACGCCGCTGCAGGTAAAGCAGGCGATCACGTCCTACGGCCGGGCGGACAAACGCCAGATGCAGGAGATGGTCCGGGCTCTGTTGAACCTGCGCGAGATCCCCAAACCCGACGACGCCGCCGACGGCCTCGCCATCGCCATCTGCCACGCCTTTACTTCCCGGATGGGGGGCAAGGTAGGGGTGGGAAAATGACGGTTTGTGCCGGATAATTAGACCATGATACATAGGCTTCGCGGACAACTCGTAGAGAAGGACGCCGAGGGCATGGTGCTCGACGTGGGCGGCGTCGGCTACCGGGTCTCGGCACCGTCCGGCACGATAAACGACCTGCCGCCCGTCGGGGAGGAGTGTGTGCTGCACACGCGGATGGTAGTCCGGGAGGACGCGATGCTCCTCTTTGGCTTCGCCACGCGGGACGAGCGGGCCTCGTTCGACGCCCTGACCGCCGTTAGCAAGGTCGGGCCGAAGCTGGCAATTTCGGTCCTCTCGACGCTCTCTCCGGCGGAAATCTCCGAGGCTGTAGCCCGTGGGGACGTGGTGAAGCTCGCCTCCGTGCCGGGACTCGGCAAGAAGACCGCTGAGCGGCTCGTGTTGGAGCTCAAAGGTAAGGAACTCGCGGTGTTCGAGCCGATAGAGAGCGCGGCTCCCGTCTCCAACGGCGGCGGACCGTACATGGAGGCCCGCGAAGCGCTGACCGGGCTCGGTTACTCGTTGGAGGAGGCGGAGTACGCGTTGAACGAGGTTCCACCGCAAGAGTCGGTCGAGAAGTACATCAAGGAGGCTCTGCGACGGATCGGGGGTAGACGTTGAGCGAAGAGTTCGACGACTTCACCGTGGGGCGTGACGGCGGAGAGCAGCCGCCGGAGGACATTACCGGGGCTGCCGGACCGGCGGCCGAGCCGGGAGAACACCCACTCGACCCGCAGGCTTTTATGGAGGATGATGAGCCGACGCTCCGGCCCCGGAGTCTGGACGAGTTCGTCGGCCAGGAGTCGCTAAAAGAGAACCTGCGGATCTTCGTCCAGGCCGCCCGGCAGCGGGAGGAGGCGCTGGACCACATGCTGCTCGCTGGACCTCCGGGACTGGGCAAGACGAGCCTCTGCCGGATACTCGCGGCAGAGATGGGGGTGGAGCTGCACCCGACGAGCGGGCCGAGCCTGGAGCGGGCCGGCGACATGGCCGCCATCCTCACGTCGCTCGACGAGGGGGACTTCCTGTTTATAGACGAGATCCACCGCCTGAACCGACAGATAGAGGAGGTCCTCTACCCGGCGATGGAGGACTACGCGATGGACATCGTGCTCGGACAGGGGCCATCCGCGAGGACTATCCGCATGGAGTTGCCACCCTTTACGCTCGTCGGGGCGACGACGCGCACGGGGCTAATGACGAAGCCGCTTCTGGACCGCTTCGGGTTTTCCAGTCGCCTGGACTACTACAAGCCGGCGGACCTCAAGAAGATCGTGGTTCGCAATGCCGGCATCCTGGACATCCCGATCACGGACGGCGGCGCGGAGCAGCTTGCGGGCCGGAGCCGGGGCACGCCGCGCATCGCCAACCGCCTCCTGAGGCGGGTCCGAGACTACGCGGAGGTCGTCGGCGATGGCAAGATAGATGAGGAGACGGCCAACGCCGCGCTCGCCATGCAGGGTGTGGACGATCTGGGCCTCGACCGGACAGACCGGGACTACCTGGGCCTGATCATCGACAAGTTCGACGGCGGCCCGGTGGGGGTCGGCACGCTCTCCGTGGCCCTCGGTGAGGCGCGGGATACTGTGGAAGACGTGTACGAGCCGTATCTGTTGCAGAGCGCCCTTATACAGCGCACCAGCCGGGGACGGGTCGCCACCCGCAGGGCCTACGATCACCTCGGCGTCCCGATGCCCGGCCAGAACCAGCCAGAGTTAGGGTAAGTGCCCGAAGAGCAGCGCGCCCCCGAGATCGAACGGGGCCGGGAGAGCTTTATCGGTCCGGGCGGCATAAAGCTCTTCGAGCACTGGTGGCGGCCCAGGGACGAGGCTCGCGCTACCGTCGTTCTCGTACACGGGCTGAAGGATCATGGCTCCCGGTATTCCCACGTAGGGGATTGGTTCGCTCGCCAGGGGTACGCCACGCATAGCCTGGACCTCCGCGGTCACGGTGAATCGGACGGCGAGAGGTTTTTCGTCGAAAGGTTCGACGAGTATGTGGAAGACGTGGACTTCTTCGTGGCGCGGGTTCTGGAGAAGGGGCCGGAGAAGCCGCTGTTCCTGCTAGGCCATAGCATGGGCGGGACGGTTGCGAGCCTCTTTGTTTTGAGCCGGAGGCCGGACCTGCGCGGACTCGTTCTCAGCGCGCCGGCTTTGGAGTCGTCCGAAAACGTGTCGCCCGTTCTGATCTGGCTTTCTGGCGCGATCTCCCGCTTCTTTCCGCGCGCCCCGGTTACGAAGGTGGACGTAAAAGCCCTTTCCCACCTGCCGAGGGTGGTAGAGGCCGCCCGCAAAGACCCGCTCTCCAACGAGCGTCCGGCCCCCGCCCGGACGGGCTACGAGATCTTGCAGTCCATGAGCCGTATCCGGGAGCGGGCACCGGAGATCACGCTTCCGCTCCTCATCATGCACGGCACCGAAGACCACCTCACGAACCCGCAGGGCAGCGAGCGGCTCTTCAAGCTGGCCAGCTCCGAAGACAAGGAGCTAAAGCTCTACGAGGGTTTCTACCACGAGATCCTGAACGAGCCGGAGCAGGAGCGTGTGCTCCAGGACATCACCGACTGGCTTGATGCAAGGTCGCAACCTCCCTCCTCGTAAAATCGTCAATACTCGAACTTTGAATAGCCGCGAAGTGCCTGGCTAATGTTCCGACTACGACACGACAAAAACCGGGGCGGTGGGCTCATGATGTTGGGACGGGGCGTTGAAGCTGCCCTACACCGCGATCACCCTGAAACGGGACGCCGAGTTCGCCGCTAAAGCCGCGGAGTTATGGAAGTTCGGCGGGGCACCGTCGTCCTACCGTTCGCCTACCAGGGGAGTCCGTAGGGCAACTCGTACACGGACTGGTCGGCCGATACGATGCGTACCAGCCAACCAGTCGGGAGTCAGGTTACGTAAGTGAGTGCGCTATAACGGTTTACTGTTTATTGATGGCCGGGACAGTGGTTGCCGTTATCGTCAGGGCCGTCGGGAGCATCGGGACCGTCCTCTGTGGGGTCCGCGAACTTTCTTACGTTTTCGGAGTTCTTCGCTACTCTGTCGTCACGGTCGGCCCGAACCGTATCGCGGCCCGCTCCGCAGTTGATGCGGTCTGTGTCGCCGTCACGGGCGAGGATCAGGTCACGACCCGCGCCGCCGACGAGCAGGTCGTGGTCGTCGCCACCTACGAGCAGGTCACGCCCCGCGCCACCATAGAGCCGGTCGCCATCGCCCCGACCGTAGAGCTTGTCGTTGCCGCCGAGCCCCCGCAGCACGTCGTTGTTGCCCGTGCCGACGAGACGGTTGGGCTCGGCATTGCCAATCTTGACGGCCGCAAACGCGGCTCCCGCGAAGAGCGAGAGCATTAACGCCATCGCCATGAACATCGGGTTAGCCTTCTCATTACTTTCCTTTCTCTACGTTCTTACCGGGGAGGTCACCATGTCCTTCCTCGC
>JALYGE010000149.1 GCA_030777225.1 Actinomycetota bacterium
GATGTCCAAAGGAAGATACGAGAGGACCAAGCCGCACCTGAACGTGGGGACCATAGGCCACGTAGACCACGGCAAGACGACCTTGACTGCGGCGATTACGAAGGTTCTGGCCAAGAACGTCCCCGAAGACTCGGCAAACCACGTGGTGGCCTTCGATCAGATAGACAACGCCCCCGAAGAGAGGCAGCGGGGCATCACGATAGCCACCTCTCACCAGGAGTACGCTACACAGAATCGCCACTACGCCCACGTGGACTGCCCCGGGCACGCCGACTACGTGAAGAACATGATCACCGGAGCGGCCCAGATGGATGGGGCGATACTGGTGGTAAGTGCAGCAGACGGACCGATGCCCCAGACAAGAGAGCATATCCTCCTGGCCCGGCAGGTAGGAGTACCCTACATCGTTGTCTTCTTGAACAAGGCGGACATGGTAGACGATGAGGAGCTACTAGAGCTGGTAGAGATGGAGGTCAGGGAGCTCTTGACGGAGTACGAGTTCCCGGGAGACGACATCCCCGTGATCACCGGCTCCGCCTTGCAGGCCCTGGAAGGAGACGAAGGCGAGATGGGTGAGGGAGCCATCATGGAGCTCATGGAGGCCGTAGATAGCTATGTGCCAGAGCCCGAGCGCGCCATAGACCGGCCGTTCCTGTTGGCCGTAGAAGACGTCTTCACCATCCAGGGCAGAGGGACGGTGGCCACAGGAAGGGTAGAAGCCGGAGAGATAAAGCTAAACGATGAAGTAGAGATAGTAGGCATCCGGCCGACGCACAAGACGGTGGTAACGGGTGTAGAGATGTTCAACAAATCGATGGACAGTGCGCAGGCCGGGGACAACATCGGCGCCCTCTTAAGAGGAGTAAAGCGTGATGACATAGAGCGGGGGCAGGTGTTGGCCAAGCCGGGCACTATAACCCCTCACACTAAGTTCAAGGCCGAGGTGTACGTCCTCTCCAAAGAAGAGGGAGGGCGTCACACGCCGTTCTTCAGCAATTACCGGCCGCAGTTCTACTTCAGGACCACGGACGTAACGGGGGAGATCACGCTCGAAGAAGGAGTAGAGATGGTGATGCCCGGAGACAACACGGTAATGAACGTGGAGCTCATCAGCCCCATAGCGATGGATGAGGGGTTGAACTTCGCCATTCGCGAGGGTGGGCGTACTGTAGGTGCTGGCGTCGTTACCGAAATAGTGGAGTAGGTGAACGGTGGCCGTATCTAAGATAAGGATCAAGCTAAAAGCCTACGACCACGAGGTCATAGACAAGACGGCTAAATCCATAGTGGACACCGCGGAGCGGACCGGGGCCTTTGTATTCGGCCCCGTCCCGCTGCCGACGAAGCGCAGCGTGTACACGGTGATCCGGGGTCCCTTCAAGGACAAGGACTCCCGCGAGCACTTCCAGATGCACACGCACAAGCGCCTTATAGACATCCAGCAACCCACGCCCCGCACGGTCGACTCGCTCCAGCGACTAGACCTGCCGGCGGGCGTGAACATCGAGATAAAGGCGAATTAGAGGTTATGGCAACGGCAGTTTTCGGACGAAAGAAGCATATGACCCAGGCCTTCCAGGACGACGGTACGCTCGTAAGCGTCACGGTCCTGGAGGTCGAGCCGAACGTCATCACCGCCGTCCGTACCGCCGACGCAGACGGTTACGATGCCGTCCAGGTCGGTTTCGGGCAGGTGAAGGCCAGCAAGGTCAGCAAGGCCCGCGCCGGGACCTTTGCGAAGGTAGACACGCCACCGCGGCGCCACCTGAAAGAGTTGCGCGGCGTGCAGGGTGAGGTCGGCGAGAGCCTCGGGCCGGACGTGTTCGAGGTTGGCGACATGGTGGACGTTAGCGCCACCGGCAAAGGCAAGGGGTTTCAGGGCACGATCAAGCGCCACGGCTTCCACCGCGGCCCGATGACGCACGGCTCGCACAACATCCGGCAGCCAGGTTCTGTCGGAGCGTCTGCCGACCCGGCCCGCATCTTCAAGGGGCAGAAGATGCCGGGACAGATGGGCAACAAGGAAGTTACCGTGAAGAACCTTCGAGTGGTCAACGTGGACGCGGAGAACAACGAGCTCTGGGTGCGCGGCGGCGTGCCGGGGGGCAAGAACGCTGTAGTTAATGTCCGGAAGGCGGGTGAGTAGGATGGCCCAGGCGCAGGTAATAGACGCCCGCAGCGGCGAGAAGAGTTCGTTGGAGCTGGAAGGGCCACGTTTCACGACCGAGCCGAAGGAGCATGTGATCCACCGGGCCGTCGTAGAGGAGTTGGACGCCAAGAGGGCCTATACGGCGGCGACGAAGGGGCGCAACCAGATCCGGGGCTCCGGGGCGAAGCTCTACCGGCAGAAGGGGACCGGCCGCGCCCGCGCGGGAGACATCAAGTCCCCGGTGCGCGTCGGCGGCGGAACCTGGGGCGGTCCGAAACCCAAGCCCGCCCGCTACGGCAAGCGCATAAACCGCAAAGAAGCCCGGGCGGCCTTTGATGGCGCGCTCTCGGCGAAAGCCGCCGACGGCGAGTTGTACGTGCTCGACTCCCTGAGCTTCGAGCAGCCTTCGACAAAGCAGGCCAAAGAGATCTTCTCCAACACGGAGATAGAGGGCCCGGTGCTGCTGGTCCTGACCGAGAACGACGCGTACGCGGCGCTCTCCTTCAGGAACCTGACTGGGGTGGAGATAACCTATCCTGGTGAGTACGGAGTGTACGAGTTGCTGCGGGCGCGGGAGGTCGTGTTCTCGCGAGCGGCGTACTCCAGGCTCGCAGGAAATCGGGAGGAGGGTTAGATGGACCCGCATCAGGTAATAATCCGCCCGGTCATCTCCGAGAAGAGCTACAACCTCATCGAGCTTGAGTACCAGTACACCTTCGAGGTAGACCGGCGGGCGAATAAGAACCAGATCCGGAACGCCATAGAGAGCGCGTTCGACGTGAAGGTAGACCGGGTCAACACCGTGAACGTCAAGAGCAAGCCCAAGCGCCAGGGTCTTACCAGCGGCCGGACGGCCACCTGGAAAAAGGCTGTCGTAAAGCTGGCCGAGGGCGAGCGCATAGAGCTGTTCGAGGGAGTCTAGGATGCCGGCGATACGTTACAACCCAGTCACCGCGGGCCGGAGAAACTCCTCCGTCCTGACGAGGGAGTCTGTTACCCGCGAGAAGCCGGAGAAGAGCCTTCTCCGCAAGCTGACCAAAAAAGGTGGCCGCAACAATAAGGGCCGCATCACAACCCGCCACAAAGGCGGCGGCCACAAGCGCCGCTACCGCCTTATAGATTTCAAGCGTCAGAAGGACGGCGTGCCGGCGACGGTGGCGGCGGTCGAGTACGACCCGAACCGTTCGGCGAACATCGCGCTGCTCCACTACCACGACGGCGAGAAGCGCTACATCCTGGCGCCGCGCAACCTGACGGTCGGCTCCGTGGTGATGAGCGGTCCGGACGCTGAGGTGGAGGTCGGCAACACGCTGCCCTTGAACCGCATCCCGGTGGGCACGGTCATCCATAACGTGGAGCTGGAGCCGGGGCGCGGGGCGCAGATGGCCCGGAGCGCCGGGACCAGCGCCCAGCTCGTCGCCCGCGAGGGAAACCTGGTTACGTTGCGGTTGCCTTCGGGTGAGCGGCGGCGGGTGCAGAGCGCCTGTCGGGCGACCGTTGGGGTCGTCGGCAACCAGTCGCACCAGAACGTGCGCTGGGGCAAGGCGGGTCGCAAGCGGCATCTGGGCATCAGGCCGACGGTGCGCGGCACGGTTATGAACCCGGTGGACCACCCGCACGGTGGTGGCGAGGGCAAGAGCACGCCGGGCCGGGCGCCGGTCACGCCGTGGGGTCAGATCACGCAAGGGTCGCCCACCCGTAAGAAGCACAAGCGGTCGGATGCCATGATCGTGCGCCGCCGCCGGAAAGGAAGGAGGCGCTAGATGACGCGATCCTCTAAAAAAGATCCGTTCGTCGAGGAGAAGCTCATGGAGCGCATCCTCGCCATGAACGAGAACAACGAGCGCAGGATGCTCAAGACCTGGAGTCGGGCCAGTGTGATCTACCCCGAGTTCGTCGGCCATACCATCGCCGTCCACGACGGGCGCAAGCACGTACCCGTCTTCTGCACGGAGAGCATGGTCGGCCACAAGCTCGGCGAGTTCGCCCCGACCCGGACCTTCCGGACCCACCGGAAGGACGACCGGACCGCGAGGAGGCGCTGATGCGGGCCGTAGCCAAGTACGTCCGCATCGCCCCGCGCAAGGCGCGGCTCGTCGCCGACGAGGTGCGTGGCAAGGGTTACGCCGACGCCGTCAGCGCGTTGCAGTTCACCAACAAGCGGGCTGCCGGCCTGATCGGGGACGTCATAAACAGCGCCGCCTCCAACGCGGAAAATAACTTCGCCGTGGACGCGGACGACCTGTTCGTCCGGGAGATCCGGGTGGACGAAGGCCCGACCATCAAGCGTTACCGGGCGCGGGCCATGGGTCGGGCGACCATGATTCGCAAGCGCACCAGCCACATAACCGTGGAACTGGGCGCGGCCCCGGAAACCCTGGCGGCCATCACCGCCGACGTAGACACGCCTGGAGACGAGGAAGAGGAGTAGTATGGGCCAGAAAGTACACCCGGAAGGCTTCCGTCTCGGCGTAAGGCGCAAGGGCGAGAAGGTGGATTTCAAGAGCAGTTGGTATTCCGAGCGGGACTACGCGGAGTTGCTCGGTGAGGACCTCAAGATCCGGGAGCACGTCGAGAAGAAGCTCACCCGGGCCGGCATCGCGAACATCGAGATTCGCAAAGCCGCCGAGCAGGGCGAGGTCGTCGTGGACATCCACACCGCCCGTCCCGGTATCGTTATCGGCAAAGGCGGTAGCGAAGTTGACGCGTTGCGCGGCGACCTGGAGCGCCTCACCGGCAAGAAGGTGCAGGTCAACGTGCGCGAGGTATCGCGGCCGGAGTTGAACGCCGCGCTGGTGGCCGAGTCCATCGCCGAGCAGCTCGAAGGACGGGCGGCGTTCCGCCGGACCATGCGGCGGGCGATGACCAGCGCGATGCGGAGCGGCGCCGAGGGGTGTCGGATACGGTGTGGTGGCAGGCTCGGAGGCATAGAGATGAGCCGCGAGGAGACCATCTCCGAAGGCCGGGTCCCGTTGCACACGCTGGACGCGGACATAGATTACGGCTTCCGGGAGGCGAAGACCCAGATGGGCCAGATCGGGGTAAAGGTCTGGATCAACCACGGGGTTCATAGCGACGAAGACGTGGAGGGCAGGGTTTAAAATGCTCGTACCCAAGAAACTCAAGTACCGCAAGCCCCACCGGGGCCGGATGCGGGGCCAGGCCAAAGGCGGCACCGAGGTCCACTTCGGGGAGTACGGTTTGCAGGCGTTGGAGCCGGCCTGGATCACCAACCGCCAGATAGAGGCGGCCCGTATCGCGATGACCAGGAAGATCAAGCGCGGAGGGAAGGTCTGGATCAACATCTTTCCCCACAAGCCGGTTACCAAGAAGCCCGCCGAGACCCGGATGGGCAGCGGTAAGGGCTCCCCCGAGGACTACGTGGCCGTGGTCAAGCCGGGCCGCGTGATGTTCGAGATGAGCGGCGTGAACGAGGAGCTGGCGCGCGACGCCATGCGGCTCGCTGCCCAGAAGCTCCCCATCCAGACCCGCTTTATCGTTCGGGGAGGTGTTCAGCAGTGAAGGTAGCCGAGGTTCGCGAGCTGGATGTAGAGGAGTTGGAGCGGCGCCTCGCCGACACGCGGCGAGAGCTCTTCAACCTGCGTTTCCAGCACGCCACCGGGCAGTTGGATAACACGGGACAGCTAAAAGAGGTGCGGAAGAACATCGCCCGCATCCTCACCGTCCTGAACCAGAAACAGCAGGAGAGGTAAATGGCGGAGGATCGAACAAACAACCAGGGGCTCACAGAAGAGCAAGAGCCCGCTGAGGAGCCTACGGAGGCCCCTGCCGAAGAGCAGGAGCTGACAGAGGAGAGCTTCGAAGGCGAAGCTCTCGAAGAGGTCCCCACGAGCCAGGCGGCGAGGGTAGACCTCGACGAGGGCCGGGTGCAGACCGACACCACCCGCGGCACCCGCAAGGAGCGGGTCGGGATGGTCGTCTCGGATGCGCCGGAGAAGACCGTAACCGTTTCGGTAGAGACGCTGGTGCGCCATCCGCTCTACAAAAAGCGCGTGCGGCGTTCCAAGAAGTTCCTCGTTCACGACGAGCAGAACGAAGCTCGCCTGGGTGACACCGTGCGGATAATAGAGACCCGGCCGATCTCGCGTCGCAAGCGCTGGCGGCTGGCGAACGTCATTTCGAGGGCCGAGTAGTGATACAGCAGGAAACGAGACTAAGGGTAGCGGACAACTCCGGCGCCCGGAGCCTGCTGACTATTCGGGTTCTGGGCGGCAGTAAGCGCCGCAGCGCCGGGGTTGGAGACGTAATAGTGGCTTCCGTAAAGGAGGCGACGCCGGGCGGCGCAGTTCGCAAGGGCGACGTCGTGCGGGCCGTCGTGGTGCGGACCAAGAAAGAGACGCGCCGGGACGACGGTTCGTACATACGGTTCGGCGAAAACGCGGGCGTGGTGATCAACCCGGACGGGGCGCCGCGCGGGACGCGCATCTTCGGTCCTGTGGCGCGGGAGCTCCGAGACAAGGGTTACACCAGGATCATATCACTCGCTCCGGAGGTGTTGTAGATGGGTTTGAAGATAAAACGCGGGGATACCGTGCAGGTGATCTCCGGCAAGGAGAAAGGCAAGCGCGGCGAGGTCGAGCGGGTTCTTCCGAAGGAGAACCGGGTCGTCGTGGGCGGCGTGAACATCCGCACCAAGCACGCCCGGCCCAGCCAGAACAACCAGCAGGGTCTCTATACTTTCGAGGCCCCGATGCACGTCTCGAACGTCATGGTAGTGGACCCGACCTCCGGCGAGCCGACCCGCGTAGGGCACCGGTTCACGGAGGCGGGCGAGAAGCTCCGGGTGAGCAAGAAGTCCGGGGAGGACATAGATGGCTAGATTAAAAGAGAGGTATCGCGAGGAGATCGCCCCGGCGCTCAAGGATCAGTTCGGGATCGAGAACCCCATGCGGATACCCAAAGTCGAGAAGGTCGTAGTGAACATGGGCGTCGGGGAGGCCGTGCAGAACAGCCGGGCTCTCGACGGCGCGATGGAGGACCTGGCGAAGATCACCGGCCAGAAGGCCCAGATCCGGCGGGCCCGCAAGAGCATCGCGGGGTTCAAGATCCGTGACGGCATGCCGGTCGGCGCCAGGGTGACCCTGCGCGGCGAGCGCATGTGGGAGTTTCTGGACCGCCTGATCTCCATCGCCCTCCCGCGCGTGAGGGACTTCCGGGGGATAAGCCCCCGCTCCTTTGACGGCCGCGGAAACTTCGCGCTGGGGTTGCGGGAGCAGCTTATCTTCCCGGAGATCTCCTACGACTCGATAGACGCGACACGGGGTCTTGACGTCGCCATCGTGACCACCGCGGAGACCGACGAAGAAGCCCGGGAGTTGCTGCGACAGCTCGGGATGCCCTTCCGCCAAAACTAGGAGAGTTTGAGATGACCAGGAAAGCGCTGCTGGAGAAGCAGAAAAAACCGCAGAAGTATTCGACGCGGGAGTACAATCGGTGCCAGAGGTGTGGCCGGGCGCACGGCTACTACAGGAAGTTCGGCCTGTGCCGGATCTGCCTGCGGGAACTGGCGCACGAAGGCAAGATCCCCGGCGTGACGAAAGCGAGTTGGTAGGTAGAGTATGTCGGTAAACGATCCTATAGCGGATTTCCTGACCCGTATCCGCAACGCAGGAATGGCAAAGCACAAGACGGTCGAGATTCCCAACTCCAGGTTGAAGGCCGAGATGGCCCGCATCCTGAAGGAGGAGGGTTACATAGAGGACTACTCCGAGCGTGGCTCCGGTGCCGAGGCGAAGCTCGTAATAGAGCTCAAGTACGGCCCCGACGGGCAGCGCGCGATCACCGGCCTGCGGCGCATGAGCCGCCCCGGACGGCGCGTCTACCGCAAGCAGTCGGACATCCCGCGGGTGCTCGACGGGCTCGGCGTGGCGATACTCTCAACCTCGCGGGGGATACTCACCGACCACACGGCCCGCAGGCAGGGCATCGGCGGCGAAGTCCTCTGCTTCGTGTACTAGGAGGATTGAGAGATTATGTCGAGAATAGGTAAAGCGCCGGTAGAAGTGCCGGGCGGCGTGCTGGTAGACATCTCGGGCCGTACCGTAAAGGTGAGCGGCCCGAAGGGCGAGTTGGAAGTGCCCCTCGGCAAGGGCGTCGAGATCAAGCAGGAGGACAGGAGCCTCGTCCTGGAGCGGGCCTCGGAGTCGCCGGAGCACAAGTCCATGCACGGGCTTACCCGCTCGCTCTTGCAGAACGCCGTCACCGGCGTGACGGAGGGTTTCGTTAAGACGCTCCAGATAGCGGGCGTCGGGTATCGGGCGGCGTTGCAGGGACGGGATATAAACCTGCAGGTTGGTTACTCGCACCCGGTCTCGGTCTCGCCTCGCGAGGGGATAGAGTTCGAGGTCCCGGCGCCGACGACTATTATCGTGCGCGGGATAGACAAACAGCGGGTTGGCCAGACGGCGGCGGAAATCCGGAAGGTCCGGCCGCCGGAGCCGTACAAGGGCAAGGGTATCCGCTATCAGGATGAGCAGATCCGGCGCAAAGTCGGCAAAGCCGGTTAGCGGCAAGAAAGGATCTAGATGGCACTTTTGCAGAAAAGAGCGCACCGTGAGAAGCGGCGGAAGCGCATCCGGCGCCGGATCCACGGCACGGCGGAGCGTCCCCGGCTCTCGGTGTACCGCTCGAACGTACACATCTACGCCCAACTCGTGGATGACGACGAGGGACACACGCTGGTAGCCGTCGACTCTCGGGAGGCCGGGGATGCGGAGAACCGCACCGAAGCCGCCCGTAAAGTCGGCGAGCTTGTCGCCGAGCGGGCGAAGGAAGCGGATATAGAGGAAGTCGTCTTCGATCGGGGCGGCAACCGGTATCACGGCCGGGTGGCGGCGCTCGCGGAGGGCGCGCGTTCCGGCGGTTTGAAACTTTAACGAATTAGGAGGTTGAGTCTTGGGTCGTCTAAGAAACGATAATAGAGGAGGCGGCGGACGCGGCGGACGTGGCGGCCGTCGCGAGCGCGACTCGGAGTTTCAGGATCGGGTCGTAGAGATCCGGCGCGTTTCGAAGGTCGTCAAGGGCGGCCGACGTTTCAACTTTAGCGCCCTGGTGGTCGTCGGCGATGGTAAAGGCCGCGTCGGAGTAGGTCTGGGCAAGGCGAACGGTGTGCCCGCCGCGATAGCCAAGGGCCAGGAGAAGGCCCGGCACGCGATGTTCCAGGTACCGATGCGGAACACGACCATCCCGCACGCGGTCCTGGGTAAATTCCTGAGCTCGGAGGTTATGCTCAAGCCGGCCTCCGAAGGTACGGGGGTTATCGCGGGCGGCGGCGTCCGGGCGATTTTGGAGCTCGCTGGGATCAAGGACGTCCTGACGAAGGCGCTTGGATCTACCACCTCCGTAAACCTGGTGAAGGCCACGGAGCAGGGTCTCAAGCAGCTCCGCACGAAGGCCGCCATCGAAGAGCAGCGGGGGGTGAAGATCACCTCATGAGCCAGCTCAAGGTTACGCAGGTAAAGAGCGTTATCGGTTCCCTCAGTAACCACAAGAAGACGGTGCGGGCCCTGGGGCTCAAGCGCATCCGGGACTCGCGGGTACACGAGGACACGCCCCAGATCCGGGGCATGGTCCAGAACGTGCGCCACCTGGTCCGCGTCGAGGAGGTTGAAGAGTAGTGAGACTAAACGAGCTTTCCCCGGCTGCCGGTTCTAAAAAGGCGCGCAAGCGCGTCGGACGCGGCACGGGTTCGGGACACGGCAAGACCAGCGGTCGCGGCCACAAAGGGGCGAAGTCCCGCTCCGGCGCCTCGGGCTTTATGGGCTACGAGGGCGGGCAGATGCCGTTGCAGCGGAGGCTGCCGCGCCTGAAAGGCGAGGCCCGCGGGCGGCACACGGTGGCCCGCCCGACCGTATACGCGCCGGTAAACCTGAGCGAACTCGAAGAGGTCTCCGATGATACCATAGGACCCGAGGAGTTGCAGGATGCCGGGCTGGTGAGGAAAAAGGCGGGGCTCGTCAAGATCCTCGGCGAAGGGGAGATCAGCCGCTCCGTAACCGTTAGAGCCCACGCTTTCAGCCGGTCGGCGAAGGAGAAGATAGAGAAGGCCGGCGGGAGCACCGAGATACTGGAGCGATAACCAGATGTTAGAGGCCCTCGCAAACGCCTGGCGCGTACCGGACCTGCGCCAGAAACTGATGTTCACGGCGATCATTATCGCCCTGTACCGGCTCGGAGCTTTCGTGCCGCTGCCGGGCGTCAACGCGGAGGTTCTGGCCCAAGGCGGGATAAACACCCAGAACTCCGTAACGCAACTGTTCGGGGTTTTCACCGGCGGCGCGTTCAACAACCTCTCCGTCTTCTCGTTGGGGATCATGCCGTACATCACGGCGGCCATCGTCATGAACCTGATGACAGTGGCGATTCCGCGGTTGCAGGAGTTGGCCCGCGAGGGAGATACCGGGCAGCAGAAGATCACGCAGTACACCCGGTACTTCACCCTGGTGCTGGCGTTCGTCCAGTCTATAGCGATGGCACTATTCTTTACCCGTTCGGAGGCGTTCGGCGGGGCGGTGGCCGGCGCTACAGCGGTTGACGTATTTCTCATGATCGTCACCCTCACGGCGGGGGTAATGCTCATTATGTGGATGGGGGAGCAAATCTCCCAGCGGGGCCTGGGCAACGGCATCTCGCTCATCATTACGGCCTCGATCATCTCGCAGGCCCCGGGGGCCATCCGGCTGCTCTGGCAGGACGCCGATATTCTCGTCCTCGTGGTGCTCGGCATTATCGCCCTGGGCATCGTGGCGGCCATCGTGTTCGTGAACGAGGGGCAGCGGCGCATCCCGATCACCTACGCCCGGCGGCAGGTCGGTCGCAAGATGAGCCAGGGCGGCTCGACGTACCTTCCGCTCAAGGTGAACATGGCAGGGGTCATCCCGATCATCTTCGCCTCTTCGCTCTTGATCTTCCCGACGGTGCTGACGCAGTTCGCCTCCGGTGGCAACCAGGGCTCTTTCCTGTTCCAGCTCGCCAACTTCTTCGGGCCGCCCGGATCCGCCGGGAGCGGTATACCGTACCTGGTCCTGTACGCCCTGTTGATCGTGATGTTCACGTACTTCTACACCGCAGTGCAGTTCAACCCGATAGAGCACGCGGAGAACCTGAAGAAGAGCGGCGGCTACGTGCCGGGCTACCGTCCGGGACGTCCGACGGCGGAGTACCTGAACACGGTGCTCACCAGGATCACGCTCTTCGGAGCCTTTTTCCTGGCCGCGGTGGCGATAGTACCGTACCTCATAACGCCGGCTTTGGGCTTGCCGTCATCGATCTACATTGGCGGCACCTCGATACTGATCGTGGTCGGTGTATCGCTGGATACGGTGCGCCAGCTCGAAAGCCAGTTGATGATGCGTAACTACGAAGGATTCTTGAGGAAAGGGAGATAAAGGGGATGAGAGTAGTATTGCTTGGCCCCCAGGGGGCAGGAAAGGGAACCCAGGCGCAGCGCATATCGGAGGAGACCGGGGCGAAACACATCGCCACCGGGGATCTGGTGCGCGCCGAGATCAAATCCGGCTCGGAGCTTGGGGAGCAGATAAAGGACTACAACGACCGCGGAGAGCTGGTCCCCGACGAAATAATCATCGAGATGACGATGCCGTACCTGGAGCAGAACGACTCCTGGCTGCTGGACGGCTTTCCGCGCAACGAGGCGCAGGCCCAGGCATTGGACGAAGCTCTGAAGGAATCGGATATGGAACTGGACGCCGCCGTCGTGCTCGAAGCGCCGGACGAGGAGCTCGTGAAGCGGCTCTCGGGCCGCCGTCAAAGCGAGGCGACCGGCAACATCTACCACGTTGAGCACGACCCGCCGCCGGAGGATGACGAGGAAGACCCCGGCCCGTTCGTGCAGCGGGACGACGATAAGGAGGAGTTCATCCGGCGCCGATTGGAGATCTACCACGACCAGACCGAACCCCTGAAGGACTACTACGCCCAGAGGAACATCCTGGCTACCGTAGACGCCACCCAGGACATTCCGGAGGTTACGGAGGACGTCATGGCGGTCCTGGGCGGAAAGGCTTCTTAGCCGAATGATCGTCCGCAAGAGTCAGGGTGAGCTCGAGGCTATGCGCGAGGGTGGGCGCATCACCGCCGCCTGTCTGAACCTGCTCGCCGCCAACGTCCGGCCCGGGGTTACGACCCGCGAGTTGGACCGCCTCGCCGAGGAGTTTATCCGCGAGAGAGGCGGCACGCCGGAGTTCAAAGGCTACCCGGGATCTCCCGGCGCGCCGGATTTCCCCGGCTCCATCTGCGCCTCGCCGAACGCCATGATCGTCCACGGCATTCCCGGCGCGTACCGGCTAAAAGAGGGTGACATCATCTCTCTGGATGTCGGCGTCCGTTATGAGGGGTTCGTCACCGACAGCGCGACGACGGTGGCTGTGGGAGAGGTGGCGGACGACGCGCAGAAGCTGCTCGACGTTACGCGGCGGTGCCTGGTGGCGGCGACGGACAAGATGCGGGCCGGCGGACGCCTTGGGGACGTGGGGCACGCGATACAGTCGGTCGCCGAGCCGGCGGGCTACGGGGTGGTCCGGGACCTGGTCTCCCACGGCGTCGGGCGCAAGATGCACGAAGACCCGCAGATACCCAACTACGGCGACCCCGGCACCGGGGTCCGGCTAAAGCCGGGGATGGTCTTTGCGATAGAGCCCATGATCACGTTAGGGAGCTACGACATCCGCATCAGCGAGTGGGACGGCTGGTCCATCTACACCGCTGACGGCTCGCTTTCGGCCCACTTCGAGCACACCATCGCCGTTACCGAAGGCGGCCCCTGGGTGTTGACGGAAGCCGGGCAGGAGTTGGGAGAAACGGGCGTTGCGTGATAATATATTCATTTGGCTTCTGCCACTTTGTAACGTTCTCGGAGAAAAGATCGAGGGAGGTCCTTGGCTAAAGAAGACGTCATAGAAGTAGAGGGCACGGTCAACGAGGCGCTGCCCAACACCCAGTTCCGGGTGGAGCTAGACAACGGGCACGAGGTTCTGGCGCACATCTCGGGCAAGATGCGGATGAACTACATCAGGATCCTGCCGGGGGACCGCGTCAAGGTCGAGTTGAGCCCCTATGACTTGAGCCGGGGACGGATCACTTACAGGTTCCGTAACTAGAAGGACGAAGGAGTAGCTATGAAAGTAAGAGCGAGCGTGAAACCAATCTGCGAGCGGTGCAAGGTCATCCGCCGCGGTGGCGTGGTGCGGGTGATCTGCTCTAACCCCCGACACAAGCAGAGGCAGGGATAGTATGGCGCGGATAGCGGGAGTAGACCTTCCACGGGAGAAAAGGGTCGAGGTCGGCCTGACTTACATCTACGGCGTCGGCCGTTCGACGGCCAAGAAGATCTGCGATGCGGCCGAGGTGGACCGGGACACGAAGGTCCGGGACTTGGCCGAGGGCGAGGTCAGCAAGATCCGAGCCTACATAGATCAGAACCTGGAGGTCGAGGGTGACCTTCGGCGCGAGAACAACCAGAACATCCGGCGGCTTATAGACATCGGCTCCTACCGGGGCATCCGGCATCGTCGGGGCCTGCCGGTACGCGGGCAGCGGACCAAAACCAACGCCCGCCAGCGCAAGGGACCGAAGCCGTCCATCGGCGGAAGAAAGAAGGGATAAATGGGTCGTCAGAGACAGCAACGGGGCCAGCGCGGACGCGGGGCGAGCCGCTCCCGCCGGCGAGTCCGCAGGAACATCTCGACCGGCGTGGTTCACATAAAGAGCTCGTTCAACAATACCATCGTGAGCGTGAGCGACCAGGAGGGCAACGTCATAGCCTGGGAGTCGGCCGGGGCGATGGGCTTCAAGGGCAGTCGCAAGAGCACGCCCTACGCGGCCCAGATGACCGCCGAGAGCGTCGCCAATAAGGCGATGGAGCAGGGCGTCCGCCGGGTGGACATCGAGGTCAAGGGGCACGGTTCCGGCCGGGACATGGCCGCCCGCACCTTCCAGTCGATGGGCATAGAGGTCCTCTCCATAAAGGACGTTACGGGCCAGCCGCACAACGGTTGCCGGCCCCCCAAGCGGCGTCGAGGCTAAAAGGTTTAGGAGGTAGTAGAGCAGTGGCACGTTATACAGGACCCAGAGGCCGGCGAGATCGGCGGGCCGGGGTGATGCTCTCCTCGATGCGGAAGAACCCGCTGGAGAAGAAGCCCTATCCGCCCGGCGAGCACGGCCGGGGACGGCAGAAACAAACGGAGTTCGGCATCCGGCTTCTTGAGAAGCAAAAGGCCCGCTGGTACTACGGGGTTTCCGAGAAGCAGTTCCGGCACGCCTACGAGGAGGCGGCCCGGACGCAGGGCGTCACCGGCGAGAACCTACTCCGTCGCATGGAGTTGCGGGTGGACAACGTGGTCTTTCGCATGGGGTTCGCGACCAGCCGGCCGCAGGCGCGGCAGCTCGTGGCCCACGGCCACTTCCAGCTCAACGGCAAGAAGCACAACGTGCCGTCGGCGATCATGCGCCCGGGCGACGTGCTCGCGGTGCGAGAGAAGAGACGCAACCTGGAGCCCATAGTGAACGCCGTCGAGAACGTCGTGGCCGTTCCGGCGTGGTTGGAGGCCGACCACGAGAACTTTACCGGCCGGGTGCTGCACTCGCCGAGCCGGGACGAGATCGACACGCCGGTCGAAGAGCAGCTCATTATCGAGTTCTACAGCCGGTAGTAAAACCCATTTATTCCAAGCAGGTGGTAGTTTGACGATGTTAGATATAGCGCCGCCCCGTTTCAGGGTGGAAGAAGAAGACGACCAGCGGGCAATCTTCGTGGCCGAGCCGCTCCCCCGCGGACTCGGGCACACCCTGGGCAACTCGCTCCGGCGGGTGATGCTCAGCGGGCTCTCTGGAGCCGCGATCACCAAGATCCGCATAGAGGGCGTCCAGCACGAGTTCTCCACGATCCCCGGCGTCCGCGAGGACGTAGTGGACATCATCCTCAACGTCAAGAACTTGAAGTTCAGGCTGGAACGCGACGAACCGATAGAGCTGGAGATCATCAAGGATGGCCCCGGCGAGGTCACGGCGGGAGACATCGAACTGAAGGCCGATGTCGAGGTCGTGGACCCGGACGCCTACATAGCGAGCGTGTCCGAGGACGGGCACCTGGACCTCCGCCTGACGGTCGAGGCCGGACAGGGGTACGTCCGGGCCGAGCAGAACAAGAGCGACGCGGACCCCATCGGGGTCATAGCGGTTGACTCGCTCTTCTCGCCGGTACAGCGGGTGAACTACTCAGTAAGCGAGGCCCGCGCCGGCGCCCGGACCGACCTGGACTCGCTGACGATAGAAGTCTTTACCGACGGCAGGATAGAGCCTCGCGAGGCGCTCCAGGAAGCCTCGCGGCAGCTCATAGACATCCTGGGGCTCTTTACCGACGGCTACGAGGGCTCGCGGAGCGCCGACCCCCGTCGGGGAGCCGGACGTCCGGTTATAACCGACGAGCGTCCGGTCGAGGAGCTGGAGCTCACGGTGCGTTCCTACAACTGCCTCAAGCGCGAGGGCGTGGACACCGTCGGCCAGCTCGCCACGATGACCGAGGAGGAGCTGATGAACATTCGCAACCTCGGCATGAAGAGTGTGGACGAGATCCGGTCGAAGCTCTCGGAGATGGGCTACGAGTTGGAGAGTGAGGGCTATGAGGCACGCTAAAAGGGGCCGCAAGCTCGGTCGCGACGCCCAGCATCGCAACCTGATGCTGGGCACGATGGCCGGGCAGGTCATTCAGCACGGCCGCATAAAGACCACAGTCCCCAGGGCCAAAGAGGTCCGCGGCGTGGTGGACAAGCTGGTCAACACCGCCAAAAAGGACGACCTGCACGCCCGCCGGCAGGCGGTCAAAGTCCTCAAGGACAAGACCATAGTGCGGAAGCTCTTCGAGGACGTAGCTCCTGACCTGGACGACCGCAACTCGGGCTACACCCGCATCCTCAAGCTGGGGCCGCGTCTCGGCGACGGCGCCGAACAGGTATACCTGGAGCTGGTCAACTACGAAACGGAGTAGCGCCGGACACACCCGAGACTCCACACAGGGGGCCCGCCGTAGCGGGCCCCCTGTTGTCTCTTGCGAGAACCTGGGCTACGCTTATCCAGGAGGCGACCGTCGGGTACTGGAAGCCGTGAGCTTCGAGGTCCGGGCCGGGGAATACGTCGGCGTCGTCGGCCCGAACGGTGGCGGCAAATCCACGCTGGCGCGCCTGTTGAACGGCCTGCTCGAGCCGGGCTCCGGCGAGATACGGGTGATGGACCGGGACCCTTCTACAGAACCCTTCGAGGTACGCAAGATGGTGGGCATGCTCTTCCAGAGCCCGGACAACGGGCTCGTCGCGCCGTTCGTAGAAGACGACGTGGCGTTCGGGCTGGAGAACCTGGGCGTGCCGCGGCAAGAGATGCGCGAACGGGTCGTCCGCGCGATACAGGCCGTCGGGCTGGAGGGTTACGAGCGGCGCGAGCCCCACACGCTCTCCGGCGGCGAGAAACAGCGGGTGGCGCTCGCGGGACTTCTGGCGGCCGAGCCGGAGATACTGGTCCTCGACGAGCCGACCTCGATGCTCGACGCGGCGGGCCGTCGGGAGGTGCTGGACAGGGTCCAGGAGTTGCGGGGCAACAAGACCATCCTGCACGTAACGCACCATCTGGAAGAGCTTCTCGGGGCGGATCGCGTGCTGGTCCTGAACGCCAGCAGGCTCGTCGCCGACGTATCGCCGGAAGAGCTGGTCGCGGACGCGGAGCTTTTGCGGGAGAACCGTCTCTGCCTGCCGCCGGTGTTGCGGCTTGCCGCGGACCTGGGTTTGCCGCCGCGCCGGGCACCGGAAGAGCTGTCGCGGGGTGTTCTGGAGAGGATTGGCGAGGGCGCGCAAATATCTTGAAGCTGGAACTGAAAAACGTGTGGCACGTCTACTCGCCGGGCACGGACTTCGAGGTCCCGGCGCTCCGCGGCGTCTCGCTGGCCGTCGAGGAAGGCGAAGTGCTGGGCGTCGTGGGGGGCACCGGCTCCGGTAAGAGCACGCTGGTACAGCACATGAACCTGCTGCTCATGCCCACGAGCGGCGAGGTGCTCATCGACGGCGCGAACGCCGCCACAATGAAAAAGGCCGAGCTCCGGCGGCGGGTCGGGCTGGCGTTCCAGTTTCCGGAGCAGGGCCTCTTCGCCCCGACGGTCGAGGAGGACGTAGCCTTCGCGCCCCGCCAGCTCGGGCTGGGTGAGGACGAGGTTCGCCGGAGCGTCCGCGCAACGTTGGAGCGGCTCGACGTAGCTCACCTGGCAGGGCGTTCGCCGCACACGCTCTCCGGGGGCGAGAAAAGACGCGTCGCCCTGGCGGGCGTGTTGGCGATGGAGCCGGAAGTCCTGATCCTGGACGAACCCACGGCCGGGCTCGATCCGGCGACCAGAGAGGAGCTTCTGGGTGTGGTGCGGGGCTTGCAGAACAGGGGAACGTCGGTCGTAATGGTCTCCCACGACCTCGACGAGGTGGCCGAGGTCGCCGACCGCATCTGCGTGATGGACGCCGGCGAGGTTCGGACTCTCGGACCACCGGAAGAGGTGTTCTACAGCGACCTGCAGACGGCACCGACGACGGTGCGGGTGATCTCACCTTTGCGAGAAGTTCGGCCGGAAGTCATGAGACCGGTGCGTTACCAGGAAACGCTCGCCGCATTGAAGGGTGTATTGGAGGTGCAAGGATGAACCGGAGCCTGGGACAGTTCTACCCGGCAGAGTCGCCGTTACACGCCCTGGACCCACGAGCCAAGATCCTGGCTACCGGCCTTCTAGTCCTGGGCATGTTTCTGGTCCACTCCCTGACAGGGTTTATTGTGGTATTGCTGGCGCTGGCGGCGCTGGTCTTTTTGGCCCGCATTCCACCGGGAACTTTTCTGCGGATTCTTCGCCCGGTGCTGTTCATCGCGGCGCTTACGGCTTTCTTCCAGGTGTTTTTCTCCCGGGATGGTGAGGTACTGCTCAAGTGGGGTGTGCTGGAGGTCCACGAGGGCGGACTGCGAATGGGCTTCCTGCTGGCCCTCAGGATACTGCTGTTGGTGGCGGCGGCGGGACTGCTCACGGCGACCACCGCCCCGGTAGCCCTCGCAGACGGCATCGAAGATCTACTCTCGCCCCTGAAGAAGGTACGTTTCCCGGCGCACGAGGTGGCGATGATGATGACCATAGCCCTGCGTTTTATCCCCACGCTCCACGAGGAGGCGCAGAAAATCATGAAAGCCCAGGCCGCCCGCGGGTCGGACGCCTCCGACGGCGGGCTCGTCCGGCGCGTCCGGGCGATGGTGCCGGTTCTGGTACCGCTGACCATCGGGGCCTTCCGCCGGGCCGATGAGCTGGCAGAGGCGATGGAGAGCCGCGGATACCGGGGCGGCGAAGGACGTACCCGCTACCGCGAACTCCGTTTCCAAGTCCGTGACGCGCTCGCGCTCATCGTCACGCTCGTTATCCTCGTGGCGGGCATAATGCTATGAGGCTCGCGGGTCTGGTCGAGTACGACGGAACGGAGTTTGTCGGGTGGGCCGCGCAGCCAGACCGGCGAACGGTCGAGGGTACGCTTGCGGAGGCTCTGGAGACCATCTTGCGGGCGCCGGTAAAGATGAGCGTCGCCGGGCGCACGGACGCCGGGGTACACGCGGGCGGCCAGGTCGTCACCTTCGACGCGGATACGGACCTCACCCCGGACCTCGTCACCTACAAGACGACCGCCGTCCTCCCGAAAGACGTCGCGCTGCGTCGTTGCGTGGAGGTTCCCGGTTCCTTCGACGCCCGCAGGGATGCCCTCAGCCGATCTTACGAATACCGGGTGGTCAACGCGCCCGTCCGTTCCGCGCTACTCTGGCGGCGCACGATGTACGTGGCGAAGAGCCTCGATTACGGGCTGCTGCAGAAAACGGCGGCGCTGATCAGGGGGACGCATAACTTCCGGGCGTTTACGCCGTCGAAGACCTACCACGTCCGCTTCGAGCGGATCGTCACCGAGTCTTGCTGGGAGAAGAAGGGTGAGCTCCTGACCTACAAGATCACCGCCGACTCCTTTCTTTACGGCATGGTCCGCTCGCTGGTCGGAACGATGCTGGAGGTGGCGCAGGGTAAGCGGACGCCGGCGGAATTCGAGCAGTTGCTCTCCGGCAGAGCAAGGAGAGAGGCAGGTCCCGCAGTAGCGGCGCGGGGACTCACTTTGACGAACGTAGAATACGAACTCGACCTGTGGGGGAATAGAGAATATGGATGATTTTAGAGAGCTTCTCGGAGAAATAGACCGCTACGTCGAAGACCTGTTCGCGACGAACGACGAAATCCTCGAAAAGACCCTGCGCGAGTCGCGGGAGGCCGGGCTGCCGGAGATACAGGTTTCGCCCAACGAGGGAAAGCTCCTGCGGCTACTGGCGGAGATGATAGGGACCCGGCGCATTCTGGAGATCGGGACGCTCGGTGGCTACAGTGCCATACACTTCGCCCGCGCCCTGCCGGACAATGGAGCCCTGATCTCCCTGGAAGTAGACGAGCGACACGCCGAAGTCGCTCGCAAGAACATCGAATATGCTGGATTAGAAGGCCGCATAGAGGTGCGGGTAGGCGACGCCCACGACCAGCTCGCCGCGATGGTGGAGAGCGGCATTGAGCCGTTCGACCTGGTGTTTATAGACGCTGAGAAGGAAGGCTACCTACGGTACCTGGAACGCGCGCTGGAACTCTCACGAACTGGCTCCCTGATCCTGGCAGACAACACTATCCGGGGCGGGAGCGTGTTGAAACCGGAGAACGAGTCCGCCCGCGCCACCCACGAGTTCAACGAGAGAATCGCCCGGCATCCCCGGCTCTCCGCCATCGTGCTGCCCCTCATCCGGGAGGGCATAGACGGCCTCACCATTGCCCGGGTAACGGGCGCGTGATCTCTGGCAGGCTCTAACGCCGGGCGGTCAGTACGCTAAGATAAACCCGGCTATGTACTATCGTTCACTGTTGGTCTGGAGGTTCGAGAGATGATATCCGAAGAGCAGGTACGCCACGTTGCTAACCTGGCGCGTTTGGGGTTGACGGACGAGGAAGTAGAGAGGATCGGCGGCCAGCTAGGCGCCATCCTGGAGAGCATAGACAAGATCGGAGAGCTGGACCTCGCCGACGTGCCGCCGACGGCCAACCCGCTCAACCTCACGAACGTGCTCCGTCCCGACGAGCCGCGCGGCGAACTGCCTCGGGAAGAGGCCCTCGCCCCCGCGCCGGAGCCCGCCGACGACCTGTTCTCCGTGCCGAGGATAGACTGATGCTGGAACTCACCGCCTACGAGCTGGCGCGGAAGATCGAGGGGAAGGAGATCTCCGCCCGCGAGGCTGCCGAAGTCGCCAATGAGCGCGTCGAAGCGGTAGAAGAGGACGTCAACGCCTTCATCACCACTACCCCGGAGCTGGCGATAGAGCGCGCGGAGAAGATAGACGGGCGCCTAGGAGATGGAGGGATCCAGCTCTGGGAGAGCGTGCCGCTGGCCGTCAAGGACGTTCTGTCCACCCGCGGGGTGCGGACCACCTGCGGGTCGAAGATCCTGGAGAACTTCGAGCCTCTCTACGACGCGTCGGCGCTGCTCAACTTCGGCGGGGACATAATGGTGGTCGGCAAGGCGAACTGTGACGAGTTCGCGATGGGCTCCTCGACGGAGAACTCTGCTTACGGACCGACGAAGAATCCCTGGGACCTGGGCCGGGTACCGGGCGGCTCCTCTGGAGGGTCGGCGGCGGCGGTGGCCGCCGGAGAGGGATGGTGGTCTCTCGGCACGGATACCGGCGGATCGGTGCGCCAGCCGGCGGCGCTGTGCGGCATCGTGGGGCTCAAGCCCACCTACGGCAGGGTCTCGCGCCACGGCCTCATCGCCTTCGGCTCCTCGCTGGATGTGATCGGGCCGATGACCCGCGACGTGCGGGACGCCGCGCTCCTGCTTCAGGCGATAGCCGGCCACGACCCCCACGACTCGACGAGCGCGAACATCGAGGTTCCGGACTACCTCGCGGGGCTCGACGGCGGCGTCGAGGGGCTCCGGGTCGGGGTAGTGACGGAGCTGATGGACGAGAGGATCGACGCCGGCGTGCGCGAGGTCGTCGGTGGGGTAGCGAGGGGTCTCGAAGAGGCGGGGGCCGAGGTGGGGGAGGTCGACCTGCCGCACGCCTACTATGCCCTGGAGGCCTACTACATTATCGCCCCGGCCGAGGTCTCCTCGAACCTCGCCCGCTTCGATGGGGTCCGCTACGGCCTCAGGGCGCCGGCCGACGGCGTGCACGAGATGTACCGGAGGACCAGGGAGGAGGGTTTCGGGGCGGAGGCGAAGCGCAGGATCATGCTCGGCACCTACGCCCTCTCGAGCGGCTACTACGAGGCCTACTACGCCCAGGCCCAGAAGGTGCGCACCAAGATCGTCGAGGACTTCCGCCGGGCCTTCTCCCGCTACGACGTCCTGCTCTCGCCGACCTCCCCCTCGGTTGCCTTCGAGCTCGGCGCGAAGACGGGGG
>JALYGE010000150.1 GCA_030777225.1 Actinomycetota bacterium
CTGCTCGTCTTGGTTTGTCGGAACAGACGGCGCCTCGTTGAGTCACATTTCGGACATCTCAAGCCCTCGGGGTGGAAGTGTTCGAGCACCCGCTGCTCGCTTTGCTCGTCATCCAGCAGGTCGGTAACCGGAAATATCATACCCATAGCCTAATGCACTTTTTTCGAACATGAGCCAAGAAACCTATCGGACCAAGAGAAAGATGTGCTACG
Source organism: Actinomycetota bacterium (assembly GCA_030777225.1). GTDB lineage: Bacteria > Actinomycetota > Rubrobacteria > Rubrobacterales > Rubrobacteraceae > SIRX01. The sequence continues at coordinate 213 of JALYGE010000150.1, forward strand.
ACAGTATATTGAAGAGAATGTCGAAGAGAATGTCACGACGTTGTTCTCCGGGGCCGGGATCGCCGGTCTTCTTACCGTGGTCTTGATGACCCCGTTCCTGTTCGTCGGGTTCGACGTGATCCCGCAGTCGGCGGAGGAGATAAACCTGCCGTTCCGTCAGATCGGGCTGCTCCTCATCATCTCCGTCATCATGGCGATGACGTTCTATATCATCGTCATCATCGGGGTCGGGAGCGGCTTGAGCCGGTCGGCGCTGGCGGATACGGAACTCGCGTCGGCGGACGGGATGCGAGCGTTGTTCGGGAGCGAGGTCTTCGCGAATATCCTGGTCATCGGAGGCATCGCCGGTATCCTCACGAGCTGGAATGGCTTTATGATCGGGGGCAGCCGCATCCTGTACGCGATGGCCGAGAGCGGGATGTTGCCGCGGTTCCTCGCCCATATTCATCCCAGGTTTCACACGCCCTCCAACACCATCCTGCTGGTCGGGGACTCTCGATCGTCGCCCCCTTCTTCGGCCGCGAGACGCTGGTGTGGCTGGTCAACGCGGGCGGGTTGGGCATCGTCATCGCCTATCTGATGGTGGCTATCTCGTTCCTGGTGCTGCGCCGCAACGAGCCGGAGATGGAACGCCCCTTCCGGGCGGGACGCGGCCCGATCATCAGCATAATCGCCGTCATCTTGAGCGCGGGCATCACGAGCCAGTACCTGCCGGGGATGCCGTCCGGTCTGGGGGTGCCGGAGTGGATCATCGTCGGCCTCTGGACGGTTATCGGATTGATCTTCGCGTTTCAGATGGACGTGCCCGAGTACAACCCCGAGCTATAAGGCCGGTATACTGGAGAAGATCAAACCGACGGGAAAGGTGGGCTGGCGATGCTTGACTCCACGAGGATAAAAACCGAGATACCGGGACCCAAGAGCAAGGCCCTGATGGAGCGGCGGCACGGGTCGATCGCGGCGGGGATAAAGACCGGGACCCCGGTCTTCGCCCACGAGGCGAAGGGCGCCACGATCACCGACGTTGATGGCAACACGTTTATAGACTTCGGGGGTGGCATCGGCACGATGAACGTCGGGCACTCCGACCCGCGGGTGGTCGAGGCGATAAAGGAACAGGCCGACCGCTTCACCCACACCTGCTTCTTCGTCAACCACTACGAGCCCTACGTGGAGCTGGCCGAACGGCTGAACGCGATGGTCCCCGGGGAGTCCGAGAAGCGGACGGCGTTCTTCAACTCCGGCGCGGAGGCGGTAGAGAACGCCGTCAAGGTCGCCCGCTACCACACGGGGCGGCAGGGGGTCCTGGCTTTCGAGAACGCCTTCCACGGCCGCACCCTGCTCACCATGACCCTCACCAGCGCCGTGGATCCGTACAAGAAAGGCTTCGGACCGTTCGCCCCGGAGGTCTACCGGGTGCCCGCCCCCTACGCCTACCGCTGCCCGGCCAACCAGGACTGCTCCGGCGGCTGCCAGGGCGACTGCTTCGGCTTTATAGAGCGGTCGCTCGTGACCGGGGTCGGCGCGGAGCACCTGGCGGCGATCATCGTCGAGCCCGTGCTGGGCGAGGGCGGCTTCATCCCCGTCCCGGACTTCTACATGCGGAAGCTGCGGGAGTTGTGCGACGAGGTGGGGGCGCTGCTCATTACCGACGAGGTGCAGAGCGGCTACGGCCGGACGGGCAAAATGCTCGCCATCCAGCACTCCGGCGTCGAGCCGGACCTCGTGACCACGGCCAAGAGTATGGGGGGAGGTATGCCCATAGGCGGCGTGACGGGCAAGGCGGAGATCATGGACAACATTCACCCCGGCGGCCTGGGCACCACCTACGGCGGCAACCCGCTCGCCTGCGCCGCCGCCCTCGCTGTCCTCGACGCCTTCGAGGAAGACGACCTGCTCTCCCGCGCCGAGGTCATCGGCGAGCGCGTAATGGCCGCGATGCGCGAGATACAGGAGCAGCACCCGGACATCATCGGCGACGTGCGGGGCCGGGGCGCGATGGTGGCGATGGAGCTCGTTACCGACCCCGAGAGCAAAACCCCGGACCCCGACCGGACGGCGCAGATAGTCGGCAATGCCCTCCAGGAAGGGCTGCTGCTCCTCACCGCCGGGCCGCTGGGCAACAACATCCGGGTCCTCGTCCCCTTCGCCGTCACTGACGAGCAGCTAGAGGAGGGACTCGAGATCCTGGGCCGCGCCGTAGATTCAGCCGCCGAAGGTTCGGGCGAAAAACTCCGTCCCGGGAGCGAGTGAAGCAGAGTAAAAAGCTCTGTTGGGACGATCAGAGAGTGCGCTCAGCCGAGGGTAGCACTGGTATCGAAGGCAAGCTCGGGTATCGCAGCGGAAGCTAGAGTCTCTCCTCTTCGCGCCCGTTCGAGGTGACGGTAGATCTCCTCGGACGGGCCGGTGTGGCGCTCGATGAGTTCACCTGCGAGATCCACGATCCAGACTTCCGGGATGCCTGAGCGGGCGTAGAGCGGCAGCTTGACGTTGCGGTCATAGGAGAGGGTGGTGTCGGAGACCTCCATAAGAAGCAGCACGTCTTCGGGACTGGGGAGCGACTCTCTATAGTCCCGAGCCCGGATCACCGCCAGGTCCGGTTCCGGCTCATTGTGCTCGCCCAGCCTCACCGGGTTTTGGACACTGACGATGTATTCGTCGCCCAGGCTTCTCATCAATAGGTGATTCAGCGTGTTGACGCAGGTGAAGTGTCTGCTACCTATTGCGGCCATCTCGACAAGCTCTCCCTCGATAAGCTCCACCCGGTCGTCCTCGTGGAGTATTCCGGCCTCGGCCATCCGGTGATACTCGTGGACGGTGAAGCGCCGCCGCGTGACCTGCTTCTGCACCGTTTCCATGCGCCCTCCGATGTGCTCCTGCCAGGAGAGTATACCCGAACCGGGAAGACGTCCTTATCCCTTGTTCAGTAGTCCCTCCAGGTAACGGCTTCGTCGCGGGTCAAGGCCCAGACGATGAGCTTGCCGAACAGAGAGTCGTAGAAGGGTGGGATCTCGTACCCCTGATAGATGGCCGGGTCAACGGCATCTCCAGTTCCTGCAGGCGTGGATGACGCGCAGCGAGATCTCACTCCGGTTGGCGACCAGCACCTTCTTCAACATGACACCCTACCTTATGCATAGCCCGTCCCAATCAAGGAAGTATGGCATGATACTTCGCCGCGTTTCACGCCCAGCGTTTGCGCTACGTCCGGGAGGGGGCTATTGCAGGAGCCGCGGCGACCGCCACAAGCGCGGCGAGTCCCACCTTGATCAGGTCAAACGCCACGAACGGCAGAACGCCTTGCGCCAGCGCCACCGCAAAGGGTAACTGCGCCACGATCATGAGCCAGGTCATTCCGAAGGCGTAGATCACGACGAGCGCCCCAGTGCCCACCAAGATACTCAAGGTCAGCGCCCGGCGCCGGACGGCATTAGCAGCAGCATACGCCGCGAGCCCCGCGATGGCTGCGGCCAACGGGTACGACACGAGGTATCCGCCGGTTGGACCTAAGATTATGCCGAGTCCGCCCTTGAAACCGGCGAAGACCGGCACGCCGACCGCGCCGACGAGCAGGTAGATCCCCATAGCCAGTGCCCCGTAGCGCGGTCCGAGCAACAGTCCAGCTAACACCACCGCGAAGACCTGCAACGTAAAAGGAACGGGAAAGAGCGGGATAATTATCTGGGCCGCCACAGCCGTAACGGCGGCCATTAGCGCCGCTCGGGTCATCATCGCCAAGTTCAAATCTGTACTCTCCCGCATTCGAGCATCTCTCGGCAGTACCTTTTAACAGTTATCGACCGACATTTCCGGCGCTGGCGCTGTTCCGGTACTGTAGAAGGATTTCAGGCGCGGTGCGGCTACGCCGGACGCGGTTTTTGAGGCAGAAAGAAGGCCGGAGGTCAAAACCCCGGCCTTCCGGTGTTGCGTTGTTGCCCTGTTTACGAGGCGGGCTTGAGCTTGCGGTCGATCTGCCCGATGACCGTCTCGCGATTCTTGTTCTTCTTCTCGTACTCGCGCACCTCGCGAAGCTCCTGGGCGGAGAGGTTGTCGAGCTCCTTGCCGACTTCCTCGACGTTCAACTCGTCGTAGTTAACGATCGGGAACCCACCCTGGGTGACCTCGCTCTCGACGAGCTTGAGGCCCTGCTTGTAGTAAGCGAGCGGCGCGGACACGAAGTCCATGTAGGCGCCCACGCTCTCTTCGACCAGAGCCTGGAAAGCCTCGCGCTGCTTCTCGGCCCGCTCGACCAGTTCCCCTACAACAGCCCGGTTGCTCTCGGCCTGCTGCCGGATCTCACGCGTCCCGACCTCGAACGTACCCTGCCAGAACTTCACGTTGCGCTCCTGCAGGGCGACCGTGTGGTCCACGACCGTCTTGTACGAGTCGCGGCTGGCCTCCGCAATCTGCTTCGTCGCCTTGTTGGCTTTCTCGATGGTAGCCATTCTGACCTCCTTGGATCTGAGATTTATCTACCGATTTCTACAACGTCTATATATGCAGTTTACACATATATTCAGATGTGTCAAGCAAATTTTTTGTATTCTTCTGTATCCTGTTCCTATCTCGTTTTTGCAGGGGCTACAAAGCAAGAAGTTCGGTGTAAGGAGTGGTTCGTTGGATCGCGCGTGGTCTGGAGATGGTGTACTTCTCGGGCGGATGGAGGGTAACGTGCCAGGTTACCTCTCTTATAGCGTAGAGTATGGAGAGGTTCTGTGCGTTTTTCGGAGCATGACCGAAGCGGAAGAGTTCTACGCCCGGTGGCGACTACAGATACCGGGTGAGGGATGGGGGGCGGTGCGCCTCTCACCGGAGGAACTGGTAGGGGTGTTGACGAACTTCGATCTCGTCTCGATCAGTCCGCAACCCGTGCCGGGGGCGACCGAGTACTTGCTCCCGGTGGAAGATTTCGCGCAAATGCTCCGTGACTCTCAGCGACTGGGGCGCTGAACCCTACTTCCGAGCCCCGGTTTCCACCGTTTTGGAGGAGAAACCCCGGCTGAAAACTTGAGAGGGCTCGTATCGCCCGTCCAGAACGGGGAGAGGAGTAGGACTTGTACGTACCAATGGTAACCTCGCTTGTTATACTCTCCGGCGGATTAGACCGGACACGCTTCGCAGTATGAGTGTGGTCCGGGAAGAAAATGTAATAAAGGATTGATCAAATCGTTACCTTCTCGTTATTCTGGCGAGGTAGTCTGGTCTCGACGAGAGGTGTAAAACCGGCAGCCGGTGGAAGAGCCGGTCGGAAGAGGAGATGAGATGCGTTTAAAAAAACTGGTACTAGTGTTGGCGGCGTTATTGATGGTGGCGACCCTGGCGGCCTGTGGTGGCGGTGAGACATCCGGGGCCGA
>JALYGE010000151.1 GCA_030777225.1 Actinomycetota bacterium
GTGATGAAATGGAAACGCTTTCTCCAACTCTACAACGAACCGCCTGCGCGACAGGAGAGCCGAATGTGAGTAGAGAAGGTTCTCTCGCGTCTAATCGGTACACTAACGCAAAGGACCAGTGAATGAACGAAGACGAAGCCGGAGCGCAGCGCGAGGAGTACCCCGGCCAGGACCACAAGAGGCTCGAAGAAGCCGGTTGGGAGCTCGTCGAGAGGAACTCGCAGAAGATACTCTGGCGCAACCCCGAAAGCGGCAGGCTTTACCCTCAAGGGGCCGCAATAAAGCTCATACGGAAGTGACCTGCTGCTGTTGAGGAGAGAGGGCTGGGCAGTGAACAAGAAACGGATTCACAGGCTATGGAGGGAAGCGGACCTGAAGGGCCCGGCCGGTAGAGAGCGTAAACGGCAACGGATGGGAACTTCTGAGAACGGCTGCACTAGAAGACGGGCCGAGTATACGGGACACGTCTGGAGCTACGACTTCGCGATGGATACTACAGAGGACGGCCGGAGAAGATGACGCCCATAGTTGAGGAGTACAGCAGGGAGTGTCTGGCGCTGGAGGTAGAGCGCTCGATTAGAGCCGAAGATGTGAGAGACCTTGGATTGGTTGTTTACCAAGCGAGGAGCGCCGAGCTTCATCCGCTCGGACAACGGCCCCGAATTCATCGCAGAAGCGGTGAAGCGCTAGCTTGAGGTCTCTGGGGTGAAGACCCTCTACATTGCCCCCGGTGCTCCGTGGGAAAACGCTTACTCGGAGACGTTCATCAGCCGCATGCGAGATGAGCTACTCGATAGGGAGGTGTTTGCCAACCTGAAGGAGGCGAAGGTACTACTTGAGAATTACCGCGATCACTATAACTACCACAGACCACACGGGGCGTTGGGTTACTTGACTCCGGTGGAGTTTGCGGCCATCGAAGCTCTGTCGGCACAGAGTTCTGTGCCGACAGAGGAGCTAGAATCTATACAAAGACTCTCATTGTGAGTGGTACAGATAACGGAGGTCGGTCAGTGGTGCAACTGCAAACTGCCGAATGATCTCAGTAAGAGCTTGCGCCAATAGGCGAGTAGCGTATGTGTCAAGGAGCCGTGAGGAGGCTGTCCAATCGCTCCTAGAGTTTCCAAGTGCGAAAAGTTGCCAGCCTATTGGCGCGGCCTCTAAGGCAACCGCTGTCACACTGCAACACATCCTTTTGAGAGAGCGTTGATAGAGCTTAGAGCAGCAGCTAATAGGTCTTGCAGCTTACATTCTAGGTGCGTGTGAACGGAAGAAGGTTGTTCGCTCATATCGAGTTACTCAAGACCGATTCTCTATTCTATCCACACCCTGAAAGTATAGTCGTTGAATATCATGCTGTGAGCCAGGTGAAAGCTACCTGGTAGAAAGAACATATGGTAATGCTCAATAGAAAAGTAGAGCGTCCGTATTTGAGACAGTCTAGTGGCATTCTTTGTTCATCCCGTACAATTAGTCTATGGTTACTAAAACACTTTACGTCTGCGCCAACTGCGGCCACTCCTCCCCTAAGTGGCTGGGACGCTGTCCGGATTGCGGGGAGTGGAACACGTTCGTCGAAGAGGTTCAGGAATCGAAGAAGGCCGTTGGTTTCGCCGAGCGGGCGGGGAGAGCGAAGAAGGCTTCGGGCAAGACGTTGACTCTGGGCGAGGTACGGGCCGACGAGGTAGAGGGCAGGACTTCGACGGGTGTCGGGGAGCTGGATAGGGTGCTGGGAGGTGGGATCGTGCCGGGCTCGCTGGTACTCGTCGGTGGAGAACCGGGGGTCGGGAAGAGCACGCTCCTTTTGCAGGTGATGGGGCATGTAGGTGGGAGTTGCCTGATGGTCTCTGGTGAAGAGTCGCCCCGGCAGGTCGCGATGAGCGCCCGGCGTCTCGGCGTGGGAGGGGCCGGTTTCTCGGTGCTCGCGGAGACGGACGTGGACGTTATAGAGGCGACGATTTTAGAGGAGCGGCCCGAGGTCGTGGTGGTAGACTCGATCCAGACGCTCTTCTCGCCGGAGCTCTCCGGCGCACCGGGCGGTGTCGGGCAGGTGCGGGAGTGCGCCGCCCGGCTTATGCGGCTCGCCAAGAGCGAGGGGATAGCGGTGCTGCTGGTCGGCCACGTAACGAAAGAAGGCTCCATCGCCGGGCCCCGCGTGCTGGAGCACATGGTGGACACCGTGCTCCAGTTCGAGGGTGACCGGTTTCAGGCGTTTCGGATATTGCGAGCGTTGAAGAACCGCTTCGGCTCGACGAACGAAGTCGGGGTGTTCGAGATGACGAACGTAGGGATGAGAGAGGTAGAGGACCCGTCGGCGTTCTTCCTGTCCAATCGCGAGAGCGAGACTCCTCCGGGGGTAGTTACGGTTTGTCTGCTGGAGGGGACGCGGCCGATGCTGGTCGAGATAGAGAGCCTGGTAGCCCCGACCACGCTGGCGGTGCCGCGCCGGGTGGCGAACGGGGTGGACGCCGGGCGGGTGAACATGTTGTGCGCGGTGCTGACCCGGCGGGTGGGGCTGGAGCTCGGGGGACAGGACGTGTACGTCAACGTCTCGGGTGGCGTGAGGATCGAGGAGCGGGCGGCGGACCTGGGGGTGGCGCTCGCCATTACCTCGGCGCTCAGGGATAAGCCCGTGGGAAAAAGGACCGCGTGCTTCGGGGAGGTCGGGCTGACGGGAGACCTGCGGTACGTGCCGGGGGCTTCGCGACGGGTGGGCGAACTGCTCAAGATGGGCTTCGGGCGTATAATAGAGCCTGAAAGCGCGCCCGACGTTTCGTTGGACGGCGCTGCAAACGGTGTACAAGATAGCAGAGGAAAAAGCTTGATCGGAGTCAAAACCCTGGAAGAGGCCGTGGCGGTGGCGCTGCTGTGACCGCGAGGCGCAGCCTGCCGACGGAGCTCGCCGACGCCCTGGACATCGTCGCGCCGGGCACGGAGTTCCGGGACGGTATAGATAACATCATCCGGGCGAGTAACGGCGCCCTCGTCGTCGTCTCCAACCCGCAGAAGCTCGAACGGCTGGGCATTATCTCCGGCGGCATAAAGATGGAGCTGGAGTTCGCGCCGATGCGGCTCTACGAACTGGCCAAGATGGACGGGGCCATCGTAGCTTCTCCCGACCTTTCTACTATCCACTACGCCAACGTGCAGTTGAGCCCGGATCCCTCGCTGCCTTCGGAGGAGACGGGGATGCGACATCTGGCGGCCCACCGGACTGCCCAGCACACGGGCGACCTGGTGGTGGCGGTCTCCGAGCGGCGCCGGGTTGTGAGCCTCTACCAGGGGCCGTATGGGCCGCACGTTTTGGAGGACATCGGGGTGGCGCTCTCCAAGGCCAACTCCGCGATCGCCACGCTGGAGAAGTTCACGCGGCGGCTGCGGGAGGAGGCGCGGGTCCTGACGATGCACGAGTACGACGGCACGGTGACGCTGCGGGAGGTGGTAGGGGCCATCAGCACCTTCGAGTACACGGTCCGCATCGCGGATGAGATCGAGGCTTACGTCCGAGAGTTGGGCCGGGAGGGCCGGCTGGTGAACATGCAGTTCGAAGAGGCGTTCAACAACGTCCCCGAACAGTATCAGGCGCTCTTGAAGGACTATGTCGAAGAAGGCGTGAACGAGCGCGATGTCCTGGAAGATCTTCACGCCTGCGACGCAGATCAACTCTCGGACACCGTCGAGATGGCCCAGCTTCTCGGGTACGACTCCGTAGGCCAGTCGGACGACATCTTTCTCCAGCCGCGGGGCTACCGGCAGTTGGAGCATATTCCCCGTCTTCCCCGCAAGGTGGCCGATAGCCTGGTCCGGGAGTTCGGCTCTCTGAAAGAGCTGCTCGGAGCCTCCCAGGCGGAGCTGGACGATGTAGAGGGAGTGGGGCAGGCGCGCGCCCGGGCCATCCGGCGTGGCCTCGAACGTCAGAAAAATCTCGAACCTTCCGGCGAGGTTCTATAGCGATGGCCGGGAAGGAAGATGGTGCCTTGGATAATGTAGATGGGACAAAACTCTTTGGCGAGGGAGACATCGTCGTGTATCCCAACCACGGCGCGGGATGCGTGTCTGGTATAGAGCAGAAGACCGTGCTCGGTGAGGAGCGGCGCTACTACGTCATCTACATCCAGGACAGCGGTCTCACCCTCAGCATACCGGCCGACGGCGACTCCGGGCTGCGGTACTGCGCCGACGAGGATGGAGTGGTCCGGGCGCTCTCTGTATTGGAGGGTGGACCCGTAGAGATGCCCTCCAACTGGAATCACCGGCTCAAGCACAACCAGAAAAAGCTGCGGGAGGGCGATATAGAGCAGGTAGCCGAGGTCGTTCGGGACCTGGACGCCTATAGCAAGGCGCACGGGCTCTCGACCGGGGAGAGGAACATGCTCATGAAGGCCCGCCAGATCCTGGCCTCCGAGATCGCGCTCGTCCGGGAGTTGAACGTCCGGGAGGCCGAGATGCTGTTGGATGGAGCCCTCGCCAACGGGGGAGACGAGGCATAGCTCCTGCTAGTCCCACCGTCGCCCTGGTGCTCGCCGGTGGAACCGGCAGCCGCATGGGCCGTCCCAAGCAGTTTATAGACCTGCTGGGCCGTCCCGCCCTGCACCACACCCTGCGTGCCTTCGAGGAGGCCCCCGGAATAAGCCGCATCTACGCCGTGGGGGACGAGGAGAGGATCTCACGTCTGGCGCTGGATGCTGGCATCCAGAAGTACGCCGGGTGCGCCGAGCCCGGTGAGACCCGCTCGCTCTCGACCCGCAGCGGCCTGAAGCTGTGCGCGGAGCACGACGAGACCGTAGTCCTGATCCACGACGGCTCCCGCTGTCTCGTGACGACGGACCTTATAGAGCGCGTTATAGAAGCGGCGCGGGGCGAGGTGGACGGTGTGATCCCCACCGTGCCCGTTTCGGACACCATCAAGGTCGCGGAAAACGGCTCCGTCCAGGAGACCCTCGACCGGAGCAAGCTGCATGCGACGCAGACGCCGCAGGCCTTCCGGCTCGGACTGCTGCGGGAGATTTACGCTTCCTCCGAAGACCGGCTCCGCGCCGCCACCGACGACGCCTCGCTCGTTGAGAACGAGGGCGGGCGCGTTGGAATCGTGGCGGGCGAGAAGACGAATGTAAAGCTCACCTCGCCGGAGGACTTGGTGCTCGCCGAGGCGATCCTGATGTCCCGCGGCGGGGTGCGGCGCTGAGCTTCAGGGTCGGCCTGGGCGTGGACGTTCACGCTTTCGCCGTGCCGGAAGAGGACCGGAAGCTCATCCTGGGCGGCGTGGAGATCCCCTTCGAGAAAGGGCTCGCCGGACACTCCGACGCCGATGTCCTGGCCCACGCCGTAACGGACGCCCTGCTCGGCGCCGCCGGCCTGGAGGACATCGGTCACTACTTCCCGGACACCGACCCGCGCTACAAAGACGCCGACTCTATAGAGTTCCTGAAAAACGTCCGCGAACTGGTCGGAGAAAAATGGACCGTCGCCAACGTGGACGCGGTTGTGGTCTGTGAGCGGCCCAAGATTCGGGAGCACAGGGACGCGTTGCGCGAGAAGCTGGCCGACGCCCTGGGCGTCGAGAAGTCTCAGGTGGGCGTCCGGGGCACGACGTCTGAACGGCTGGGCTTTACCGGCCGCGGGGAAGGCATAGCTGCCCAGGCCGTCTGCCTGCTGGAGAGCCATTGAGTGGGGTCCGGGTCCGTTTCGCCCCGAGTCCCACGGGCATGCTCCACCCCGGCGGCGCCCGCACCGCGCTCTTCAACTACCTCTTCGCCCGTTACCACGGCGGGTCGCTCGTTCTCCGCATCGAGGACACTGACCGGGCGCGCAGCCGCCGCGAGTTCGAGGAGGCGCAGCTAGAGGACCTCCGCTGGCTCGGCCTCTCCTTCGATGAGGGGCCGTATCGGCAGAGCGAACGGACCGAGCTGTACGAGAAAGCTGCAAGTCAGCTATCGGAGAAGGGACTGGTCTACGAGGCAGCGGACGAAGAGGGGCGTCGGGCGCTGTACTTCCGGCCACCGGCCCGACAGGGTAGCTTCCGGGACGGACTGCGGGGGGAGGTCCCGTTCGGAAAGGTTGGGGACTTCGTGATCTTCAAGTCCGACGGCACGCCTTCTTACAATTTCGCGGCGGTGGTGGACGACCTGGAGATGGGGATCAGCCACGTCATCCGGGGCGAAGAGCATCTCTCCAACACCGCCCGACAGACCCTTCTCTACCGGGCGCTCGGTACGGAGGAGCCGGTCTTCATACATCTAGGTCTCATCCTCGGCCCGGACGGCAAGAAGCTCTCCAAACGTCACGGCGCTGAAAGCATCACCGCCTACCGGGACGAGGGATACCTGCCGGAGGCCCTCATCAACCATCTGGCGCTCCTTGGTTGGACGCATTCAGAGGGGAGAGAAGAGTTCGCCGACCTGCCGGAGTTGGTGCGGGAGTGGGACCCCTCACGCTGCCGGGCGAGCCCGGCCACCTTCGATGCGGACCGGCTCCTCTCCCTCAACGCCCACCACCTTCGCGGGCTATCGCCGGAGGAGTTGCGGCTGCGTCTGAAGCCTTTCCTGGAGGAGCCGCTGCCAGAAGGCAAGGAGAACATCGCGGTAGAGACACTACAGCAAGAGATGCGGCTGCTCTCGGAGGCGCCGCGGTTGCTGCGGGAGATCGTCGGTCCGGTGGACCCTACGGAGTTCGTCCACGAGTTGCCGGAGAGTGCGGATATGGTGTTCGCGCACGCTTACGAGGCCCTCAAGGAAAACAGCGTCGAGGGTCTGGAAAGCGCCAGGGGGTTCGTCGCCGGGTTACGAGCCTGGGCGAAAGAAGAGAGGATAAAGACCCGAGACCTGCTTCATCCGCTGCGGCTCGCGCTCACGGGCCGCAGCCGGGGACCCGAAATCGCCTATATCCTCACGGTGCTCGGCGCGGAAGAGGCGCGGATCAGGATAGAGCGAACGAGAGAGGCTAGACTACGGGTATGAGCGTGCGCGTACACGATACCTTGAGCGGTGGCGACGTCGAAATCGGGCATAACGGCAGGGTCGGCCTCTATGTATGCGGCCCGACGGTCTACAACGACATCCACATCGGTAACGCGCGGGCGCCGCTCTTCTGGGACGTGGTCGTTCGGTACCTCAAGAGCCGGGGCTACGAGGTTACTTTCGTCCAGAACATAACGGACATAGAAGACAAGATCATCGCGAAGGCCCACGAGGAGGGCGTCTCCTGGAAAGAAGTCGTGGACCGCTACACCGAGTCTTTCCACGACCGGCTGGATCTGATGGGGGTCGGGCTGCCGGATGTGGAACCGCGGGCGACCGAGCACATACCGGAGATAATCTCGCTTATAGAAGACCTGATCGGGGCCGGCCACGCCTACGCGCCCGGAAACGGGGACGTGTACTACTCCGTCGAGAGCTTTTTAAAGTATGGGGCGCTATCCCGGCAACGTCCCGAAGAGATGCGCGACTCCGAGAAGGCGGATACCGGATATAAAAAGAGCCCGCTGGATTTCACGCTCTGGAAGGCGTCGAAGCCGGGAGAGCCCTCGTGGGAGAGCCCGTGGGGATCTGGGCGTCCCGGGTGGCACATCGAGTGCTCGGCGATGGTCGAGAAGCACCTGCCGGGCGGTGCGGACATTCACGGCGGCGGTACGGACCTGCGCTTTCCGCACCACGAGAATGAGTTGGCCCAGAGCGCCGGGGCGCACCCGGAGCATAGTTTCGTCCGGGCCTGGGCGCATCACGGGATGGTTACGCTGGCCGACGACAAGATGGCAAAGTCCTTGGGCAACATCCTGGACGTAAAACGGGCCGTCGAGATCCACGGGCGCAACGCCCTGAGGATGTGGTTTTTGCAAAGCCACTACTCGCAGCCAATAGATTACTCTGAGGAGATCCTGGAGGAGAAGCGCCGCTCCTACGAGGGCCTGATGCGCTTCTACCGCCAGAGCTCCGAGGCGCTCGACGACTCGGAGCTCTCGGCGCAACTGACTACGGAGCTTCGCGAGAAGTTCGACGCGGCGATGCAGGACGACTTCAACACGCCTGAGGCCCTCGCCGCCGTATTCGAGGCTGTCCGGCGGGCCGGGCAGGAGATCTCCACCCGTCCCCAGGCCGCCGGCGAGTTCGCTTCCCTCAAAGACGCGCTGGGCGAGATACTTGCTATCTTCGGGTTCGACCTCTCGGAAGAGCAGGTCGTGGAGGTCGATGGCGTGAGCATCCGCTACGAGGAGGATCCCGGAGAAGACGTTCTGGAGAAGGTCGCCCGTCGCGAGCTGGCGCGCCGCGAGAAAGACTGGGCATCCGCCGATGGAATCCGGGACGAACTGGCCGAGGAGGGCTGGGCGGTCGAGGATACCTCCGAAGGCCCCATCCTGAACCGCCGGTAGCCACTTGAAGCAGGAGATCATCTACGGCATCCGGCCGGTAATCGAGGCGCTGCATAGCGACCGACGTACGGTATACGAAGTCCTGGACGCTTCGTCTAGCAGAGAGGTTTCCTCCGAAGCCCACAAACGCGGCGTCCCGCTCAAAAACCCCCCTCGAAATCACGTTGACGAGCTGACCCGTGGCGGCGCCCACCAGGGCGTCGCTGCGCGCGTGAGCCCGTATCCTTACTCGGGGCTGGAGGAGGTGCTGGCGACCGAAAGCCCTCTGGTGCTCGTACTGGATAGCGTCACCGACCCCCGGAACCTGGGCGCGGTGTTGCGGGTGGCCGATGGGGCGGGTGCGGGCGGCGTGGTGATCCCGAAGGACAAAGCCGTCGGTGTTACGGCCGCGGCGGTAAAGGCGAGCGCGGGGGCGAGCGAGCACGTCCGGGTCGCCCGGGAGACGAACCTGCGGCGGGCGGTGGACCGGATGAAAAAGGCCGGCCTGTGGGTCTACGCGGCAGAGGCCGGTGGGGAGAGTTACACGAGTGTGGACCTCGCCGGACCGGTTGGCCTGGTGCTCGGGAGCGAGGGACGCGGGGTGCGACGCCTGGTGCGCGAGGGGTGTGACGGGGAGATCTCCATTCCGATGCTCGGTTCTGTGGAGTCGCTCAATGTCTCGGTGGCGGCGGCGGTGTTGTTGTACGAGGCGCGGAGGCAACGCGGGTGGCCCTGATCCTGGACGGCTACAATCTGATCGGCGCCCTCGATCGCTACCGGAAGGCCGGCGACTTCGTGGCGGCCCGCGAGTTGCTGATAAACGACACGCTCAAGGCGGCAGGCTGGACGGGGCGGGAGATGATCCTCGTCTTCGACGCCCACCGGAGCCCGGAAGTCGAGAGAACGGAGCTACTAGCGGGTGGCGCGGTGCGTGTCATCTACAGCGCGCCCGGACAGTCCGCCGACGACGTCATAGAGCGTCTGCTCGACAACCGCCCTGGCACCGCAACGGTCTACACGGGCGACTTCGCGCTTCAACGCACCGTCCTGGCTCGGGGGGCCGTCCGCGCCACCCCGCGCGAGTTCGGCGACCTGCTCGATGAGCTGCCGGCCCTCACCCGCTACCCCGAAACGCGCCGCCGGTCGAGCATCGGCGACCGGCTATCCCTCGAAGTCCGGCAGAAACTGGAAGAGGTGCGCCGGAGAGCTGACAGCAGCTAGGTTATACTCAATAGCTGACAGGCTGAAATGCTGACAAGCTGACGGCTCTTGCGCCCGGGTAGCTCAGAGGTAGAGCAGCCGCCTTGTAAGCGGCCGGTCGGGGGTTCGAATCCCTTCCCGGGCTCTGCTTTCGCCCCTGTTGAAAAGTTGTAGCTGTTTGTTACCATATCCGGGCGTTTCGGGGCGGGAGCCTCGGTCGCGGCCGGGGGGTGTGCCCGAGCGGCCAAAGGGAGCAGACTGTAAATCTGCCGGCTTCGCCTACGGAGGTTCGAATCCTCCCGCCCCCATAACCGAATATGCCCCTGTAGCTCAGCCGGCAG
>JALYGE010000152.1 GCA_030777225.1 Actinomycetota bacterium
GCACCTTCAAGAGCGCCGACGAGCTGCGGGAGATCTACGAGGGCAAGGCCGGTCTCTCCGGCGACGAGGAAGTCATAGCGTACTGCCGCATCGGGGAGCGGAGCAGCCACACTTGGTTCGTGCTCAATTACCTCCTCGGCTACAGCAACGTCCGCAACTACGACGGCTCCTGGACCGAGTGGGGCAACTCCGTGCGGGCCCCCATCGAGCGGTAGAAATTTGGACCGCAAACAGCGCCTCGAGTTCCTCGTGGACCACGTCAAGAATCCCCGCCACCAGGGGGTTCTTGACGGCGCGGACGTCATCATGCCCGGCGGCAGCCCGGAGTGTGGCGGTTCTGTGGTGATCTACCTCAAAGGCAATAAAGGCGGGAAAATAGAGGAGGTCGCCTTCACCGGCGAGGGCGACACTTTGAGCATGGCGGGCTCCAGCATGATCCTGGAGAGGGTTGACCAGGAGGGCCTCACGATGGAAGAGGTGCTCGCCCTGGATTACGAGCAGTTCGTGGATAGCGTGGGGCGAGATCTCGTCGGCAGCCGCACCCGTAACGTGACGCTCGGCCTTAGCACCCTCAAAGCCGCCGTCAGGAAGTACCAGAGAGACCTGCTCCAGAACAACTCCACTGCGAACCTGTCGGCCGCGGAGACCGTCTGAAAAACTTCAGGCCGGACTGCCTCGAAAGGCCCTCCAGTTCAACCCCGAGAGCGCCGAGCAATACGACGTAGCTCCCGGGTACAACGTTACACGTTATCACTATCAGTCCGAAGCCTATCGAGCCTTTTGCAACAGCCCGGTAAAGAACCTTTATCCAACCTCTCACTCCGAGGAGAAGCCTCGGAGTTTGTGTATAAATAGCATCATGTTGCTGATCGCCGGCATGGTGGAAAGAACGATCGCTGATTCCGCTAAACTCTGAGTCTATGAGCGAGAAAGACAGGCAGCCGCTGTGGGGCGGCAGGTTCGGTTCCACGCCGTCGGAGGCCTTCGAGCGGTTGAACGCCTCCATCTCCTTCGACGTCCGGCTGGCACCCTACGACATCCGGGGCTCCATCGCCCACGCCCGGATGCTCGGGAAGCAAGGAATCCTCACGGAGGAAGAGTCTGCGGAACTCGTAAGGGGCCTCGAAGCGGTGCTGGGGGAGGTCGAGTCGGGCGAGTTCTCGTGGACCCTGGCCGACGAGGACGTACACACGGCTGTAGAGCGGCGGCTTCGGGAGTTGGTGGGAGATGTGGCGCTCAAGTTGCACACGGGCCGCAGCCGCAACGACCAGGTGGCGCTCGACCTGCACCTCTTTGTGCGGGAGGCGGCGGGGGAGATAGAGCGCGGTCTGCTCGACGCGATGTGGGCGTTGGTGGAGGCGGCGGAGAGAAATCGGGATCTCATTCTTCCCGGCTACACGCACTTGCAGCGGGCGCAGCCGATCCTGCTGTCACACCACCTGCTGGCCCATTTCGAGGCTTTTAGACGAGATCTCCGGCGGTTGGAGGCGGCCCGCGAGGCGGCCAACGTCTCGCCGCTCGGGGCGGCGGCGCTCGGCGGGACCCCGCACCCGATAGACCCGGCGGCAACCGCGGCGGATCTCGGGATGGAGCCACTCACCAACTCGCTCGACGCCGTCTCCGAGCGCGACTTCGCGCTGGACCTGCTCTACGCCTGCGCGGTGCTCGGGGTGCATCTCTCGCAGATCGGGGAGGAGTGGGTGCTGTGGACCAGCGCGGAGTTCGGCTTCGCGACTCTCGACGACTCTTACTCTTCCGGCTCCTCCATCATGCCGCAGAAAAAGAACCCGGATGCTTACGAGTTGATGCGGGGCAAAGCCGGACGCCTCATCGGAAACCTCAACGCCCTGCTCATCACGCTCAAAGGACTGCCGCCCGGCTATTCGAAAGACCTTCAGGAAGACAAGGAACCCGTCTTCGACGCCGTTGACTCGGTGCTAACGATGCTCGCCGTGTTGCCGGAGATGCTGCGGACGGCGCGTTTTCACGGAGGACGAATGGAGGCGTGCGCCGGAGGTTTCGCGCTGGCGACGGAGCTGGCGGATTTCCTGGCGGCGCGGGGCGTGCCGTTCAGGGAGGCGCATCGGGCGGTGGGCGCGCTCGTGAAGCGGTGCGAGGAGTTAGGGGTCGGGCTCGAGGAGGTTCCACGGGAAGAGCTATCGGCGGCGCATCCGGCGCTCGCGGAACTCCCTGAGGATTTGTTCACACCGCGGGGGAGCGTCGCGAACAAAAAGTCCGCCGGTTCCACCTCGCCGGGTTCGGTGGAGGCCCGGATCCGGGAAGCGAAAGAGTTTCTGGCGGGAGTGTCCCGGTAACCGGCGACGGGTATAGGTCCCTACGGACGTGAACCCGAGAAAGGGAGTGCTGAGTGAAGATAGTCCAGATGTCGGACGTCCACGTCGAAGAGGGAGGGAAGTTCAGGCCGGATCTCCTGGATAACGTGATCGAGGAGACCAACCGGCTGGAGCCGGACCTCGTGGCGGTCGTCGGAGACCTGACCGGCGAGGGCTACCGTAACGAGTTCGAGCAGGCCAGAGAGTATATGAACCGCCTGGAGTGCCCGAACGTCCGGTACATCATGGGCAGCCACGACGCCCGCAACGTCGGCTACCGGTACTTCGAGGAACTCTTCGGCTCCCGCAGCAGCTCGACCACGGTTACTACTCCCGAAGGCGAGGCGAAAGTGGTGGCCCTGGACTCGACCAAACCGGACCTGGACGAGGGCGAGGTA
>JALYGE010000153.1 GCA_030777225.1 Actinomycetota bacterium
CGCGACAGACGCGATACACGCCAGGACACGTATCTTGCGGGCGTGCCCTAACGTCACTGTCGGGGGTCTATATTCCGTCTTCGGCTTTGCTAGGCTGGAACGCCGGTCAGACCCTGGGCGCGCTGCCTTCGCGGTCGGCGGCGGCCGTCCAGACGCCGGGGTCTTCGGCGCCCTCGGCCTCGCCCTGCTCCTCCATCCAGCGCTCGGCGTCGATGGCCGCCATGCAGCCGTCCCCTGCCGCGGTCACGGCCTGCCGGTAGCGCGTGTCGGAGACGTCGCCCGCCGCAAAGACGCCGGGAACGCTCGTCATGGTGTGCTGCTTCTGGAGTATGTAACCACCCTCGTCCATCTCGACCTGGCCCGCGAAGAGCTTGGTGGCCGGCTCGTGACCGATGGCCGTAAAGAAGCCGTCCATCTGGAGGGTCTCTTCCTCGCCGGTCTTGGCGTTCCTTACCCGGATACCCTCGACGGAGTTCTCGCCCAGGATCTCTTCGACGACCGTGTCGGTGAGGAAGGTGATCTTGGGGTTCTTCCACGCCCTATCGAGCATGATCTTGGACGCCCGGAAGGTGTCGCGCCGGTGGATCAGGACGACCTCGCTGGCGTACCTGGCGAGGAAATTCGCCTCTTCCATCGCCGTATCTCCCCCGCCGACGACCGCGACCCGCTTGTCCTTGAAGAAGAAGCCGTCGCACGTCGCGCAGCCGCTCACGCCCCGGCCCATCAGGCGTTGCTCGCTCTCCAACCCGAGCCACTTGGCCTTGGCCCCCGTGGCGATGATGACCGACTTCGCCATGACCGGCTCGTCCCCATCCTCATCCCACAGCTTGAACGGACGCTCGGAGAAGTCCACGCGCTCGACGTTGTCCGGGCGCATCTCCGCCCCGAAGCGGGCGGCCTGGGCCTCGAACTTGTCCATCATATCCGGTCCCATGATGCCCTCTTCGAAGCCAGGATAGTTCTCCACGTCTGAAGTGAGCATGAGCTGTCCGCCCATCTCGAACCCCTGGAAGACCACCACGTCAAGGTTGGCGCGTGCTGCGTACAGGGCCGCCGTGTATCCGGCGGGGCCGGACCCGATCACGGCTACGTCGTAAGTCCTTTCAGGCATCAAACACTCTCCTTAAATGTGCAAATTTCCAACCCCGATATTCTATTACACCACGCAAATCTGACCGACTCTACTCGCCACCTTGCAAGGCATCGGGTCATACCGGTCACGTAAACGAACCGGGCCTGGACGCGGGGACCCGCTCCATAAACTGTTTCGTCCGCCGGAAGATATACTGCTCGTGAGAAAGGAGATCCTTTGCTCCGCGCAGCGATCCTGGCCCTGACCCTGATAGTCGCCGTTGCGGCGGTCACCCTTTGGCGTACCGGCGAGCCGGTACATACGCTCCGGATGCCGGAGCTGGGTCCCGCACCCGTCGCCGTCCGGGTAGCGGAGGAGACGCGGGTTCCGTCCACCTCTTCCACGGTAACCCGGATAGGCAACTTCGAGCGGCCGGAGAGATCGCCCCGGTACGAAGTCCTGGAGCAGAGTACGGTCCGGCAGGGAGAGGTACGCGCCGCCCGGCTACTTATAGACACCCGGGCCAGGAGCAAAGCCGACTACGAGCTCATAGCCCAGGACCTGAAAGCCCGCTACGCCGAATACGACGCCGTTACCGCGGAGTTCACCGATACGGAGGCCCTGCTCGACTACAACGGGGCGGCCCTAATCTTCAACACCATGCGAGGCGCTACTTACATGGGCTTTTTCTTCGGTCCGCTCAACGAGCGCGGCTACTACGTCCGGGCTACCGAGTAATCTCCGACGTCGTTCAGAAACCCACCGTCTCCAAGAGAGCCCTGCCGTGGGCGTCTTTCGGCGGTCGCACACCAAGCAGAGCACAGATAGTCGGGGCCATGTCCACAATCTGCGGATCGCGAGGTGCAGCGTCTTGACGAAACCCCGCGCCCGAGAACAACAGCGGCACCTGCATCTCCTCCATGCTCCCGTGTGCGCCTCCGGTTCCGCCCCCGGCCTTTCGCGGCGGTATGAAGCCCCAAGGCTCCTCGGCCTCAACGACGAGATCCCCCACCTTCCGGCCGGCCTGTAGTTCTTGGAGATCGGATTCACCGAGGACGCTGGCGACGTGTGGCATCCTTTCAAGGGCTCTTTCTATCTGCCGTCTTCGACCGGACGCTTCGGCCCTGCCGCGCAGGAAGAGGTTGGCGATCCTCACGGCTCCGGGCACGATCACCACTTCGGTAGCCAGTCCTGGTGCGTTGCCCGGCGTAACGACCTCTGGAGTGTATCCAGTGTCGGCGATTGCGATGAGAAGCTCCTGGGTGAGATCTCGCGCCCACCGCGTCATGCCATGATCGCTGGTCACGATAAAGGCCGTGCGCTCGTAGATACCTACATTCCTTGTAGCCTGCACTAGACGACCGAGTTGACGGTCCATCTCCGCCACAAGAGGAACGATATTCGGTCCATCCGGTCCCTCCGCATGTCCCACGTCGTCCAGATCCGAACCGTACACAGCCAGAAAGTCCGGGATCTTCGGCACCGTAACTTTCCGACCGCCCGAGTCTACGAGTTGCCTCTCTAATACTTTTATGGCCGCGTCCACGCGGGCGGCGAACAGGCCGCCGGGCTCGACGTAAAGTCGATCCGACGCTCCGAAAGCGACACCGTGGCCTTGCACTGTATACCACTGTATTGACACAATATTCTTACCTGCCTCTACGAGCGCCTCGGCCACCGTTTCGGCCTGTAGCGTGCGTTCTTCGCCCACGACCCGGCCGGTCTGCCGGTTCAGATAGTAGGCGGCGTTCCCGTGGACTTCGGGGTAGGCTCCGGTAGCCATCGAGGCCCGGGAGGGGTTGGAGAGCGTTGGGAAGGTACCTCGGGCGGTAGAGAGGCTTCCCCGTCTCGCCAGTTCGTCCAGGCTGGGCGTCGGGGCCCGGTCGAGGTAAGCTGGATCGAGACCGTCCCAGTCCACCAGGATCACGTGCTCGGGTCGGCGGTCCGACCGGGGTTCTCGTGAGCAGGAGAGTAGCAACGCGGGCGCGGTTCCCGCTGCTGTCAGGGCCACCACTCCCTTGATGAACTGGCGTCGCGAGAATTTCGCCTCGGCTCGCCGGATGCTCAAGGCTTCACTTTTCTGGGCCAGAAGCCGCGGGGTCCGGCGAGTAGGGCTAGAGAGGGAACGAGGAGAGTCCGGATCACGAACGCGTCCAGCAGTATGCCGATAGCCATCGCGACCCCGATCTGGAAGAAGTCCCGCAGGGGTATGAGCGTCAGCAGGAAGAAGGAGCCCGCGAGCACGACCCCTGCGGCGCTGATGGTTGGTCCGGTGTTCGCCAGGGCGGCCGTGACGGCCTCTCGTAATGGTTTCGTCTCGGCCTCCTCCCGGATGGCGGCCATGATGAAGATGTTGTAGTCGCTACCCAGGGCGACAAGGAGCAGAAAGAGGGCGAAGGGCACGTAGTAGACGACGCCGCCATGTCCGAGGACGTTCTGGAAGAGCAAGGTCGAGACGCCTATAGTGGCGGCCAGGCTGAGAGCTGTGGCGCCCAGCAGGTAGAGCGGCGCAACAGGTGTGCGCAGGAGCAAGGCGAGTACGACGAACACGGCGCCGAAGACCATCGGGGCGAGTCGCTTGAGGTCCGCCTCCGAGGTGTCCCGGGCCGCCGCGGCGAGCGCCGTTTGTCCCCCGACCACACCAGTTGCGTCTTCCAATCCCGCCCGGTCGAGGAGTGCTGGAAGTTCCTGCTGAAGTTGCCCGGCCTGGTCCAGGGCCGTCGGCGAGTAGGGCGCACCGTAGACGACGAGTAGGACGCGGGCCGCAGATCCGTCCCGGGTGATGAAGTCTATGCCGGAGATCTGGCCGTCGTACTGGGGACCTAGAACGGCGGTGGCAAGCTCGCCGGAACGCAGCAACTCGGTCTGCATCTCCTGCTGTAACCTCAGCAGGGCGTCTTGCTTATCGTCCAGGTCTTCACCTTCTATCACCACGTTGACCGGCGAGAGCAGCCCACCGGGGAACTCCCGGGTGAGATCCTCATAGCCCCGGGTAGCCGGGGCGCTATCGGGCAGGTTCGCCAGGAGATCAAAGCCCACCCGCAGGAAGTGCGTACCCGAGGCCGCCACCGTAAAGACTATTATCAGAACCCCGGCGACCAGTCCCGGACGTCGCAACAACGAGACGTAAACCGACGAGGTGCGCGGCACCAGCGCGGTCCTCCCAAAAGCTAGAGATCCCAGGATAGCCAGCAGTGCCGGAACCAGGGTCAGGGTAACGACGAAGACCAGGAGTAGGGCGAAGGCCAGTCCCGGACCGAGAGCCCGGTAGAGGCCGAGCTGCGCGAAGACGAGCAGCATAAAGGCGACGACCAGTACCGCCGCCGAGGAGAACAGCACCCCGCCGACCCTCTCTACCGCGACGAGTGCCGCTTCGGTGCGCCTGGCTCCCTCTCCGAGCGCCTGACGGGTGCGGGAGAGCAGAAACAGGGCGTAGTCCGTCCCGACGCCGAAGAGCAAAACGACGATTATCGGCTCGACCTGCGAGGGCACGGTTATCCCCTTCTCGACCGCCAGCCAACCCAGGATACGAAGCGTCAAGAACGCCGAGAGCCCGATGCTGGCGAGCGGTATGAGGGGGGCGACCAGGCTCCGGTAGGTTAGCGCCACGATGAGGAAGATAGCGAGCGCCGTGACGACCGTCACCAACTCCAGATTACCCTGGATCAGGTCGTTGGTGTCGGCTTGGACCGGCAAGACGCCGGTAACCTCCGCATCCAACGTCCCCTGGCTCAACGCCTCCTTGGTCTCCCGGACGCCGGTCGAAATGCCGGTCGGACTCGACCCGGTTTCGAAGGAGAGCAGGACGGGCAGCACTCGCTGGCCTAACAGTCCGGAGCCTATTCGCGTCGGGTCTTCCTCGTTGCGGATCGCGAGCGGCACCGCCCGATCCAGACGATAGGGTTGCCAGGGGCCGTTCAAGTACCGGAGGCCGGCCCGCATCTCCCGCACGTCGGCCCGCGTAAACCCCTGGGGGTTCGAGTAGACCAGGATGGCCGGCGGTTCGACCGGCCCGGTGAGGTGCGGCGCGCCCCCTACCTGCTCGGCCTGCGCCGCCGGAGCCGACTCTGGCACCAAGTCCGAGAGACTCCCAGTCGTGTTGCCCGCCAGCGGCGGCAGGTATAGGTAGGCGACCAGCGCCGCACCGGCCCAGAACAACACCACCACGTAGCGAAACCTGACCAGAAACCAACCGAGCCAACCAAAGAGACCTTTAGGACGCACGACAGGAGTCTATACTCTGTTCGTACTCTGGTTCGGCACCGGCGAAGATTCGCCGAGCCCAAAAGACCCATGCTCCGCCCAGGTTAGTTCTCGACGGATCACCCTCGACCTTCTGTCCTCTTTCGCCAACCCCGGACAAAATTAGCCGCCGCCAGCGCGATAAAGATCAGCCCCACGAGCGAAGAAATCGCTATTCCCGCCCGCAAAGAAGCCGACTCGTAGCGCAGCTCGACGGTGTGTTCGCCTTGAGGAATCGGCACGCCCCGGAACAGGTGGTTGGCCCGATAGAGCGGAACGGGTTCGCCATCGACGTAAGCCTTCCAGGCCGGATAGTAGACCTCGCTCATCACCAATAGACTCCGCACTCCCGTGAAGACGTCGAGCTCTATACGGTCGGGATTATAAGACTCGATCTCGACCCGGTCGGCTAGCGTGTTGTCTGGATCGCCGAGGGGCGGAGGCTCTCTCTCAAGAAGAGCCGTTTCTCTGGGATTTATCTCTCCCGAGCCCAACGACTTTAGCGCCTCGTTGGGTTCCATCTGCCGGGCGGAGTGGACGATCCAGGCTCGCGGCAGGGCGTCTTCGTGCTCCAGCACCCTCACCCGTTCGTTCTGGTAAATGGTCGGGTAGGCGTTTTTCAGGCGTTCGAGGCTTGCCGCGTCGGGGCCGGAGAGGTCCGAGGGGACCACGACGCGGCGGGTGTTGAGCAGGTCCAGCAGGGGAGAGTCGAGGCCTTCGGGGAGTACGTTGGCGCTGTGATAATTCTGCGCCCCGCCGTTCATCGTTTCGAGGTACTCGTCATAGCGGGCGAGGTGGACCGCGTGGTAGATCTGGGTGCTCTGTATCCGCAGGGCCGTTGGCCGCCCCTCCGCTTCGAGTGCCCGAACTTTAGGCTCCATGAAATGCCTCTGGTAGCGCAGGCCTGGATCGTAAGCGACGAACCGGAAGGGCTCTTCGCCCTCTGGACGCAGGAGCCGGGTGGCATCCGTAGGGTCGTAGTAGTCGCCGAGGTCCGTGCTTATGATCTGGTCTGCCGTCTGATCCCCGCCGTTGTCCTCTATGACGGCCTTCCCCACAGAGTAGAGATCGGTGAACACGGCGAGCGCCAGGAGCGTGGCGGCGAGGCCACGCAATATCCAGAACCGGTGCGGGATCAGGGCATAAGCCGTCACGAATACGAGGACCAGGGCCAACACCAAGAGGGACCCCGGCAGGAGCGCGACGCCGTTTTCGAGCAGGAACGGCAGCGGCGCATCCCAGAGGCCGGCATCATCGGGATTTTCTGGTGTCAGGTCTTCTAGCTCCTCAATCGGGAGTTCTACGGTACTCCGGGTTACGAGGAAAACCGCCGCCAGGACGGGCAGGACTACCAGATAAGGCACACTACGCGCACGTTTGCCCAGGCTGCTCACCGTCGCACCGGCGAGCAGCACCGCGGGCAGATAGAAGATCAGCAGCGAGCGCTGCGGGTAGTGAGGTTGCAGGCTCTCGAAGTTGGGCAGCAGGTACAGAAGGGAGTGTACCAGCGTGTACCCTGTGCCCGAGAGTGTAAGCGCGAAGAGCGCGAGGAACGTGAAGTAGGGTACCGCGTGCCATCGGCGGACGACCAGCGGGGCCACGAGCGCCAGCGCCAGGGTCGCGCTGCCGGCGTAGAAAAAGCCGGGCGTTACGAACAGCTTCTCCCAGTCAGCGATGGACCATCCGCCACCGAAACCGGGACCCGAATCCGGGTAACCGCCGGCCAAGTTGGAGCGCGCGTTGTACTGCAGCCTCGGGAGGATGCCCGCGGCCGCGAGTCCGAAACCGAACAGGAGCACCGCGCTGCCGTGCATCACGAGCCCGGAGGTTCGTCTCCACAGATTCCAGGTGTCATCTGGAGGAAACAAGAGCGTGCGGTACGCCACGTAGCCACCCAGACCGAGCAGGGCGTAGTAGGAGCCCTGTCCGAGCCACGCGGCGAGTATCTGGCTGATCGCCAGCCCCGATACCGCCCACCACAGCCCCCGGCGCAGCCAGCTTTTGCTTCGGATCGCCAGCTCCGTACCCAGGATCGCGAACGGCAGCCAGGCGAGGACGCTGACGTACGCGAAGCAGCAGGTATTGCGGACGTAAACGTAGCCGACGTACTCGTAAGCCACGGCCGCCAGCAGGGCGCCCGCCACGTTTATCCGGAGGGCCCGCGCGAGCGCGTGCGCGCCGAGCCCGGCCAGGAGCGGGTGGAAGAACAGGTATACCTTGGCCGCGGAGACCAGCGGTAGAAAGGTAAAGAACACCATCGCGGGCAGGTAGGTCCAGCCGGAGAGGGGATCGGCGGCGAACGGGGTGCCCGAAAGCTGGTAAGGATTCCATCCTGGGACTTCGCCGGAGCGCAGTTGTTCGCCGAGAAACGAATACCACGGGATGTACTGTGTAACGGCATCCGTCCCGACAACGGTTCCGCCGCGTAGAAGGCTCCACTCGGCGAACACCGTAAGGACGACGAGCAGGGTAACGGCGAGGAGATCCAAACGTCGTCGGGCAGACGGACGGAGACGGGAGTTCAGCTTCTTGGCCGTGACGACGATGCGCGAGATCAAGCGAGATTTGCCTCCGTCGTTGCGCGCCGGAGCCTTGTGTCTCGCCGATTCCAGGCCCATTCAGGGAGAACCTTCATGCTCATTAGCTTGCCCCAGGGTGGAAGGCTTCGCAAACCGGGGCGTTGCAGGCCGGACGCAGTTTCCGAAAACCGTTCAACCCGACTGGAGGCCGCGCCGGCGGAGGACCCACCAGGTCGCCAGTATCAGGGACAGGAAGACCGCGTTCGGCACCCAGAAGGCCGCTCCAAATCGTAAGGTGCTCTCACCGAGCCGGCTCCCGAACAGGGTGAGGAGAATCCCGAGCGGCAGGATGCCGACGCCGGTGGTCCAGGCGTAGGTCCAGAACGGGGCGCGGATTACGCCCGCCGCCAGGCAGACGGTGTTGAAGGGTACGAGGGGCACCAGGCGCACCGCGAGCAGCGGAAAAACGCCTTCCCGCGCGAGCCAGCCATCGAGCCGTTCCCTTTGCCGCCGGGGAACTACACGCACGAGTAGAGGCCGGCCCCACAGGCTACCGGCGCCGTACATAACGAGGGCGGAGAGCATGAACCCGCTCCAGCTCACGGCCAGGCCACCCCAGAAACCGAACGCCAGGCCGTTGGCGAGAGCCATCAGCTCCGCGGGGAACGGGATCACCATGTGCAGCAGGATCAGGGCCACGGAAGCCAGAGGCGCCAGCGGTCCGTAACTCTGAATGGCGGCCCGGATCTCCGCCCCGTCGCTACTCGATACGAGGTCGAGGAGACCGGCGAGCGCCTGGCGAACATCGGGAATCGCCAATGCCACGACCCCGAAAACCGTCACGCCGAGCAGCAGAATCCATCGCCTTTTAATAGATCCCACGTCCTACCCCAAGAGCCGCATTCAGTAGGCGCATCGCTCCTCTCGCACTCTCCGTCTCGAAGTTCACGGCTACACAGTACGGTGACAAGGTCTCATAGAGCAACTCTGTTACGGAAGGTTTGGTAAGCCAGATCACCGTCGCGGGCCACCGACCTGGCGTAGATACCCAATGGGCGGACACCGAGGACGCAGACAGATCCTTCCAGCCGCGTGATCCGTAGAACACCGTGAGATAGTTTCGAAGGAGGAAATCTTTGATACAGAAGATATTGCCGATCCGCACCGCAGTTCTGGCGCTCTGCGTAACCACGCTGCTCTTACTGGCCGCCTGCGGAGGACAGTCCACGCAAAACTCGTCCGGCGAACCACAAGGCGGCACGACCACAACCGGGCAATCGAGCACGCAGAAGTACTCCGATGTCGTAGAGGCAGAGCTCGAACCGTCCGGCGGCGACACCTGGTCGCTCTCCGTAACGATCTCCTCCCCCTACGACTCGCCGGAGCGCTACGCGGACGGATGGCGGGTCCTGACCCCCGACGGAACGGTCCTCGGCAAGCACGAACTGATGCACGCGCATCCCAACGAACAGCCGTTCACCCGCACCCAGACGGGGTTGGAGATCCCACAGGACGTAAACGAGATCACCGTCGAAGCCCGGGACTCGAAGAACGGCTACGGCGGAGAAACCGTAACCATTCCGGTGCCGCGTGGATAATCGTTTTGGAGTTTATCCGCCTTTGTTCGTATCCTGTAAATCCGATGTTTTTGCCGAAGATTATTGAACCTAAAACTTTTGCGTGATACTTTGCGGGGCGTGGGAATCAGCATACAAAGCCTGCGCGTCTTTCTGTGTGTGCTGGATCGGGGTTCGTTTTCGGCGGCCGGGCGGGAGTTGGGCATAACGCAGCCCGCGGTCTCCAACCACCTGCACGCGCTGGAAGAACGCTTCGGGGTGGCGCTGCTGGCACGGGGCCGCGGCGCGCGGGCTACCCCTGCCGGGGAGTGTCTGGCCGGGCACGCGCGGCGGGTGCTGGAGGCGCTGGAGACGCTGGAAGAAGAGATGGCGCGTCACTCCGCCCCGCACGGGCGGTTGCTGGTCGGGGCTTCCTCTACGCCGGGCGAGTACCTGCTGCCCCGACTGGCCGTGCGGTTCGCCGCCGAGTACCCGGAGGTCTCTCTGGACGTACACATTGGCGATACGGAGGAGACGCTGACCGCCTTGCTGGAACGCAGGATCGAGGTGGCAGTCGTAGGCCGGGAAGTGGACGAACCCCGCGTAGACTCGGTGGTGATCGAAGAAGAAGAGTTGGTACCGGCGGCCGCCGTCTCCGAGTGCTCGATTACGGGCGAGGTAGAGCCCGCAGCCCTGGCGAACCGGCCATTCATCATGCGGGAACGCGGCTCGGCGACCCGGGAGGTTGTCGAAGGCTGTTTGGCGGCGGCCGGCTTCAAACCCCGCATAGCGATGGAGCTCGGCTCGAACGCGGCGGTCGCCGGCGCGGTCGCCACGGGGGCAGGGATCGGCATCCTGCCGGCCCGCACGCTGGAATCTCAGGAGAAGATCGGACGCCTCCCGGTCCGCAGTCTGGAGCTCCGGCGACCCTTTGTAATGCTGGTAGAAAAAGGCCGCCCGCTCTCCCCGGCGGCCGAGGCTTTTACGGCCCTCTGCCTTAGAAAGGACGTTTGATGTTCCGCAAACTCTTATTTCTGTTCTCCGTAACCGCGCTCGCCGTGGCGCTGGCGGGTTGCGGTGGTAGCAGTGCCTCGGAGGAGACCCTGCGCGTCGGCCTCATACCCAACCAGAACCCGGAGGAGGTCGAGGCCCAGTACCAGCCGCTGGAGGACTACCTGAGAGAGGAGATCGGACGCGAGGTCGAAGTTTCCGTTCCCGCCACCTACAACGCCGTGGTCGAGGCGCTGGTCTCCGGCGAGTTGGACATGGCCTACTTCGGCGGCCTTACCTACGTGCAGGCGCGCCAGCGGGCCGACGTTACCCCGCTGGTGACGGAGGTCAACCCGCGCACCGGGACCACCAAGTACCGCTCGCTCATCATTACGTCCACCGAAAGCGATATCTTCGAAGTGGAACAGGTCGAAGGTAGGAACTTCGCCTTCGGGAGCGTCTCTTCCACCTCCGGGTCTCTCTACCCCTCGATCATGCTCAAAAAGGCGGGCATTGACTACCGGACGGACCTCGGCGAGTACACTTACACCGGCGGCCACGACACGACGGCCCAGGCGGTCGCCAACGGGCGGGTAGACGCCGGTGGGCTCGAGGATCGCATCTTCTACGACCTACGCGACGAGGGCGTCATAGAAGAAGGCTCGATCCGAATCGTCGCGGAGTCCGAACCCATCGAAGGCTACCCGTGGGTGGTACGCGACGACCTGCCAGACGAAGACCAAGAGGCGCTCGCCAACGCCTACCTCGACATGGAGAACCCCGAACTGCTCGACCTCATGCGCGCCGAGAGCTACGCGCGGGTCAGCGCGGACGACTACGACTACGTGGAGAAGCAGGCCCGCGCCCTCAACCTTCTCGTCGAACCCGAAGAGTAGCGTGGAGGTCTCCCTGGAGAAAACCTCCGTCTCCTTCGGCGGGACCCCGGCGCTCCGGGACGTCTCTTTCCGGGTGGAGCCGGGTGAGAGGATGGCCGTTATCGGGGCGTCCGGGGCGGGCAAGTCCACTCTCTTTCGGACGTTGACCCGCAGCGTGCCGCTCTCTTCCGGCTCCGTGGAGATCGGGGACCGCAACCTCTACGAGTTGCCGAAAAAGGAGCTCAAGGGCGTCCGGCGGAACATCGGGACGATTTACCAGGCCTACAACTTGGTCCCGCAGCTACCGGCAGGCGTGAACGTGGCGCTGGGTGAGATCGGGGGCATGGGACGCGCCGGCGCTTTGCGCACCTTTCTCACCGGCCCCGGCGCGAGCCTGACCCACCGTGTCCGGGACGCCCTGGAAGAGGTCGGGCTCGGGGAGTACGCGACGGCGCGGACGGCGAACCTCTCCGGCGGACAGCAGCAGCGGGTGGCCGTGGCCCGGCTCCTGGTCCAGCGGCCCTCGGTCGTGCTGGCCGACGAGCCCTTCGCCGCCGTGGACCCCGTAACCACGGAGAAGGTTCTGGAGGCCCTGAACTCATTGAACGAGGGTGGTGCGACGCTGCTGGTCAACCTGCACGACGTGGAGATCGCGCGCCGCTTCCCGCGCATCGTGGCGCTCCGTGAGGGTCGCGTCGCCTATGACGGCCCCTCCGCAGGACTTACGGAAGAGAAGCTGGCGGAGATCTACAAGGGAGATCCGCAGGGCGCGGAGGAGAGATCCGAATCCCCACAGTACCCGGACCCCACCCGAGTAACGGAAGGACGAGATGGCGTCGCCGCGCACTGAGCAGAGGACCACCATCGGGGGCGCGCTGCCCCGCTACAACTGGAAGGTGGGCCTGACGGTCCTCATTATCCTCGGCCTCACCGGCTGGAGCGCCTGGGGCACGGGGTTCGACCTGATCGAGCTGTTAACCGGCGCCGGCCTCGCCGAACGCTTCATCTCCGAGATGTTCCCGCCCGACCTCTCTCCCGCCACGCTCCGGGCCACCGCGACCGGCATCCTGGAGACCTTCCAGATGTCCTTTCTGGGGGCTCTGATCGGGGCGCTGGTAGCCCTGCCGCTCGCCGCCATCGGTACGGAAGCGGCCCCGACGGTCGGCGCCTCCACGGGCGAACGTCTGCTGCGCGCCGTTCCCTACCACGTGGCGCGCTTCATCCTCAACATATTCCGCTCGGTCCCGGACATCCTGTGGGCCCTCATCTTCGTCGTGGCACTGGGTCTCGGCCCGTTCCCCGGCACTCTCGCCCTCGCCGTACACTCGGCGGGCGTGCTGGGCAAGCTCTACAGCGAGACCCTCGAAGCCGTACCGAGCCGTCCCGTCGAGGCGCTGCGGGCGACCGGGGCGGACGGCCTCGGGGCTTTTCTCTTTGGGCGACTGCCGCAGGCCGCGAGCCCCTTCGCCTCGCTCTCACTCTACCAGTGGGAATGCAACATCCGCTCGGCGACGATACTGGGCTTCGTCGGCGCCGGCGGCATCGGGCAGCAGATCCTGGTCTCCATGAACCTCTTCGACTACCCGAAGGTTGCTACCCTCGTCGGCGCCACGATAATAGTGGTCCTCCTGGTGGACCGCTTCTCCGCCGCCATCCGCCGCCGGCTCGTCTACTGAGCTTTGGCCCGCGGCCGGCCGGAGTAAGGAGTCGTCGCGACGGCGGAGTGCAGGAAATAGAGGTAGTGACGTCACCTGAAGACGTAAATTTTGTTAGCATGGAGCCTGAACGATGGGACATAGCGGAACAGAATCCCCGTGAGCGATCCACCCGCCGCATCCGACCTCTCGGCAGCGAAGAGCCGGCAACAACAGGCGTGGGCCTCGGGAGACTACGCGGTGTTCGGCACGGCGCTCACCATTATAGGGGAGCTTCTCTGCGAAGCGGCGGACTTGCGTCCTGGAGAGCGTATCCTCGACGTGGCGACCGGCAGCGGCAACGCGGCGCTCGCCGCCGCGCGCCGGTACTGCGTGGTGACCGGCACGGACTACGTGCCTTCGCTACTGGAGAAAGGGCGCGAGCGGGCCACCGTGGAGGGGCTTGCGGTGGACTTCCGGGAGGGCGACGCGGAGGAGTTGCCGTTCCCGAATTCTTCGTTCGACGTGGTGCTTTCCAGCGTCGGGGCGATGTTCGCCCCAGACCAGGAGAAGGTGGCTGCGGAGTTGGTCCGGGTCTGCCGTCCGGGGGGCAAAATTTGCATGGCGAACTGGGTTCCGGAGAGCTTCGCCGGGGAGTTGGGCTCTCTGTTCGGCAGCTATCTCCCGAAGGTGCCCGGTCTTCTACCTCCGACGCTCTGGGGCACGGAGGAGCGGCTTCAGGAGCTCCTCGGTGATGCCACCGAGAGCATAAAGATCTTCCCCCGCAGCTTCACTTTTCGTTATCCCTCGGTCGAGTATTATCTGGATGTCTTGCGAGAGTATCTCGGTCCTACCCGCGAGACGTTCCGCGCCCTCGGACCGGAGGAGCAGGAGAACCTGACGCGGGAGGTGGAGGATCTCGTCGGGCGCTTCAACCGTTCGGGAGATGGAACCATGATCGTGCCGAGCGACTACGTCGAGGTCGTCGCAATCCGCCGTCAGGATGCGGGATTGTGATCCAAAAGGGTCTGGGAGACGTAAGGATATTCAATGATAGCGTGTCTGCAAACATACAGTTCAAACATACAGTTTGTAACGCGTAGTTGCATGAACTTTTTGGAGTTGAGTCTGTAGCGTGAGAGGAATCGTATGTCCGTAGCTGTCGGTATTGGTCTTACAAACGAGTGCAACCTGGCCTGTCCGCACTGCTACCGGCCGACGCTGACGCAGCAGCGCCTCTCTATTCCCGAAGTAGAGACGATCCTGGACAACCTGGACGTGGGGTCTGTGAACCTCGGGGTCGGAGAGAACGGGGTGCACCCCGAGTATCGGGACATGCTCTCTCTGTTCCGGGAACGGGCGGTGAAGACGGCGGTTACCTCCAACGGCTACAGTCTAGACATGCTCACCGACGAGGAGTTAGCCGGGTTCCACACCGTCGAGCTCTCCTTCGACTTTCCGACGAAGGAGGAGATGGACGAGTTCCGGGGTCCGGGTGCCTGGGAGATGGCGATAGACTCCCTGGAGCGGTGCCAGCGGCTGGGCATACCGACCTCCGTGGCGGCGGTGATGATGAGCACCAACTACGACCGGATGGGCGAGGTGGCGAGCTTCGCTTTCGGGCTCGGCTGCGACCTGCGGGTCAACGTCTACCAGCCCGTGATCGGGGAGGAGTTCACGCTCTCCTACGAGCAGTTCTGGCAGGGGTTCGCGAACCTCTTCGCCGCCGGGCCGGTGGTCGTGTGCAGCGAGCCGCTGGTAAACGCGATCATGGGCCTGGAGACGACCCGCGGAAACCCGTGCGGCA
>JALYGE010000154.1 GCA_030777225.1 Actinomycetota bacterium
GGGGTGATGCGCGGCTCGAAGGCGAAAATGAGCAAAGCGCCAGAGCAGAAGGTGCAGATGACCCGGCCCCGGTACCGTCCGAACCACCACTGGCGGAGCCGCCGTTACCGGAGGGCCTTACGATGGAGGTTCGGGTAGAGGGCAACATCTCCTGGCTCAACATCAGGACGGACGGCAATCTCGTGTTCGAGCAGGTAGCCCAGTCGGGTTTTTCGCAGACCTTCGAGGCGGAGGAGTCGATCACGGTCTGGAGCGGGAACGCCGGCGCGGTGTTTATATCGGTGAACGGCCAGGATTACGGACAGCTCGGAGAATCCGGGGAGATCAAAGTACAAGAGTTCACCGTCAAAACCGCCGAGAACTGACCGACGAACCCGCGAAAGGCGTGAACCGCAAAAGGCGTGGAGTTACATAGGCTATTGGGAGCCGAAGAAGCCTCCGGTATAATGAGACCAGAACAGAAGCCGGTATAGAGCAAACCGAAACCGTTTTCCGGAGGGTACATTGGATAAGAGCAAAGCAATGGGCGCGGCGATAACGCAGATAGAACGCCAGTTTGGCAAGGGATCTATCATGCGCATGGGCGATGATGAGAGGCCCAGAAAGATTCCTTCTATCTCCACCGGAGCCCTGTCACTAGATCTAGCGTTGGGGGTCGGGGGACTGCCAAAAGGCCGCATCGTCGAGATATTCGGCCCCGAGTCGAGCGGCAAGACGACCCTCGCGCTGCACGTCATCGCCGAAGCCCAGAAAGCGGGCGGCTTGGTGGCGTTCGTGGACGCCGAGCACGCTATCGACCCGGCCTACGCCCAGGCTATCGGGGTAGACCTCGAAAACCTCTACTTCTCACAACCAGATAACGGGGAACAGGCTCTGGAGATCGCCGATACCCTCGTCCGCTCCGGCGCCCTGGACGTGGTCGTAATAGACTCCGTGGCCGCGCTCGTACCTAGAGCTGAGATCGAGGGTGAGATGGGAGACTCTCACGTGGGACTCCAGGCCCGGCTCATGAGTCAGGCTCTGAGAAAGCTCTCGGGTTCTTTGAGTCGTTCGGGGACCATGGCGATCTTTATCAACCAACTTCGGGAGAAGATCGGGGTCATGTTCGGTTCTCCTGAGACGACGCCGGGTGGCCGGGCGCTCAAGTTCTATTCCAGCGTGCGGCTGGACATCCGGCGCATCGGGGCTCTAAAGGTGGGCAACGACACGGTCGGCAACCAGACGCGGGTCAAGGTCGTCAAGAACAAGGTGGCGCCGCCGTTCAAGGTGGTGGACTTTGACATCATGTACGGAGAGGGTATCTCGCGCGAAGGAGCCCTGCTGGACGTAGGCATCGAGCAGGAAGTGGTTCAGAAGAGCGGGGCGTGGTTCGCCTACGGAGACGAGCGCCTGGGCCAGGGCCGGGAGAACGCCAAGCAGTTCCTCAAGGAGAACGAGGCCGTCCGCGAGCGGATAACCAACGAGATCTACGAGAAACTCGGCCTCACCGGCGCGGAGCCCTCCGCCAGCGAAGATGAAGAAGGTGCGGGAGAACAACCTGTAGAGGAGCCCGCGGGCCAGGCTCTCTAGCGGGGCGGTAAGCCGTAGGTGCCTCGGGTAACCGATATCCGGGAGCGTCGGGGAAGAGTCCGCGTCTACGTTGACGGCGAGTTCTGGGCCGAGGTAGACGCCGGGACAGTAACGGAGTGCGGCCTCTACGAGGGGGCCGCGCTTTCTCACGAAGAGCTGCGCGCGGCGCGGGCCGCGGGGGAGCGGGCGCTCGCCATGGCACGTGCGCTGATCCTTCTCTCCTACCGGGACAGGTCCAACAAAGAAATCCGTCAGAGGCTGGGTCGGTTCGGGTACGCCGACGAGACGGTAGAGCTGGTTGTAGCCAGATTGGAGGAGCTCGGCTACCTGGATGACGAGCAGTACGCCCGGAACCTGGCGCGCGAGAAAGCCCGCAAGTACGGTCCCAGAAGGGTCTACGGGGATCTCCGTAAGGGTGGATTAGATGAGGCGACCGCCTGGGAGGTGGTCGAGGAAGAATTCTCCGGACGCTCCGAAAGCGACGAAGCTTTCGAAGCGGCGGCGCGGCGTTATAATAGCCGTGAGGGCTCTGACGCGCAGGCGCGTCGGGTCTACGGCTTCTTGATGCGCCGGGGGTATTCGGCTGAGGTCTGTGCCGAAGTCGCGCGCAGATATCGCGAACCCTCCTCTTCGGGAGCTGGAGAGTAAAAACACGAGATTAACCCGGCCGCTGCCACTGCGGGGCGACAACAAGACAATGGCGACCTCGGCCAGTCGGCGGCCGGCATGGAGGAAAACCTGTGAGTACCCTGTTGCTGCTTCTCATCGACCTCGCCGTCGGTATAGCCATCGGCGCCGCAGTCGGCTACTTCCTGTGCAAATCACGCCTGGAAACCAGCCAGGCCGAAGCCCGGGCCGACGCCCGGTCCATAATAGAGGACGCCAATCGGGCGGCCGAGACTTCGCGCCGGGAGGCCGAGCTGGCCGCCAAAGAGACCGCGCTGCAGCTAAAAGACCAGGCGGAGGCGGAGATCCGGAGCCGGCGGGCAGAGATCTCACGCGTCGAAGAACGCCTGGACAACCGGGATTCGGCCCTCGACCGGCGGGAGTCCGAACTGGAAGAGCGGCGGCGCAGGCTTTCAGAGACGGAGGAGGCGCTTCAGAACCGGGAGGCGGAACTGAAAGAACGGGAATCGGCCCAACTCCGCGTGCTGGAAGAAGTGTCCGGCTTGAGCCGGCAGGAGGCAGAGAACAGGATTCTATCTACACTTGAGGTAGAGCTCGAAGACCGTCTTGGAAAGATGGTGCACGACCAGACGCTGGACGCCGAGGAGCGGGCCGACGCCGAGGCTCGGCGCATCATATCGACTACGATGGAGCGCCTGGCTTCCGATTTGACGGCCGAATCTACCGTCAAGGCTGTCGCGCTGCCGTCCGATGACATGAAGGGGCGGGTTATCGGACGTGAGGGCAGAAACATCCGGGCCTTCGAGGCGGCTACGGGGGTTGACGTGATCATCGACGACACCCCGGAGACCGTGGTGATCTCCTGCTTCGACCCGGTGCGGCGCGAGATAGCCCGGGTTGGGATGGAGCGGCTCGTCGAGGATGGCCGGATACACCCCGGCAGGATCGAGCAGATCGTCTCCAAAGCCACGAAGGACGTCGAGAAGGAGATGAAGAGCGCCGGACGACAGGCGCTTTACGACGCCAAGATCAGCGGCGGCATGCACGGTGAACTCCAGCGGTTGCTCGGGGCCTTGAAGTACCGGACCTCTTACGGCCAGAACGTCCTGGCCCATTCGGTGCAGGTCGCCAACCTTTGCGCCATGATGGCCCAGGAGCTGGGGGCCAACGTGAAGATAGCCCGCCGGGCCGGTCTGTTGCACGACGTGGGCAAGGCTATAGACCACGAAGTGGAAGGTACGCACGCCCTGATCGGGGGCAGCTTCGCCGAGAAGCGGGGCGAATCCGCCGACGTCGTGCGGGCGATCAAGGCACATCACCACGAGATAGAGATGGAGACCGTCGAGGATGTGTTGGTCGCCACGGCAGACGCCGTCTCCGCCGCTCGTCCCGGAGCCCGCCGGGAGACGACGGAGGCCTACATCGAGCGTCTCCGCGCCCTGGAAGACCTCGCCCTCGCGCACCGGGGTGTAGATAAAGCCTACGCCATCCAGGCGGGACGGGAGGTTCGAGTGATGGTTCAGCCCTCGGAAGTGGACGACCGCATCGCGGCCAAGCTAGCTTTTGACATCTCCAAAGAGATCGAGAGCGATCTCGAATACCCCGGCCAGATCAAGGTGACCGTGATCCGTGAGAGCCGGGTTAGCGAGGTCGCCCGTTAGAGGTTAGAGCTTGGAGGGCCCCTACAGAGACCTCGGGTCGGGCTTCGCGCGCCTCACGGGCATCGAGGGCGCGCGCCGCAGCCCATCCCACGTCAACACCGTGGAGGACGCTCTCTACGAGTTGCTCCGAAACTCCCGCGATGCGGGGGCCCGAAATATCTACGTCGCCTCATCCCTCCACGGCCGCCGCTATCGAACCCTCACCGTTATAGACGACGGACACGGCATCCCGGAACCCTACAAAGATCTCGTCTTCGATCCCGGCGTTACTACTCGCCACCTCTACCACGGCAGGGGATCGGCGACTGCCGGAGCCCCGCGGCCGAGGGCCGGCCTCTCCCTCTACCAGATAAAGAACTCGGCGACCAGCGCCGCCGTCCTCTCTACCTCACATCCCACCGCCATAAAAGCAACCTTCGACACCCGTTTGACCCCGGAGCGCTCCCTCCAGTCTGGTACCCGCTCCTCACGCTCCAATCTGCGCGCCACGATACTGAACTTCCTGTCAGAGGAAACAGAGGAAACCTCTGCGTGCCACACGAAAATCTATTACGCCTCTCCCGCCCGAATCCTCGCCACCCTCTTAAAATACCGCATAATACACTTAAGAAACGAAGCAAGGGTGGTCGAGGGATTGTCCGAAGCGGGGCAGAGGGTCGGATTAAGCGTTTCTTCGAGGACTCTGCAGCGTATATTGCGGGGCGAGGTGTCTGTAGTAGACAGCGTTTCCGGGTACGAGGCTGGCTTTCGGGAGGTTCGGGGGCGCGCTGGGGAAGGAGAGGAGCTGGCGAGAGAGCGGGGGAGGGCGAGGCTGGATCTCGGGGACGAGGAAGTGGCGAAAATTGCGGCTATACTAGGGGAAGCTGCGCGAACGAGATATCTTGAGGTCGGGACCCTCGAGTTCGAGTCCCGACCCGGGGAGATAGTTGTCAGATCCCGCGTCTACGAGCCGGAGGAAGAGTATGAGTAAAGCCCTGAAGACGCCGCCGATACCTCTCTCTGCAAAACCCTCACATCCTGAACCTTCACGTCCTGACCCCCCGGTGTCGACCGATGGTTCGGCGAAAACGGCGTGCGTCAGGACGTTCGGTTGCCAGATGAACGTCCACGACTCGGACCGGATGCTGCGCATGGTCCGGGACGCGGGGTACGCTGAAGTTCAGAATTACGAAGACGCCGACCTGGTCGTGCTGAACACCTGTTACGTCCGCGAAAACGCCGTAGACCGGGTTCGCGGCCATCTCGGCGAGCTACTGCGCCTCAAACGCGAGGGCCGCGTAAAGCGCGTAGCTCTCACCGGCTGCATCGGGGCCGCTAGGGAAGCCGAAGATCTCAAGCGCCAGTACAATATAGACCTCGTATTGGGAACGCATAATACTTATGAGCTGGCGGAGTTCGTTGGGCTGCCGACGATGGAAGAGACGTATACCCCAAACCTACCCGGAATCGAAGGGGAGCACAGCGCGTTCGTCACGATAATGACCGGCTGCAACTACCAGTGCAGTTACTGCATAGTGCCGACGGTGCGGGGGCGTATGGTCTGTCGCTCTATGGAGAGCATCATCGAAGAGGTCGAGCGGCTCGTCGCCACTGGGACGAGGTATGTAACGTTGCTTGGGCAGACCGTGGATGCCTGGCGTGAGGATGGACAACGTTTCTGCGACCTCCTGGAGCGGGTGTCGGAGGTTGCGCCGAGGGTATGGTTTACGACGAGTCATCCCTCCAATATGGAAGATCGGACGCTCAAGGCTATAGGTGAACGGGACACGATAGTCAAGAGGTTGCATCTTCCCGTGCAGACGGGCTCTGATAGGATGCTGAAGGTGATGCACCGGGGGTACAAGTCCGAACGGTACAGGAGGAAGATAGAGGTCTTTCGTGACGAGGTGCCGGACGGCACGCTCAGCACGGACATAATAGTCGGACACCCCGGGGAGACGGAGGAGGATCACGAGCAGACACTGCAACTCGTCGAGGACTGCGGCTTTGATTCCGCCTACATCTTCAAGTTCTCCCCGAGAAGAGGGACCGAAGCGGCAGAGCTTCCCGGCGCCGTGCCCAAAGATGTAGTGCATAGGCGGTTTCTCCAGGTCCTCCGCGCCGTCGAGCGAAACGCCTTCAGCCAGAACCAGCACAAAGTCGGGAGCCTGGAGGAAGTGTACATCCGCCATGGAAGATCCGGTAACGGAAAGGCGATAGGTGAGACCTGGAGCGGACATGCGGTACACGTAGAAAGCGATAAGCAGCCTGGAGAGTACGAGCGGGCTCTAGTCGCGTCTGCTGGTCCGCACGTACTCTACGCTAGGCCCGCCTGAAGACCCGGACTCGGCAGGACACTACGGACCAGGAGCAAAAAGCGTTCGTAATCTGCGGCCCCACGGCTAGCGGCAAGAGCGCTCTCGCCGATCTCGCCGCCGAGCAACTTACAGAATCATACGCTCAGCACATCCCAGTCCTTGTAGTGGACTCCATGCAGGTCTACAAGGAACTACGCATAATAACCAACCAGGAGCGTAGACGAGAGGCGGAACTCACCAGCATCGTCTCGGTTTCTGCAGAATGGACAATGGCCCATCACAGACAGGCTGCGGATAAATTGACCCAGGGGTTAAAAACTCCATTTATACTAGACGCCGGGACCGGCATGTACCTCAACGCTATTATTCTAGACATCCGGATAGCACCGAGAGTGCCGGAAGAACTACGCCATAGGGCAACGGCCATGTCCACGAGGGCGACAAACCCACGTCATACGGCGAGAGAGATCGAGCTCAGACTCGCCGGCACCCCGCGCCGGAGCTCTATTTGGTCCGGGGACCTTAGATATGGCCTGGAGTTCCTCTATTTGCGCCCGGCCAGAGAAAAACTGGACGCCGCTATCGCCGAGAGGTCTGCGAAGATCTCTCGCAGGGGCGTAGAAGAAGCCGCTGCTCTCCTGGAGAAGTATCCCCAAGGAATACCGAATCATTCGGTAAGGGAATCCATAGGCGTCAGAGAGCTAACCGAATACGTTAAAGGCCGGCTGACATTCGAAGAAGCCGAGCGGGACATAAGAGTAAGAACCCGGAGGCTGGCGAGGCGACAGATGAGATGGTCCGACAAGCTGGCTGCGAATCTAAAGGATAGAGCGGAAATCTCTGTATCGAACACCGCCTCAGACGCAGAACACACCCTTTACAAACACCTGAATAGGCTACAAGCATAGTAGTTATGATATAATAGCGGTATATGCAAGGTACGAATACAGAAGAGATAAACGCGATTCTGGTAGGTGCTGGGGGAGACCAGCTGTTGGATGAGTTGGGGCGCCTATCGGATACGCTGGGTCTACGGGTCGTCGGTCGCCTCGAACAGAACAGGAGAGATGGTTCCGGGTATCTGGGGAGAGGCAAGAGAGAAGAGCTGGCAGATATTGTTCGGGGCTCTGGCGCGGACCTCGTGGTGACCGACGACGAGTTGACGGCGTCGCAGGCTAGGATGTTGGAGCACTCGTGCGGGGCTTCCGTGGTAGACAGGACGGAGTTGATCATCCGGATATTCGAGGCCCATGCGAGGGATGCGGCCAGTCGCCTGGAGGTGGAGCTTGCGGACCTCGAATACCGTTTGCCCAGGGTCAAGGGTCGAAACCCGGAGTTGAGCCGGCTCGGTGGTGGCGTGGGTGGAGGACGTGTCACCCGTGGCCCGGGTGAGCAGCAACTCGAGTATGACCGGCGCGCGATCCGTCGTAGGATGGAAGCTATAAACCGCAAGCTGAAAGAGGAGAGAGAAAACCGTGCGGTCCGCGGGGCCCGTCTAAGGGACGAAGGACCGCCGTCTGTATCTCTGGTCGGCTATACGAACGCCGGAAAAACTACCATACTCAACGCTCTGAGCGACGCGGGGAGATCCACGGCAGACCGTCTGTTCGAGACGCTCGAGACGACCACCCGTCTCGTATCCCACAAATCCGGCGGGTCCAACGGTGTTGTAAAGCCGGACTTCGTGGTGACGGATACGGTGGGTTTCATCAGGAAGCTGCCGACGCAGCTCCTGCACTCGTTTGCCGGCACGCTCGAAGTCGCGCGCGAAGCCGACGTTGTTGTGCTCTGCGCCGATGCGACCAGCGAGACGTTGTCAGAAGAGATCGAAACCGCTTCCGACATACTAGGAGACGCGGGAGACATATTGTGCCTCAACAAGGTGGATCTCCTGACTGAGGAAAGCCTGTACGACCTGAGAGCACG
>JALYGE010000155.1 GCA_030777225.1 Actinomycetota bacterium
CACGCGCTGCCCATCCGAAACCTGGGCGGAACGATCGGGATCCGGAGCACCCCCGGGGAAGGCACCAACGTTCACGTCCGCATCCCCTCACGAACCCGAACCAAGAGTTAGCGTTTCTCTGCCACGATACCGTACATCAGAGGCACATGAGGCACACCCTCCGGCGGAACCATTCGCCGGCCCGGCAGCTCCCGCATTCTCCGGAACTTACGTTCTCCGTTCGAGTAGGGATACTCTTCGAGCGTCACGGTCCTCAGTCCGGCTCCGGCCAGCGCCGTGACGACCTCTCCCACACCCCACCGGAAGAGGTGACAACCTTCCGGGTTTTCGAAACCCCTCACGCCCTCGATAAACCCCGCGGGCGTGAGGCCGCCGTCAGATTCCGCCACGTAGTCTCCGACGCCTTCTTCGAGCGGCAACGGTTCGCCCCCGGAAGGATAATCATTGACGAGGTTCCAGTCCTCATCGAACACATCCGCAACCGGATGGAACTCCACCAGGACGAAGCGCCCGCCGGGAACGAGGATGCTCGCTATCCCGTCTGCCCAGGCGTCCAGGTCCGGCAGCCAGCAAACCACCCCGTAGGAAGAGAAGACCACGTCGAACCGGCTCTCTTCCCGCGCGGTCCTCTCCAGCCAGTCGTAGAGGTCGGCGCGCACGAAATCCACCAGGATGCCCGTCTCGCTGGACAACTCACGGGCGGACGCGATGGCCCCGTCGCTGATGTCCACGCCGGTAACGGTCGCGCCGAGTAGCGCCAGGCTCAGAGAATCGCCCCCCGAGTTGCATAACAGGTGGGCCAGGGTTTTGTCCTCTACGTCGCCCAGTAGACGCCGCTCCTCCGGGAAGAGCGTGGTGCCGCCACCCTTGAGAAACCCGGCCAGGTCTCCCCGGTGGCTCTCGTGCGCCGCGACGACGGCGTTCCAGGAGCGGCGATTCTGTTCTCTAACATCCCGGCTACTCAAGCTACCCTCCCCGTTCTGTGACCGCCGTTAGCAGCACCTCATGGAAGCCTCGAACCGTGTCTTTCCAGCGTGGCAGGCTCTCGGCGCGCCGACGGGCAACATCGGACATCCGGCGTCTGCGGGCCGTGTCTCCGAGCAGGAGGTCCAGGGCCTCGGATAGTGCCCCGACATCCTCTGGCGGCACCAAGATGGCGGCCTCGTTCCCGACGAGGTCCGGTACCGGACCCACGTTGCAAGCGATAACCGGCAGCCCGTGGGCCAGCGCCTCGGCGTAGACTACCCCGTAACCTTCGTAGCGGGATGGGAGCACGAAGAGGTCGGCGGAGGCGTAAGCTCTGGAGAGGGCGTCGTCGTCCACGGGGCCGACCGCATTGATCCGGGCTCCGGGAGATCGTTCAATCTCCCTTCGCACCGCCGCCGAGTAGGCAGGGTCTACGTTGGTCTCCCCGATCAGTGCCAGCACGGCCTCCGGCCTCTCTCGCATGTTCCACGCCTCGACGAGCGTCAGGATGCCCTTGCGCTCTATCCACTGCGCTACACAGAGGGCGCGAGTGTCGCTGTCCAGTGAGGAGCATTGGTTGCCGTCATCGCCGGTCTGTAGCCGGTCGAAGCCCGGTGGCACGACGCTGATGCGCCCGACAGGGACGCCGCGGTCCGCCAGTATCGTCCGGCCGTGATCGCTCACCGTGACGAGCCGGTCTGCCCGTAACAGGGGTTCCTCGGGCTCGGGGTCTTCGCCCCCGGCGACGCTCGGCAGCTCGTGAACCATCGCCACGACCGGCCGCGTCCGGCGCCAGTGGTCCAGCCAGGGAGACACCAGGATGCGGGACAGGGCGTCGACCATGATCACGTCGAAATCTTTGGGCGTGAAAGCGGAGCCCAGCATCGAGGAAGCTGCCAGTTGCTCGTCGGACGTAGCTCCGCAAGGCACGATCTCCGCCACCTCGACACCCTTCTCGCGCAATCCCTCGAAGAGACGAGTGTGGTAGAGATAGCCGCCGGTCCGGCGACTCGTATCACCCACCGTTATAAAAGCTACGCGCACCGTTCAGTAGAGGAGTTCGTCGCGGGCCGCGTAGACCTCGGGCGACTCCCAGATACGCACCGCCAGGGAGTCCAGCCCCTCGTCCCGCAAGTCCGGCGCCAGCTCTTCCCAGCAGTGGCGGGCCACGGCCTCCGCGGTGGTGTTCACGCCTTCGAGACCCGGCGTTTCGTCCAGATCACGGTAATGGAGCGAAGCAGCTAGTTCGCCCACCGCCGGGCGCAGCTTCCCGATGTCGTACAGGGTTTCGTCGTCTTTCAGGCGCTCGCCGCGAACTATGACCTCCACCCTGTAGGTGTGGCCGTGCAGGCGGGTCGCCGGTCCGAAGTCCCCCACCAGACGGTGGGCCGCCTCGAACTGCGTGGCGACGTAGATCTCGTACATACCGACCTCCCTAACTTGCGTCGTGCGTAAGGACTACCTGTACCGCCTCCCCCGGACGCTCGTCGAGGAGCCGGTACGCCTCCGGCGCTCCTTCGAACGGGATTCGGTGGGAGATCAATGCCTCCAACCACAGTCGCGGCAAAAGGTCCAGAACCGCTTCCACCCTCCGCCGGTGGTCCCAGCGCGGTCCCAACTCTGGGTTCAGCCGACCAACCTGCGAGGAGCGGATACGCACCCGCCCCCGGTGAAAGTGTCCACCGAGCAAAAGTTCGACGGGCTTCGTACCGTACCAGGAGGCCACCACGACGGTCCCTTCTTCCGCGACGCAGTCTATAGCCTCTTGCAAAGCTCCGCCCGAACCGCTGACCTCTATCGCAACATCCGCCCCCCGCCCGC
Organism: Actinomycetota bacterium; assembly: GCA_030777225.1. Taxonomy (GTDB): domain Bacteria; phylum Actinomycetota; class Rubrobacteria; order Rubrobacterales; family Rubrobacteraceae; genus SIRX01. The sequence continues at coordinate 2,788 of JALYGE010000155.1, forward strand.
TGGTGGCTTCAAAAACCTTTTCTCGAAGCCCCTCGCCGGGAGTCAATACCGCGTCCGCCCCGATCTTCCACGCCAGGTCCCGACGGAGTTCCACAGGATCAACGGCCAGCACCCGGGCTCCGGCCATCTTGAGTAGCTGCGCCACCAGCAGGCCGACGACGCCCTGACCGAAGATGAGTGCGGTCTCGCCCAGGCGCAGGGGCGTATCGTGGACGATATTGAGGGCCGTCTCCACGTTCGCTGCGAAGACGCCGAGGAGCGGGTCGAGCCCCTCGGGGAGGCGAACGGGCATGTCGGCGGGCACGGTGAAGAGTTCCTGATGTGGGTGAAGGACGAAGACCGGATCGCCGGGAGAGAGGTGTTCGACGCCGGTGCCGACGTCCATAACCCGGCCGACGGTAGCGTAGCCGTACTTGATCGGGAACCCGAAGCTACCATCGAGCGTCGGCAGATCCAGCGGCAGGTCGGCGGGGACCTCGCCCCGGTAGACGAGCATCTCGGTCCCCGCGCTTATGGCGGAAGCGGTCGCCCGGACCCGCGCCTCGCCCGGCCCGGGAGGCGGAACTAACTCGCTACGGAGCTCGGGGGTTTGGGACGCGGCGAACCAGAGCGCCCGGGCTCGCAGAGGACCGTTCCGTTCGGGGTCAGGCGCCATCCGGGTACTCGACGCGACCGTCCAGGACAAGGTCCGTCCCGTAGGGAATTACGGACACGTCGGCCAGCCGCACCGTTTTCTCGAGATCGTGGATGCCGAGGTCTCCCACCGCTTCGATGCCGCTGCCCAAAATCTTCGGCGCCACGCAGACGGCGAGCCGGTCCACCAACCGGCCACGAAGGAGCGCCGTGATGAGCGTCGCCCCGCCCTCGACCATTACGGAGCGCACACCTTTCTCCCGGAGCGCTTCCAGCAGGGCATTCAAGTCTACCCTCTCTTCCGGGTCCCCCGGCAACTCCAGCACCGTGGCGCCCAGAGAGCGTAGCTCCTCGCGCCGGTTCACGGGCGCCCGATCCGTGACCGCCAGCACCGTGCCTCCGGCGTCCGAGAGCACCGCCGCGTCCAGGGGAGTCCGCAACGAGCTATCTACAACTACGCGTAAGGGGTCTTCACCTTCGACGTGACGGACCGTAAGGCGCGGATCATCCGTACGGACGGTCCCAACCCCGACCATTACCGCATCATGCTTGGCGCGCAGCGTGTGCGCGAAGCGCAGCGAGTCGGGGCAGCTTATCCACTGCGAGCTGCCGGTACAGGTCGCCAGGCGTCCGTCGAGCGTCTGGGCGTAGCTAACGGTTACAAAAGGACGTGCGATGACTCTCTCCTTACTTTCCAGCAGGCAAAGGGTAGCACGGCGAGACCGGGACGGTTCGTAGGAGGTATCACGCCCTGGCATACTAGCCGGAGTGACGCCCGTAGTCTTTGACATAAAGGAGTCTCATGAGTGAGGACCAGATACTGCTGGAGGGCATGATCTTCTACGGCTACCACGGCACGCTGCCCGCCGAAAGAGATCTCGGCCAGCGCTTCGTGGTGGACATCGAGCTTCGCTGCGACCTGCGCCCGGCGGGCCTCTCGGATGACCTGACCCGGACCGTAGACTACAGCGCAGTCTACCGGCAGGTTCGTGAGATCGTCGAAGGAGACCCTGTGGACCTGACCGAGACGGTGGCCGAAAAGATAGCTACCGCCGTACTGGAAAAACACTCCCCGGTGGAGGCTGTCCGGGTAAAGGTAGCGAAACCGGAGGTCCGACTGGAAGATACCGTGCTCGCGGGATCGGCGGTCGAGATCCTGCGCCGCCGAGACCCGAAACCGGCGTAGGATCTCATCCCGGCGGAACCATATCCGGCTCCGCCGCGTAATTACCATATGCAAGGGCTCTCGTAGGTGATATCCGAGGCGGACCGGGACTTTTGGACGAGCAAAAAGGCACTCGTTTGTACGATGTCCGGGACCGGGGTTCCGTAGCATCATCAAGGACGTACCGTAAGACCAGTTCCGTACCGGCTCCGAGACCTTATATAGTTCGCGGAAACAGCGGTGCGGTCGAAGACGAGAGGCTGCGAAGTGTTGGATAACGCGCCCCAACTACCCGGCGTCAAGCTGGCTCCGGTTCTCGAAGACGAGGACCTGGCGCGGGTCGCCACCCTGGCGAAGGTCTGTACCGACGACCTGTTCTCGGCCTTCGGGCTCGGCGGGCTGCGGCGCGGACGGCTCCCGCTGGAGCTGCTGTCGCGGGCGCCGGCCCGTCGGCTGGCGCGCCAGATCTCCACCTACGACCGTATCGTTGGCGAGTCGGGGCTGGCGGCCGGCGGAACCTGGGCGTTGGAGCGGATGTCCCGGCATGCAGAGGTGGAAGGCCGGAAATCTCTGCCGGAAAGCGGTCCGCTGCTGTTCGTCTCCAATCACCCGGGGCTGGCCGACGCCGTAGCGCTGTTCGCCGCGATACCGAGGGACGACCTGCGCGTAGTGGCGGCGGAGCGTCCGTTTCTCTCGGCCCTGCCGAACACCTCGCGCTATCTCCTGACCATCGACGAGCGCTCACCGGAGCGTCTCGGGCTCGTCCGCCGGGCTGCCCGTCACCTGCAACGCGGGGGCGCGGTGTTGACGTTCCCCGGGGGCAGGATCGAACCGGACCCGGCGGTCCTGCCCGGCGCGGATACCGCACTGGGAGGTTGGTCGTCGAGCGTGGAGCTCTTCGCCCGTCTGGAGCCAAATCTCGTAGTGGTTCCGGTGGCGGTGAGCGGCGTCATCTCGGCCGCGGCGCTGCGCAATCCGCTCACCCTCCTCCGACGCCGGAAAGAAGATCGGCGGTGGCTGGCGGCGACCATCCAGATGCTCGTACCGCGGCTGCGCGACGTCACCACGCGGGTAACGTTCGGCGAGCCGGTCCGCGCCGGGGACCCAGACAAAGCCGTCGGTTCCGCCGTGCTGGAAGAGATGCGGCGCCTGATCCGGCGCCACGAGGCCAGCCGGTGATCTCAACGCGGAAGCGAAGCTCTCCGCTGGTCTTCCTGTTCGTCACGGTCTTCGTAGACATGGTGGGCTACGGGATCGTGATACCACTCCTGCCCTTCTACGCCCGCGAGTATTCGCCGGGCGCCGTCCTGGTCGGCATCCTGGGCTCTCTGTACGCGGCGATGCAGTTCTTCGGCGGTCCGGCACTCGGCGGGCTCTCGGACCGCGTAGGGCGTCGGCCCGTGCTGCTG
>JALYGE010000156.1 GCA_030777225.1 Actinomycetota bacterium
TCACAAGAAGTACCTGGGAGGCTACGTGGCGGTGTGCGAGTTCGCCATCAACCTCAAGCGGGTCACTCCCGACTTCATCTCCTCACTCGTTGCCAAGCACTCTGTATGAACATGAGCCCAGCGTACCTACCTGACCGACGGGATGGTCGGCCTGCTCGCCAACGCCGCCAGGAGACTATCGGGCGAGGGCGGAGACCCCGTCGTCCAACTCCAGACCGTCTTCGGCGGCGGCAAGACCCACTCCATGCTCGCCCTCTACCACCTCTTCGGGGATGAGAAGGTCTTGGGGAGCGTCCCCGACGGCGAGAAGGTCGTCCGCGAGTCCGGCCTGGACGAGATGCCCGTCGCGGAGCGGGCCGTCCTCGTCGGCACCGACCTCGACGTGAGCACGCCCCGCCGTCACGATGCGGTAACGACCCGCACCCTTTGGGGTGAGATGGCCTACCAGCTTGGCGGCGTGGACGGCTACGATTACGTCCGGGAGGCCGACGAGCGTGGCGTAGCGCCCGGCGCGGGAACGCTCAAGCAGCTCCTCGACGACTTCGGCCCGGCGCTCATTCTCATAGACGAGCTCGTCGCTTTCGTGCGGAACATCTACGGTCACGATGGTCTGGCGGCGGGGTCGTTCGACTCCAACATCACCTTTATCCAGAATCTTACGGAGGCCGTCAAGCGTTCGGGGAGGAGTATGGTCGTCGTCAGCGTGCCGGTCTCCGAAAGGATGGACGAGACGGGGCGGTCGGACATCGAGCTGGGCGGCGAGATCGGCAAGCTCGTCGCCGAGAGGCTGGAGCAGGTGCTCGGGAGGCTGGAGAGCGTTTGGAAGCCGGTTGGGGCCACGGAGGGGTTCGAGATCGTGCGCCGCAGGCTCTTCTCCTCGGAGATGAACGCCCCGGCCCGTGACGTGGTGGTCTCGGCCTACGCCCGGATGTACCGCGACAACCGCTCCGAGTACCCTTCCGAATGCGCCGAGAGCGAGTACGAGCGGCGGTTACGGTCCGCTTACCCGATCCACCCCGAGCTCTTCGACCAACTCTACGAGGACTGGTCCACGCTGGAGAAGTTTCAGAGGACGCGGGGCGTGCTGCGCCTCATGGCCGCCGTCATCCACGAGCTGTGGAGCGCGGGAGATAAGGCGTACATGATCATGCCGGGGGACATACCCCTGGACGAGTCCCGAGTGCGCAACCAGTTCGTCCGCTACCTCCCCGACGGCTGGGACGCGGTCGTGGACTCGGACGTGGACGGCCCCGACTCCCGGCCGAAGGCGCTCGACGAGCAGGTCGGGAGCCTGGGACGCTACCACGCCGCCCGTCGGGTCGCCCGCTCCGTCTTCGTCGGGAGCGCGCCGTCGGTCGCCGGGCAGAGGGTGCGCGGCGTCGAGGAGGTCCGGGTGCGGCTCGGATGTGTCCAACCCGGCGAGTCGGCGGCGGTCTTCGCCGATGCCCGGGGCCGGCTCTCCGACGGCGCGGCCTACCTCTACGTCGATGGGTCGAGACACTGGTACGACACCTGCCCCAACGTCAACCGCGAGGCCGCCGACCGGGCTCAGCAGCAGCGGCAGGAGGACGTGATAGACGGGCCGCCGCGGGCCGGGGCGAGTTCGCGGGCGTGCGGGTGGCGCCGGCTTCGAGTGGCGACGTGGTCGACGAACCCGAGGCGCGGCTCGTCGTGCTCGGTCCGGCGTCCACCTACCGCCAGAACGACCCGGAGTGTGCTGCCAGGAAAGAAGTCGTGGATATACTCAACAACCGGGGTGGCTCGCCGCGCCTCTACCGGAACACGCTCGTCTTCCTAGCCCCGGATCGGGGCCGGATGGAGGCCCTGGAGCAGACCACCCGCCGTTACCTGGCCTGGAAGCCAATACTGGGTGAAGAGGAGCAACTCAATCTCGACGCGCACGGACGCCGCCAGGCCCGGGAGAACCGCGAGAAGCTCGACGGCGCGGTGGATCTCCAGGTCGAGGAAGCGTATCAGTGGCTGTTGTATCCGTTTGAAGAGAAGCAGGAAGAAAGATGAAGCTGGACTGGAGCGCGACGAAGGTTGGGGGCGGTGGGACGCTCGTCGAGCGGGCCTCGCGACGGGTCGCCGCCGACGGCGCGCTGGTCACGAAATGGGCGCCGATAAACCTGAAGAGCGAGCTCGACAAATACCTCTGGCGCGGCGAGGAACACGTCTCACTCCGGCTGGTTCGTGAAGACCTTGCGAAGTACCTCTACCTCCCGCGCCTCAGAGACGGCAAAGTCCTCGAAGAGACCGTCCGGGACGGCGTCGCCTCCGGGGAGTTCTTCGGCTACGCCCAGGCCGTGACGGCGGGCGGGCGCTACGAGGGGCTCAAGTTCGGGGAGGTGGGAGCGACGATCTACGTGGACGAGTCGAGCGTCCTCGTCCACCCGGACGCCGCGAGGCGGCAGATCGAAGCCGAATCAGAGAAGCGGCAGCCGGTCTACGCGCCGGTCGATGGCGGAGAAGGCAAGGTCTGGGAGGGCGCGGACGGCGGAGACGAAGAGTCGAGCGGTGGCGCGACAGAAGCTTCCCCAAGACCAACTGAACTGCCCGGAGATCTCTCCAGGAGCTTCCACGGGGTTATCGAGATAGACCCGGCTCGGCTCGGTGGGAGCGCGGGGGCCATCAGCCAGGAGGTCGTGCAGCGGCTGGCTTCGATCATGGGCTCCAACGTTCGGGTAAAGCTGGAGATCGAAGCCGACGTCCCCGACGGCATCCCGGAGAAGGTCGAGCGCGACGTCTCGGAGAACTGCCGGACGTTGAAGTTCGAGGCTTTTAGCTTTGAGGATGAGGGCTGAGGCGTGGGCAAGCCTGTCTCCGGTCGGAGGCCGGTGGTGATATAGGTGGGAGGCTCGTTGGACAGCGTTCTTCGCCTCTCTGCTCTGCGCGCCCTGGCGGGGGAGCGGTACTTCGAGCGGGGTGAGGGCTATTACCGGGACGGCCGCGTGCGGGGCCTGGTCGAGCACGAGGGCGCTCTGGTGGCGAAGGTCGTCGGGAGGCACGAGTATCGGGTAAAGCTCTGGAGCGAGGGGGAGGATCTCCGTTACTCGTGTAACTGTCCTCTGGGGACAGACGAGGAGTTCTGCAAGCATTGCGTGGCCGTCGGGCTCGCGTTTTCTGTACGGGAAACGTTCGGAAGGTTCTGCGGATGTAATGGGCCGGCTCCGGAGCTATCTCGAAGGCCAGGAGAAAGAGGAGCTGGTTCGCCTTCTCCTGGATCGGGCGTCCGAAGACGAGGCCCTGCGAGAGCAGCTGTCGGTGGCGGCCGCGGGCGAAGGACCGGATGGTCCCGACGTACACGCTTTCCGGCAGGTTATAGATCACGCCTTCGACCCCGGCGACTTCATGGAATCCTACCCGGATTACATTCGTGGCATCGAGAACGTCGTCGAGAGTCTCTCCGGGTTGCTCGGAAGAGGGGTCGCCGCCGAAACGGTCGAGCTTGCCGAGTACGCGTTGATGGCGGCCGAGGACGCTATGGACTACGACGTGGATGGTTACATGATCGGCGTCCTGCACGATCTGGAAGACATCCACCACGCGGCCTGCAAGGCGTCGAACCCGGACCCGGAGGTGCTGGCGCGGCGGCTCTTCGAGTGGGAGTTGCGCGGCGACTACGACACGTTCTTCGAAGCGGCCCGGACTTATGAGGACGTTCTGGGCGAACGGGGGCTCGCGGTGTACGGGGAGCTGGACGAGAGGGAGTGGCAACGTCTCTCCGGGAACGAAAGCTCCGGCGAGCGGTTCCGCATAAAGCACATTATGGAGGTGCTGGCGCGGCAACGCGGCGACGTGGAGGCGCGGGTAGCCGTCGAGAGCCGGGACCTCTCCAGCGCACGGGCGTACCTGAAGATCGCGGAGATCTACAAGGAAGCGGGCAACGAAGACCAGGCTATCGAGTGGGCCGAGCGCGGGGTGCGGGAGGCCGAGGACACGGATTCCCGACTACGCAGTTTTCTGGCGAAGGAATATCAGCGCAGAGGACGCCACCCGGAGGCGATGAAGCTCATCTGGTCGAACTTTACCGAGGCTCCGCTCCTCGAAGGCTATCAGGAGTTGAAAGCGCACGCCGTCTGGGCATCCCGGTGGGCCGAGTACCGGGAGAGGGCGCTCGCTTTGCTGCGAGAAGATATCGCGAGGACGCAGCGCGAGTTCCGGTTGCCGGTAGACCGTTCGAGGTTGATCGAGGTCCTGCTCTGGGAAGGATGCGACGAGGAAGCCTGGCGCGAGGCGCGAGAGGGTGGTTGCTCGGCCGAACTCTGGCTCAGGCTCGCCTCCCGCCGCGAGAGAGACCATCCTGAAGACGCCATCGCCGTCTACCAGAGCCGGGTCGAACAGGCGATAGACCGCAAGAACAGGAAAGCCTACCAAGAAGCCCGCAAGTTCCTGATCAAAGTCCGCGACTTGATGCGCGAAATCGGTCGCGAAGAAGAGTTCTCCTCCTATCTGAATTCCATCCGCGAGAGGCACGCCCGGAAGCGCGCTCTGATGGAGGTGCTGGAGGGTTTGTAGCTTTCCTGCTCGCGGAGCAACGCAGCCAGTATGTCCGTGGCGGAAAACGCAAGGAAGGCCGTCGTCGGAGCGGTTGGCTGCGGACATCGCTCGTGGAAGGCGAGCGGTAGCACGGACCTGCTTTCCATGATAGAAGTTGCTCTATGGTTAAGAATACGCCTACGATCGAAGAGTGGCGCGGATTGTACGAGGCCGCCGTTCGGGTAAAGAAGATGGCGCCCTGGGAGTGGATGACGGAGGCGCACGTCTTCGGTGTGCAGGACCCTGAGACGCGCGAGATCGGTTTCGTCAGCGTGATGGGTATGCTGGGCGAGTACTACGCAATCAGCTTCTACCCCAACCCCGAGGCACTCTACTCATTCTTGACGCTCCAGGAGATGGGACCCGACATCAACCCCGATGTCCTGCTGGAGATACCCCAACTTCACGCTTCCTTCGAGGACCGCGGCGAGCTACACAATAAAGACCGCGAGGTCATCAAGGAGCTGGGGCTCAAGTTCCGGGGGCGGAAAGAGTGGCCGATGTTCCGCAGCTACCGCCCAGGTTTTGCGCCGTGGTTTGTCGAGTCCGAAGAAGCCCGCCTTCTCACGCACGCCCTGAACCAGCTAACGGACGTGGCCCCGCGCTTCGCTGAAGACCCATCTCTGTTGGAGCCTCCCGGTGTAGAGAGATACCTGGTGCGCGTGTCGCACGAAGAGGGCGGCGCGCTCCTCTGGGAGGACCGTCAGATGGAAGTGCCGCCGCCGGAGCTCTCGCCCATCGAGATAGAGGTGGACTTTCGGGCGTTTGACGACCTCGGAGGACTGACCCGCAGAGGCGAGCTCGAGATGGACCTCTTCATGCTTCCTACGCCCATCATGAAAGGAAAAGACCGGCCATTCTTCCCGTGCATGCTGTTGGCGGTGGATACTGGGAGCGGTATGGTCATCGGCCACGACCTGCTGACCGCCGACCCTTCTCTGGAGGCTATGTGGGCCTCGATCCCCCAGACTGTCATAGAGCAATTCGCCGCAACGGCGATCTTGCCCGAAAGGGTCACGGTAGGATCGGAGCCGCTCTACGGTCTGCTGCAACCGCTGGCCGAAAGCCTGGACTTCGAGCTAGAGTACTCGGATACCCTTTTGATCCTGGACCAGGTCCGGGAGTTCATGCTCCAGTCTATCGAATGAAACCTGGCGTAACGGAACATGATGCCTGGTAGCACCGACTTGCAGGGAGGCTGCTACACCACCTTGTGTATGAAAACCAGCGTTAGCAGGCACACCGGAACCAGGGCGACGTAGGAGACGCCGTCGCCGCCGAGGTCTGCGAGAAACCCTCCCAGAGGTCCTCCGACAGCATACCCCGAAGCCCAGACGAAGTTGGTCGCGGCGAAAGCTACAGCGGGGCCGATACTGGACTTTTCGGTCCCGTCCGTAAAGAGGGCCGTGCCTGGGGCCAGCGGGAAGTTGAAGAAAACAGCGGCGAGGACCACCAGCAGAGCCAGCAGGTACGGGCTTGCTACCCACGGTAGCGCCGCCAGGATGAAAAGCGAGACCAGGAGTGCGGTTGTGATCGGGGGACGGTAGCCGGCGCGGTCGGACCACCGGCCCGCCAGGGGGTGAACGGTGGCCTCCGCCGCGGCCCCCAGCAGAAAGACGACCCCGATAGCGGCGGTTCCCCACCCGAGCCGCGAGAGTTCCAGAGGCGAGAGCACGGCGAGAGCGCTGAACAGCAGAGGGGAGAGCGCGATCAACCAGAGTCCGGCGGAGATGCGCGGCCGTAACAGGGCTCCCAACGACCGGAAGGTTGGCAGTTCGCCGTCCGGTGGCGGGGCGGGGGTCAGAGAAGTCCAGACTGCCACGGCTGCCCCCACGAGGGCGACCGCTACGAAGATCGGAGCGACCCCGATGGCGCCTGCTGTACCTCCGAGGGCCGGGCCGATCAGGGCTCCCACCACGGCGGCGCTGATGAGCGTGCCGAGCATCTGTCCCCGCCGTTCTTCGGGGGCCTGGGCGAAGATCCAGGTGAAAGCGGAGATCCAGGACAGCGCGCTCGCGAACCCTTCCCCTAAACGTAACGTCACCAGCAGCCAATACTCACCGGCGAAGCCGAATGGCAGGCTGGTCGCCACCAGCAACAGGAGGCCGAGAATCGCCGTCCTCTTTACCCCGAGCCGCGCGGTCAGGTAAGCTCCGGGTACGCTCCCCACTATGATCCCCACTCCCATAGCGCCGTTCAATATCCCGACCTCGCCTTTCGTGAGGCCGAACTCCGATGCGTAGTACGGCACCAGGGGCACCAGAACACCGTAGAAAACAGTGTCCGCCAGGACTATGGCACAGGTGAGAAAGAGCAACCGTCGCACGGGGGCTATTCTAACCTTTCATGTCTCTCGTGGACGATTTGCTACTATCACGGACATGAGCAAGGCTATGCGGAAGTCTGTCGGAATCTTGCGCGGGTGGCTCGCCTGGGGGCGGCGCGGCCCGTTGAACAAAGTGTTTTTCGGGGTCTCTCTTTTTCTGGCGCTCTTCGTGACGGTGGCTTTCACGTGGGCGGCGCTGAACCCGGCCCCGGGGGACTTCGCCCGGTACTTCGCCTTCTACTGGGTGTGGGGGCTCTGCGCGGTGGGTCTGCTCTTCGGGATGGCCGAGTACAAAACCAGCCCGCTGCGTAAAGGGCGCGAGCGGGGCCACCTCTTTATCTTGCTTTACATCGGCGCTTTGCTCATAGTCACGCGGGCCCTCAACACTTTCCTGTACTATAGTCCGTAATCTATAGAAAGCAGGACTATGCTCAAAGCCCTCTTGTTCGACCTGGATGGCACGCTGTCTAACACCGACGCCGTACACTTCCCGACCTGGATGGAGGTCTTGCGGGACCACGGTATCGAGGTGACCCGTGAGTTCTACGACGAGCGGCTGTCGGGTCGCGTCAACTCGGAGGTCGTGGACGACGTGTTGCCGGATCTCTCCGATGAAGATCGCGCCCGGCTGATAAAAGATGAAGAGGAGCGTTCCCGGAACCGCGCCGCGCAAATAGGACCTCTGCCCGGTCTGCGGGCTCTTTTGGAGGAGGGCCGTCAGCGCGGGCTAACACTCGCCCTCGTTACGAACTCCGTACAAGCCGACGCCGAACAGATCCTTGGCCCCCTAGAGCTCGAAGAGGCTTTCGATCCTGTAGTGTATCCACGCGAGGTGGGCGAGAGTAAGCCGGAGCCCGCGCCGTATCTGGAAGTCCTGGACCGGCTGGAGATCAAAGCCGACGAAGCCCTCGCCTTCGAAGACTCCGTTACCGGAGCCAAAGCCTCGCGGGCGGCCGGGATCCGGACGGTCGGCGTTTCCTCCGTGTACACCCCTGAAGAACTGAAGGAGGCGGGCGTGGACCTCGTGATCGGGGACTTCGAGGATCGGGCACTGTACGCTCTGTTGGACAGCCGCAGCTAAATGCTCAAAGCCCTGCTCCTCGACCTCGACGGTACGCTCGCCGAGACCGACTCCCTGCACTTCCCAACATGGGCCGACGCGCTGGAGCCCTACGGTATCCAAGTGGACGAAGAGTTCTACAAGGAAAACATCAGCGGCCGCCTCAACCCGGACATCGTCGAAGACCTCTTGCCCCACGTCTCCGAAGAGGAGGGACGGCAGATCGCCGACACCAAAGAGGCAGATTTCCGGCGTCGCGCGGACGAGCTGGAATCGCTACCTGGCCTGATACCTTTCCTGGAAAAGGCCCGATCCCAGGGCCTCAAGCTCGCCCTCGTCACCAACGCTCCCGAAGAGAACGTCCACGCCATATTGGACGGCCTGAACCTGGGAGACGCCTTCGACGCGATGTTCCTGGCGAGGGAGGTCGGGGCCGGAAAACCCGACCCGGCGCCCTACCTGACCGCCCTCGAACAGCTCGGACTTGCGCCCGACGAAACGATAGCCTTCGAAGACTCGGCCTCCGGGATAGTCTCGGCCACTGAAGCCGGCATCCCGACCGTCGGGATAGCTTCCACCACCCACGACCCCAAAAAGCTTCGGGAAGCGGGAGCTTTTATGGTCACGGACGACTTTACCGACCCGGAGTGCGTCGCGCTGCTCGATGACTAACCCCGAGCTTGCCTGCCCGACTTTCTCCGGGAGCCGTGAACGGAGCATTTAGAAAGCTACCTCCACCGTCGAAGCGGATTCCGTTTCTCCAAGCGAGACGGTTAGCGTCCTCGTGGCCTCGTCGTGCCGCCAGTCGGAGTCTTGTCCGTCTATCCGGACTTCGTCCGGCGCGCCCACACCCCTCAGCTCCAGCAGCACCTCATCGCGCTGCGGTGTGAAGGAGCCTTCCCGCTCCCCGATGCGGACGGTGATGTGTTCCTCGGAGGTTTCGCAGGAGATGGAACGCCGGGCGTACTCGCCGTCGAGGTAGGCGAAGCCGTCGCCCGCATCTTCGTACAGGGTGGACTCGCCCGCCCCGGCCGCTGGGTACAGGAGGTATGTCAGAGGGTCGGTGGGCTTCTCACCCGTGTGGTTCATCTCCGGTCCCATCGAGATGGCGGCGTTGGCCTTGACGTAGATGGCCGGTTCGCCGAGCGGGGCGTGGGCCAGGATGTGGGCCGGGCCGTCGAAGCGCTCGCCGGTCCAGTAGTGGAACCAGCAGCCCTCCGGCAGGTAGACGTGGCGATGTTCGATACCGGGTCGGGTTATCGGGGCGACGAGCATGGCGTCGCCCACGAGGAACTCGTCGTCGGCGGTGTAGGTCGTGGTGTCACCGGGGTACTCATAGAGCAGGGGCCGGAGAATGGGCGCGCCGGTCCGGTGGCTCTCCTCGAAGAGGGTGTAGAGGTAGGGGAGAAGCCGCATCCGCAGCTTGACCATCTTGCGGTAGACTGACTCGTAGGGCTCGCCGAAGGCCCAGGGCTCCTGGCTGACCGTGCCTTTCGCCGAGTGGTTGCGGCAGAAGGGTTGGAAGATGCCGAACTCGGTGAAACGGGCCAGCAACTCGCCGTTGGAGTCGCCGAAGAACCCACCGATGTCCACACCGGCCCAGGCGACGCCGGAGAGTCCCATGTTCATGAGCTGCGGCATGTTCATCCAGAGGTGGTCCCACCAGGATGAGTTGTCGCCGGTCCACTGCATCGCGTGCCGCTGGAGCCCTGAGTACCCGGAGCGGGTAATGACGAAGGGGCGCTCGTCGGGCCGGTGCCGGAGCAGCCCCTCGCGGACGGCCTGGGCCATCAGTGAGCCGTAGGCATTGTGGATCTGGGCGTGGTAGCGAGCCTCGTCGCCTCCGGGATGCACCGCGTCGCCGGGCATCGTGGAGTGTTGCGGTATGAAGAGCGACGGCTCGTTCATGTCGCACCAGATCCCTGATACGCCTTCGTCGAGCAGCTTCTTGTGGTTGTCGCCCCACCACTCGCGGGTCTCGGGGTTGGTGAAGTCCGGGAAGGCGCACATGCCCGGCCAGACGACGTTGTGGAACTCCTCGCCGCTGTTGGTCTTGCAGTAGAGGTCCCGGTCCCGACCCTTGGTGTAGGTGTCGTAGTTCGCGTCGACCTTCACGCCGGGGTCCACGATGGTGACCGAGCGGAAGCCCATTTCTTTCAGGTCGGCGAGAAGTTTTTCGGGGTTGGGGAAAGTCTCGTCGTTCCAGGTAAATACCCGAAAGCCGTCCATGTAGTCTATGTCGAAGTGGATCACGTCACAGGGAATGTCCTTCTCCCGGAAGGTGTTGGCGAGGTCCCGCATCTCCGCCTCCGACATGTAGCTCCAGCGGCTCTGCTGGTGGCCGAGCGACCATTTCGGCGGCATCGGGATGCGTCCTGTAAGCTCCGTGTATCGTTCCACTACGTCTCTCGGCTCCGGCCCGCAGAAGACGTAGTAGACGAGGTCCCCGCCCCGCGCCTCGAAGCGCGCCCGGTCGGCGTCTTCCTTCGCCAGATCAAACTCAACCCGGTGGGTGTTGTCGAAAAAGAGTCCCCAGGCGAAGCCGTGGTTCATGACCAGGGTGAACGGGGTCGAGGTGTAGAGGTTGTTGTGGTCGTCGGTGTGTCCCATAGGCGGGTCCACGTTCCAGAAGAGCTGGTGAGACCCGGTCTTCTCCAGGCCGCCGGTCCGCTGGCCGCAGGCGAAGTACCGCTCGCCCGCTTCCCGTTTTTTGTAGAGGCGTACCGGGTTCCCGAGCGGCGCCGAGAACACGTCTTCCTCCGGTAGCCGCACGAGGCCCATGCCGAGTTCTTCGTCGTCGTCGGCGAAAGTACGCTCCGAAGCGTCCTCGAAGCTGACCCGGAACGGGTCCAACGAGACGCGCGCGGTGGCCGCGGAGGTCGTTATCTCCACCACGCCGTCCGAATCCTCTATGGAGACTTCTATCGGCTCCCAATCTCCTTTATCTACTGCGGGAGAGTCATATTTCGGCGGACGCCCCTCGGGGAACATGCCCACGCGAAAGAGGTCGGGCGCGAGCGCCGCAACCTCGACGATGGTCGTGCCGGCGCTAAAGCGGACCCGGTTTTCGTCGTGGTCCGTGAGCTTCGCTGCTCCCAAGGGCTCGTAGTTAGTCCCGGTCTCCGGTAGCGCATCAAAAAGTTCTGCCAAAACTCCTCCTCTGGTCGAAGCCTGTTAGCACGCCGCCTCCGGCGGCTTTCAGCATTTCAGCTAGTCTGCTTATGAATGGTGTCAGCATACGCTTTACTTCTTTCGTGCTGACAGGCTTTAAAATTCTATGTCTCTACCTACATCCTGTTCTACCGCCCGGTCGTAGACGATGCGGGCGGCGGCCACGTCTTCGAGGGCTAAACCCTGGCTGGCGAAGAGGGTTATGTCTTCGGGACCGCGACGGCCCGGCACCTGCCCGGCGATGACCTGTCCCAGCTCGTAGACGGCCTCGGGCAGTATGGCTCCGGTCTCCAGGGAGGGCATGAGGTCTCCGGCTTCGAGCCCGAGCTCCTCGCGGGAATCTACGCAGACGAAGCTGGCGCGACGGACGACGTCCCGGTCGATCTCGCTCTTGAAGATGAAGTTGGACCCGGCGGCGTTTACGTGGGCCCCGGGCGTGAGCCACTCGCCGCGCAGCACCGGCTCCTTGGAGGAGGTCATGGTCACGACGACGTCCTGGGCGGCGGGTTCCTCGGGCGAGGAGGTGGTCTCTATCTCCATCCCGAGCTTCTCGCTCATCCTGGCGGCGAAGTCCTTGCGGGTCTCTTCCGAGCGGCTGTAGACGATGATCCGCTCCAGGTCCTTCACCGCCGCGACGGCCTCTAGCTGGCTCTCGGCCTGCCAGCCGGCGCCGTAGACGCCCAGAGTGGTGGCGTCCTCGCGGGCGAGGTGTTTGGTGGCGACGCCGCTCGCGGCGCCGGTCCGAAGCTGGCCGAGCTTGTCCGACTGGATGATGGAGAGAAGCTCGCCGCCCTCGGAGTCGAAGAGCATGGTGTAGAAGCGGAAGCCGGTGCGGGCGGCGGAGTAGACCTTGATGCCCATGAGCTCCAGCTCCGGTGCGCCGGCGGCCATGTAGTTCAGCCCGCCCGTAGGCAGGGCGACCCGGCGGCGGGCGCGGTTCGTGGCCTTGCCCTCGGCCTGATCCCGCAGTACGTTCTCCACCGCGTCCAGGGTGGATCCCATGTCCAGCAGGCGTTCGACTTCCTCTTCGGTCAGCAGTAGGGTCACGCGCTCTCCTCTCCGGGGCTTCTCCTTGCTACAATCCCTCTACTCATGCGGGTCCTCGTTATAGACAACTACGACTCCTTTACCTACAACCTCGTCCAGTACCTCGGGGAGCTCGGGGCCGAGGTCGTCGTCCGGCGCAACGACGAGGTTACGGCGGGTGAGGTCTCCGAACTCCACCTCGACAGGATAGTCGTGTCGCCCGGCCCGTGCACGCCCAACGAGGCCGGAGTATCAGTACCGCTTATTGGGGAGCTCTCCGGTGAGGTCCCGATCCTGGGGGTTTGCCTCGGCCACCAGTCCATCGGCCAGGCTTTCGGGGCGGACGTGGTGCGGGGTGAGCCGGTCCACGGCAAGACGGCCAGGATCCACCACGACGGCAAAGGCGTGTACGCCGGGATCGAGCAGGACTTCGAGGCGACCCGCTACCACTCGCTCGTAATAGAGCCCGACTCCCTGCCGGATTGCCTGGTGGTCACCTCCGAGACGGAGGACGGCGTGATCATGGGCGTCCGGCATCGCGAACACCCTACCGAAGGCGTCCAGTTCCATCCCGAGAGCGTCCTGACCACGAGCGGTAAATCCCTGCTCAAGAACTTCCTGGGACTCTAGCCATGCTCCGCGATTCGCTACGCAAAGTGGCCGGCGGAGAAGCCCTGACCAAGGGCGAGGCTGAGCGGGCGCTGGAGACCATAATGGAGGGGACCGTTCCCGCAGCGGCGACGGCGGCGCTCCTTACCGCCATGCGGCTCCGGGGCGAGTCGGTGCCGGAGATCGTGGGCTTCGCCCGCGCCATGCGCCGCTTCGCCGAAAAGGTCGAGGCCCCGGAGGACGTGGTAGATACCTGCGGTACGGGCGGCGACGCCAAAGGAACGATAAACGTCTCCACCGCCGCGGCTTTCGTCGCGCGGGGGGCTGGGGTCACCATCGCCAAGCACGGCAACCGGGCCGCCACGAGCCGGGCAGGCTCCGCCGACGTGCTGGAGGCTCTGGGAGCGGAGATAGAACTCGCGCCGGAAGAGGTCTCCAGGTGCATCGCCGCCTCGGGCATCGGCTTCATGTTCGCCCGCACCCACCATCCGGCGATGAAATTCGTCGCGCCGGTGCGGGCCGAGTTGCCGTTCCGAACCATCTTCAACCTGCTCGGCCCGCTCACGAACCCTGCCGGGGCGAAACGCCAGCTCATCGGGGTGTTCGACGGGGCCTACGTGCGACCGATGGCCGAGACGCTGGCGGAACTGGGGGCGGAGAAGTCGCTCGTCGTGCATGGCGCGGACGGGATGGATGAGATCACGGTGACGGACAGCACCCTCGTCGCGGAGGTAAGCGACGGCGGGATAGAGGAGTACGAGATCTCACCGGAAGACTTCGGCCTCTCCCGCCACGCCCCAGACGGCCTACTCGGCGGCGACGCCCATCTCAACGCCCGCATCCTGCACGACGTTCTCTCCGGCGACGACCGGGGTCCCGCGAGGGACATAACGCTCGTCAACGCGGGGGCCGCGATCTACGTCGCAGGCGTGGCAGGCTCCATAAAAGAGGGCGTCCAACTGGCCGGACAGTCCATAGAGACCGGTGCCGCCCAAATGGCGCTCGAAGATTTCGTCCGAACTACCCGCCGCCTCGCGGGGACCGTATGAGAGACCGCGCTACGATACTCGACAACCTCGCCGCCGCCGCCCGCGAGCGGGCCGAGAAATTGCGCGAAGGCACAGACCTCGACGTTCTCCATGAAGAGGCCCTGCGCTTCGAGAAGCGGGACCTCGCCGCCGCGCTCGCCGCCCCCGGCCTCTCGGTCATCTCCGAGATAAAGCGGGCCTCGCCCTCGGCAGGTTTCATCCGGGAGGCCGACCCGGCGGAGTGGGGCACCCGCTACGAGCGGGAGGGCGCGGCCTGCCTCTCCGTCCTCACCGAGCCCGACCGCTTCAAGGGAAAACTTGAAGACCTCGACACCGCGCGGGATGCGACGAGCCTTCCGGTGCTCCGCAAAGACTTCACCGTGGACGAGGCGCAGGTGCTCGAAGCCGGAACGCGGGCCGACGCCGTGCTGCTCATAGCCGCGCTCTTCGACGCCGCCTCGCTCGCCCGCTACGTCTCCCTGGCTACCGGGGCCGGCCTGACCCCGCTGGTCGAGATCCACGACGAAGAAGAGGCGGACATGGCGCTAGAGTCCGGGGCACAGGTCATCGGGGTAAACAATCGCAACCTCCGGGACTTCACGGTAGACCTTGGCACCTTCGAGCGGCTGGCGGACAGGCTCCCTGGTGCGACGCTCGTCGCCGAGAGCGGGGTCAAGACGCCGGAGGACGGCCGCCGGTTGCGGGACGCCGGGGCCGACGCGGTGCTCGTCGGGGAGGCAGCGATGCGGGACCCGGCGCTGGTGGCGAGGCTCGCGGGCCTTCCCTAGAGAACCTGGAAGCAGCAAGGTATTCGTGTGGGTATCCGGCGCTTGGGCTACCATATCGGAGAGGAGGTTCGAGCCGTGACCGACCTGATCGAGGCCAAAAATCTGAGTTGAGGGCGTTGTGCGAACGCTATCGGGTTGAGCGCCTCGCTCTGTTTGGTTCCGCGCTCCGGGACGACTTCGATGCCGGCAGAAGCGACCTGGATTTCTCCGTAGAGTTCAAACCCATGAGTCCTCAAGAGCACGCTGAAGCATACTTCGGGCTGCTTGAAGATCTGGAGAACCTGCTCTCAAGAAGGGTGGACCTCGTGGAAGTCGAAGCCGTCCGCAACCCTTATCTGCGCCAGGACATCGAGGAGCATCAGGAAACACTCTATGGCGCGGCGTAGCCGTGAAGCCTACCTGTGGGACATCGCCGACTCCTGCGGGGCGATCGTCGAGTTCGTGCGCGACCGGAATCTCTCCGAGTACGAGCAAAATCGGATGCTCCGGCGGGCCGTCGAGCGAGAGCTCTCCATAGTGGGTGAGGCCGTGGGACAGGCCACGCGCCGCTTCCCCGACCTCGAAGCCTCTCTCGGTCCTGTGCGCCAGATAGTCGGTTTCCGCAACCGGATCGTCCACGAGTACGCCGAGATAGACCCCGACGTAGTCTGGGCCATCGTCCAGAATGAAGTGCCTCGCCTGCTCGAAAGTCCGAAACGCTACTGAGTGAGTCGAACCATGGCGTGTGAGTGTTTTACTGGTCTTCTTACCGGCTGTTGGACGCCAGCGGGTGCTGCCAGCAGCGGACTACCTTGCTGGTGACACGAAGCCGGGTACCGAGCCTGTGAGCGCGAGAAGCTCCGCGTCTGGCGTCGAGATCCGGTTCAGCCGGCCCGGAAAGAGTACACTTTGCAGAATGACCATAGTAAAAGTGTGCGGCATAACAAAGCCTGGGGACGCCCGCGTAGCGGCCGAGGCCAGTGCAAACGCCATCGGGCTCGTCTTCGCCGAGAGTCCGCGCCAGATAAGCGTGGAGCGGGCGCGGGAGATAGCCGCTGCTCTGCCGGAGGGCGTGCTGAAGGTCGGGGTATTTGTAGACGCTGGGCCGGACGAGGTGCTGCGGATAGCTAGCGAGGTCGGGCTGGACTATGCGCAGCTCCACGGGGATGAGAGCCCCGAGACGGTGGCGGTCGTCCGGGAGGGCGGGCTCGAGGTCATAAAGTCGTTGCGGGTGCGGGATGCCGGTTCGCTGGAGAAGTTGGACGAGTACGGGGCGGACTTCTATCTGCTGGACGCGTACAGCGAGAAGGCGTGGGGCGGGACGGGTGAGCGGTTCGACTGGGGTGTGGCGAAGGCGTTGCGGGGGTATGCTAACATTCTCGTCTCTGGCGGGCTTACCCCGGAGAACGTGCGGGCGGCGATCGAGTTCTTCGAGCCGTATGGTGTAGACGCTTCGAGTTCCCTGGAAGATGCGCCCGGCATAAAGAACGGCGAGCGGGTTCGGAGGTTTGTGAGTGCGGCAAAAGGTTGATACAGGCTACTTCGGTCCCTACGGCGGCCGGTACGTGCCGGAGACCCTCATACACGCCCTGGAGGAGCTGGAGGAAGCCTACGAGCGCTACCGGAACGACCCGGAGTTTGTCGAGGAGCTGGACGATCTGGCGCGGGACTTCGTGGGGCGTCCGACGCCGCTGATGTTCGCCTCGCGGCTCACGGAGAAGTGGGGCGGGGCGAACGTGTGGTTCAAGCGGGAGGACCTGGCGCACACGGGGGCGCACAAGATCAACAACACGCTAGGCCAGATTCTTTTGGCCGACCGGATGGGTAAGAGACGGATTATCGCGGAGACCGGGGCCGGCCAGCACGGCGTCGCCACCGCGACCGTCGCTGCGCTCTACGGCAAGGAGTGCGTCGTGTACATGGGCGAGGAGGACACGCGCCGCCAGAAGCTGAACGTCGTCAGGATGAAGCTTCTGGGCGCGGAGGTCGTGCCGGTCCTCAGCGGGTCGCGGACCC
>JALYGE010000157.1 GCA_030777225.1 Actinomycetota bacterium
AGGTGCTACAGAGTGTTTGGGACCCGCTTTTCCAGAGCCCCAAGGTGCTGGAGTATCTGGGCATCCCGGACGCGGCCCTCGGGGCACTGGCCTACGGCACGGAGTTCGTGCTCACTTTTATCGGAGGACGGAGCCGGTGGCGCACCGCGCCGTGGACGGTGCTGGCTTTCGGGTTCGTCATCGTAAACGGCGCGCTCGTGAGCATTCTGCTCATCGGGATGCAGGCTTTCCTGGTCGGTGCGTGGTGTACGCTCTGCCTGGCTTCCGCGGCGATCTCGCTCGCCATCTTCGCCCTGGGCGTCGAGGAGCCGCTGGCCGGTCTCAAGCATCTGAAGCGGGTTCGCGACGAAGGCGGCTCGGTGTGGAGGGCGTTCTGGGGCCTGGAGGACATGGATAAAAAGGGGAGAGCCTAAGGATGGCCGATAAAGCTCGCTACCCGGACATCGCAGAGTACGCTTTTATTGCGGACAGCTACTCGACGGCGCTCGTTTCACGCGCCGGCTCGATAGACTGGTGTTGCATCCAGCGCATAGACTCCGGGAGTTGCTTCGGGCGGTTGCTGGATCACGAACAGGGAGGCTATTGCTCGGTAGCCCCAAGAAGTGATCTCCAGAGCGTCGCCCGAGAGTACATACAGGGCACGCTAGTCCTAGAGACGACGTTCGAGGCCGAGGGTGGGGAAGCGAAACTCATAGACTTCTACGGGTTGCCCGAGAAGCCGGGGAAGAACCTGCACCGGCATCTCATCCGCATCATCGAGGGTATGACTGGGCATGTGGAGTTCGACATCGAGATAGAGCCCCGCTTCGACTACGGCTCGATCAAGCCCTGGATCCGGCAGGAAGGCGTGGATGTCTATAGCGCCATCGGCGGCAACGATGGGCTCCTGATCTCCTGCGACGCGGAAATTTCACCCGCAGGAGATCACGGCCTCAAAGGCGTCGCGAGCGTTCACGCCGGCGAGCGCGTGCGGCTCTCGATACTCTCCGTACCGCCCGAGATGCTGGACGACGACCGGCCTTCAGCCCCCGAAGACTCAGAGCTGGACCAGGCCCTGGAGGACACCGTCGAGCGGTGGCGGAAATGGTCCTCTACCATGCGCTACGAAGGTCCCTACGCCCCCGGCGTGCTACGCTCCGCCATCGTCATAAAGGCCCTCATGAACGGCGTCACCGGCGCCGTGGCCGCCGCCCCGACGACCTCGCTACCCGAGGTCCCCGGTGGAAGCATGAACTGGGACTACCGGTACTCCTGGATACGAGACTCCTTCTTCAGCGTCCGCTCGTTGACCGACATCGGCTTCGACGCCGCCGCCGACCAGTTTCGCCGCTTTATAGAGCGCAGCGCCGCCGGGAGCGCCGAGAAGCTCCAGCTCATGTACGGCGTCGGGGGTGAGCGCCGCCTGACGGAGGAGACCCTGGACTACCTGGAGGGCTATCGCGGCGCAAGGCCCGTGCGGGTCGGCAACGCCGCCGTCGAGCAGCTACAGCTAGACATGTACGGCGAGCTACTGGAGCTGACCTGGCGCTGGCACCAGCGCGGCTACTCTCCCGACGACGACTACTGGCGCTTCCTCCTCGGGCTGGTGGATACCGCTGCTGAGCGGTGGTGCGAGCCAGACAAGGGCCTCTGGGAGTTGCGCGGCGACCCCCAGCACTATGTCCATTCGAAGGTGATGTGCAGGGTCACGCTGGACCGGGGCATCCGGATCGCCCAGGAGAGCCTGCGTAAAGCTCCCGAGCGCCGTTGGAAGAAGGTGCGAGATGAGATCAAAGAATCCGTCGAGAGCAACGGCTACGACGAAGATCGAGGCATCTTTACTCAGTACTATGGCAGCGAGACGCTGGACGCGGCGCTCCTGCTCTTGCCCCGCGTAGACTTCCTGGACTACCGGGACGAGCGCATGATCCGCACGACGGACGCCGTGTGGGAAGACCTGAACGACGACGACCTCCTCAAGCGCTACCGCAGCGACGATGTTCAGGAGGGTGCGTTCCTGGCCTGCTCGTTCTGGCTCGCCGAATGCCTCTCCCGCCAGGGCCGCGTCGAGGACGCCCAAAGCATCTTCGACCGAACGCTGGCGACCGGCAACGACCTGAACCTCTTCTCCGAAGAGTACGATACCAGCACCGGCGAGCTGCTCGGCAACTTCCCGCAGGGTCTCACCCACCTCTCGCACATCTCCGCCGCCGTCGCCCTGGCCGACCACCAGCAGAACGCCAGCCCGAAGTCCCGGTAGCCACAGAAACATGCACTCTACTCATCGAGAGGAACCCCGGAGACGACCCAGGATACGGGTAACTCCTGGGACAGGGCGTGTCCCCCGGAGCCTACGACCGGATGACGGACGGACTGGTCAAGTGACCTTCGGGTCCGTTCGAAACTTCAAAGCGTATAGTCGATGTCCCGGTGGTATCGGGCGCCGGTCCGGCCCCCGACGAACGCGCCGAGCAAGGCCACCAGCACCGCGGCGATCAGAATAGCTATGCCGATGGCTCCCTGGGCGACGAGGTTATTGAAACCGGGAAGCATAGTCCCCTGTATGAAGCTCTGCATATTCTCTGCGACCCCGGCCGGCAGGAAACTGCTAAAGATGCCGCCGGCCAACACCAGAAGCACCCCCACGATGACAGTCCACACCAGCAGCATAACCCCATTG
>JALYGE010000158.1 GCA_030777225.1 Actinomycetota bacterium
AGACTGTTCTGATGAACCTGGCGCGGGGGGCTGGGCTGCGGGGTTTGGCAGGGATTCCGCCAGTTCGGGGGCGGTTCGTGCGGCCCCTGATCCATCACACCAGAACCGAGGTGCTGGAGTACCTGGACTCTCTGGGTCAGCAATATCACACTGACAAAACCAACCTAACCGGTAAATACGCCCGCAACCGTATACGCCACGAGGTACTGCCGGTCCTCGAGGAACTGTACGCCGGCGCCCGAGGCAACGTCGCCCGTACCGCCTCTCTCCTGCGGGAGGACCTGGAGGCGCTGGAGAACGTCGCGGGACGAGCTATCCGCCGCCGGAGGAACGAAGTCATTCTATTCGCCGAAGATCTGACGGCCTTACCTCTTGCCATCCGACGTTACGCGGTTCGACAGGCTTACTCGGAGTTGATGCCTGGCACGACGAGCCTCGAAAGTTCCCACCTCGAAGCCGTACTGGGATTGTTGGAGGGAGGAGAAGGAACCCGGACGCTGGACCTTCCGGGCGGGGTGGTGGTCGCTGGGCGCACGACCGGCGAGCTTGCCTTATACCGCGCCGAACCGCCGGAACTCGATGAGGCGGGGCTGCGAGAAGGCGGTTTCGTCTTTGGGGGGTGGGAGATAGAGGTTCTGGAAGACGCGAAGTTCGACGCCGGGGACGCGGCCCGGCCGGCGGTGGCTTATCTGGATGCCGCGCGGGGACCATACCGGGTGCGGATGCCGCGAGAGGGAGATAGTATTCGACCCCTGGGCCTCGACGGGAGCAAGAAGGTCCTGCGAGCCATGATGGACCGGGGGGTGCCGAAGGACCTGCGGCGGCGTACGCCGGTCGTCGTGGACGAGGGCGGTAGCGTCGCCTGGGTCTTCGAGGGCGAGCTCGACGAGGACCATAAAGTTGGTGAGAAAACGAAGAAAATACTCAGGTTGGAGGTAAGAAGACCCCGTGAAGATGTCTAGCATGATGCCCGACGTAAAAGAAGTGCTCATACCCTCGTCCGAGATACAGGGGAAGGTGAGCGAGATCGGGGGGCGTATAACCCGGGACTACGCGGGTGAGAGGCCGCTTCTGGTCGGCATCCTGCGGGGCGCGGTCGTGGTGCTCGGAGACCTCATGCGCTGCATAGACCTGCCGTGCGAGCTGGATTTTATGGATATAAGCTCTTACGGGACGGGTACCAGCAGCAGCGGGGTCGTGCGAATCCTCAAAGACCTCGAAGAAGACATAACGGGCCGGCACGTCCTGATAGTGGAGGACATAGTAGACACGGGCCTGACGCTCTCCTACCTTCGCCGCGCCCTGCTCCAGAGGAACCCGGCGTCGTTGGAGATCTGCTCCCTCCTCAGCAAGCCCGAGAGGCGTCGGGTAGAGCTGGACGTAAAGTACCTCGGTTTCGAAGTGCCGGACGAGTTCGTCGTGGGATACGGCCTCGACTACGCCGGCGCCTACCGCAACCTGCCCGACGTCTGCGTGCTCAGGCCCGAGGTATTCGCCAGTTCCTGACCCCCGGATAGCGCGAGGACCGCACAACGAGTAAGGGAAGACACCGTCCTTC
Source organism: Actinomycetota bacterium (assembly GCA_030777225.1). Lineage (GTDB taxonomy): Bacteria > Actinomycetota > Rubrobacteria > Rubrobacterales > Rubrobacteraceae > SIRX01. The sequence continues at coordinate 1,559 of JALYGE010000158.1, forward strand.
AGGGTGTAGGTAGTATAATCCCGGTGTTCCTAGACATATCCCATGAGAGGTAAAGACAGATTGGGCAGAATTTTGAGGAGCGGAGGGCTACTTTACTTTATTATCCTGATGATGTTCGCGGTGATCCTGGTGAGGGTCCTCTCCGCGGGCAACCCGGATGTTAGAGAGCTCAACTCCCAGCAGTTCCAGCAGGCCGTAGAAAACAATGCGTTCGTCCTGGACCCCGAAGACCCGGAAAACAAGCTCACCGTCGAAGACCAGCAGCAGACCGTAACCGGACTGCTCAAGCGGGATAACGGCGGGCCGCAGGAGTTCGAGTACGCCTATCCTACGGAGTACGATATAGCCGCGGTCTTCAACGAGGCGAACATCCCGTTCACCACCGAGCCGCCGAGCAACAGCTTCTGGCTCACCCTGATCGGGACGATAGCCCCAATCTTCCTGATCGTTCTGCTCTTCCTGTTCATCATGAGCTCGATGCAGGGCGGCGGTAACCGCGTTATGAGCTTTGGCAAGAGCAAGGCCAAGCGGATGAGCAAAGACTCCCCGAAGGTCACCTTCGCCGACGTGGCCGGCGCCCAGGAAGCGGTGCAGGAACTTACCGAGATCAAAGAATTTTTGGAGAACCCGCAGAAGTTCCAGAAGCTCGGCGCCCGCATCCCGAAGGGAGCTCTTCTCGTCGGGCCTCCCGGAACGGGCAAGACGCTGTTGGCGCGGGCTGTTGCCGGCGAGGCCGGGGTCCCGTTCTTCAGCATCTCCGGTTCGGACTTCGTCGAGATGTTCGTCGGCGTCGGCGCGAGCCGCGTGAGGGACCTCTTCGAGCAGGCCAAGCAGAACTCGCCGTGCATCATCTTTATGGACGAGATCGACGCGGTGGGCAGGCAGCGCGGCGCCGGCATGGGCGGCGGCCACGACGAGCGGGAGCAGACGCTCAACCAGCTCCTCGTCGAGATGGACGGCTTCGACGCCAAGAGCGGCATCATCATGATCGCCGCCACCAACCGGCCGGACATCCTCGACCCGGCGCTCTTGCGCCCGGGACGTTTCGACCGCCAGATCACGGTAGACCGGCCCGACCTTCCGGGGCGGGAGAAAATCCTTCAGGTCCACACCCGCGGTAAGCCGCTCGGCGACGACATAAACGTCGGGACCATCGCCAGGGGGACGCCCGGATTTACCGGCGCGGACCTCGCCAATCTGGTCAACGAGGCGGCGCTTCTGGCCGCGAGGCACGATAAGGATGAGATCAACATGTCCGAGATGGAGGAGGCCGTGGACCGCGTGATCGCCGGTCCCGAGCGCAAGACGCGCATTATCTCCAACAAAGAGAAGGAGATAACGGCCTACCACGAGGCGGGCCACGCCATCGTCGGCGCTTTGTTGCCCGAGGCCGACCCGGTACACAAGATCACGATCATCCCCCGCGGCCAGGCTCTGGGCGTCACGATGAGCCTGCCGGAGGAGGACCGCTTCATGATGAGCCGCAGCCAACTCATGTCGCAGCTCGCGATGATGCTCGGTGGCCGGGCCGCCGAACGGGTGACGTTCGACGAGATCACCACCGGCGCCTCGAACGACCTGGAGCGTGTCACCCAGACCGCCCGGCAGATGGTCACCC
>JALYGE010000159.1 GCA_030777225.1 Actinomycetota bacterium
GCGCGGTCGCAGTAGAACGGGCATTAGCGAAAACGAAAGGCAACCGTAAGAAACTTCATACCGTATTTTGATTGCGCCTGTTATTATGCAAAAGTGTGGAAGTAGAAGTGGAACAGCAAACCGTTGAGAAGGGCTCGTAGACCGTGGTTAGTATAACGACAAGCAGCCGGTTGATGGACACCGTAGATAAGGACATACTCAATTTCATACAGCGGGAGTTCCCGCTGGTTCGAGAACCCTACGAGGCCATCGGGTGTGAGGTGGGTGTCGCGGGCGACGAAGTCATCCGCAGAATAGAGGCGCTCAAGCGCGGGAAGGTGATACGTCAGATCAGCGCTATCTTCGACACTCGCGTGCTCGGCTACCAGTCTACCCTGGTGGCGGCCCGTATCCCGAAGGAGCGGCTCTCCGAGGGCGCGAAGGCGATAAACTCCCATCCCGGCGTCTCGCATAACTACGAGCGGAACAACGAGTTCAACCTCTGGTATACGGTCGCCGTCCCGCCAGACTCCCGCCTCGGCCTGGAAGGAACCGTGGACGTGCTGCACCACATAAGCGGTGCGGAGAAGACCCGCATCCTGCCGACCCTGAAACTGTTCAAGATCGGGGTGACCCTCGATATGAAAGAGGGCGCGACCGCCAAGAAAGAGGCCCCGCAGTACGGCGAGGCCGACCGGCAGGGCGCCGACCGCAATGTCAGTGAAGACGACAAGGCCGCGATCCGGGCCCTGCAGGAGGATATTCCCCTGACCCCGAGGCCCTTCGACCTGTGGGGCAAGGAGTTCGGGCTCTCCCACGAGGAGCTTCTGGAGCGGGCCTACGACCTGCAGGAGCGCAAGATCATGCGCCGCTTCTCGGCCGTGCTCTACCACCGCAAGGCCGGCTTCCGGGCGAACGCGATGGGCGTCTGGGAGGTGCCGGACGAGCGGATAGAAGAGGTCGGCAACACGTTCGCCCAGTACCAGGCGGTCTCCCATTGCTACCAGCGCCCGACCTACGAGGATTGGCCGTACGCGATCTTCTCGATGGTCCACGGCCGCACGGTCGAGGAATGCGAGGCCGTGCTGGACGCGATGGCCGAAGAGACCGGCCTCTCCGAGCGCGACTCCCTGTACTCCACCCGCGAGTACAAAAAGACCCGGGTGCGCTACTTCACGCCCGAGATGGACGCCTGGGAGCGCCTCTACGCCGGCGTCCTGCGGTAAGCGAACGGAAAAACTAGCGAGAGGACGAGGCGCCCCGTCGTGAGCATTTTCGACGGGCGCTCGTCATTTCACGGGGCGAGTTCGCGATGAGCGCCGGTATTGTGGTGGCGTTTGTCGTCATCGTCCTGGCGACGGCGGTGTCGGGGCTTACCGGGTTCGGGCTCGCCGTGGTAGGGGTGCCGCCCCTGATGCTCATCTACGAGCCGGCCACGGTGGTGGTCCTCATAGCTATCGTGTCGCTCTTTACCAACGCGGTGATCGTGCAGGACTCCTGGCGGGAGATCGAGGTTCGCGCCGTGCTCTCGCTGCTGCCCTGGGCGGGGCTGGGGCTGCTTTTGGGAACCGAGATACTGCGGAGCGTAAACGCCGAGTACATCCGGTTGGCGGTGGGCGTTATCGTGATCCTGGCGGCGATTTTGCTGCTGCGACAGTTCGAGTTGCCCGGAATAAAGGGTCGCTGGGGGACGGCCGTAGCCGGCGTGACGAGCGGCGCGCTCGCGACCTCTACCGGGATCGCCGGTCCCCCGGTGGTGCTGCTCTTCGCGGCCCGCAGGTTCCCCAAAGCCAGCTTCCGGGTGAGCAACGCCGCCTACTTTCTGGCTTTGAGCGTCGGTGTGATCTCCGCCCTCCTGGCCCGCGGTATCGTGGAGTTCTCCCACCTGTGGCTCTCCGTCGCCCTCGTACCGGCGGCTTTTGCCGGGAAGATGCTCGGCACGACGCTCGTAAAGCGTCTCTCGAATAAGGCTTTCCGCAATATAACCCTGGGCGTCGTGTTGCTCACCGGCTCTCTGGGCGTACTTACCGCCGCCTGGGCGTTGCTCTAACTCCTACGCCCTCCTACGCCCGCGCGGACGAGGCTACCCGGAGACCGGGGTAAGACCGGCGCCTTCGAGGGCGGCTTCTATGGCGGCGTGAGCCTCCGGTGTGGCCGGGAGCGCCGGGCCGCGGACGGTCGGTGAGATGGGGACGCCGACCTTCCGCATGGCGAGCTTCGTGGCTCCGAGGCCGGGATCGCTCAGGCCGTGCATCGTCATGAGGGAGAGGATCCGCCGGTGCAGTTCCGCCGCTTTCTCCAGGTCTCCGCCCTCGAAGGCGCGCACCAAGCCCACGAAGAGTTCCGGGGTTATGTTGGAGAGGCCGCTTACGGCGCCGTCGGAGCCGGCGAGGAGGGAGGGTAGGATCTGGTCCTCGAAACCTACCAGCACCGCGAAGTCCGGCCTGACGGGTTTTACCTCCCGGATCACGTTTACCGTGTGTATGTACTCGGTGACGGTGTCTTTTATGCCTGCGACGTTCGGACACTCTCCCGCGACGCGCCGGACCAGCGCGGGCGAGAGGTCTACGCCGGTCAGCATCGGGAAGTTGTAGATTATGGCCGGTATAGAGACGGCCTCGGAGATGGTCGCGAAGTGCCTGAAGAGAGCCTCTTCGCCGACCTTCCAGTAGAACGGCGAGACGGCGACCACCGCGTCCGCCCCCGCGCTCTCGGCGTGACGGGCCAGGGAGACGGCTTCTCGCGTCCCGCTCGCACCTACCCCGACGATGAGCGGGACCCTACCCTCGATCTTCTCCGCCACCTGTTCGGCGAAATAACGGCGCTCGTCACCGTCCAGATGCGAGAACTCGCCGGTGCTACCGAGGGCCACGACCCCATCTACGCCGGCTTCTATGTGGCGCTCCAGAATCTCTCCGGTCGCCCGGAGGTCCAACTCTCCCTGCTCGTCGAAGGGTGTAACCAGCGCCGGCATCAGGCCTTTGAACATCTCTCCAATAACCTCCATGTCACCCGCCACTCGCAACATCACTATACTCGATCCGGGCTCCGGCCGGCCTCGCCGGGTAGCCCGGATCTTGCTACACTCCGGCGCGAACTACGCCATCGGGAGGATTGTTGAGCAACAAGAAGATCATCCGTCTGGCCGTCGTGCTGGTGATCCTGGCCGTCGCAGGGACCACGACCCTCGTCTCCGAGTTCGGAGGCACGAACGGAACGGCCATCCTGGACCCCGGCGCCGCCCCGGCGGACGCGGTTGAGACGTTGGAGGGTCTGGAGGTCTCCGGGTCCGGCTCGATGGCCGGCTACTCGCGCGAGAAGTTTCCCCACTGGAGCGACGCCCGGGAGTACGGCTGGGACGTCTCCAACACCTCCTGCGACGCCCGGGACGCTGCCCTGATCCGGGACGGCGAAGAGGTCGTGGTCGAGGACGGTTGCGACGTCGTCACCGGGGTCTGGCTCGATCCCTTCACCGCCCAGACTTTCACCGATCCCTCGGACATCGACGTGGACCACGTGGTGCCGCTCGCCAACGCTTGGCGCTCCGGGGCCGACTCGTGGGACGCAGCGGAGCGCGAACGCTACGCCAACGATCCTGACGTCCTGCTCTCCGTCGAGGACAACGCGAACCAATCCAAAGGCGACAAAGGTCCCGAAGCCTGGAAACCGCCCAACGAAGCTGAGTGGTGCGACTACGCGAAGCAGTGGACCTCGATCAAAGCCAAATACGAACTGAGCGTGAACGAGCAAGAGAAGCAAGCGCTCCTGCAGATGCTTGGTAGCCGCGAGGGCGGATAGCCATGGGCAAAGGCGAGACGCGCTCAACTATCTCTTCGACCACCGGCGGCGTAATGACCAAAGAAGCCGGCGCCATAACGGGGGAACTGGAGGTCTCTACCGGGGTCGGCGAGGGGGGCCTGGAAGCGACCGTAAGGTACGGCGGCGCTGCCGAATGGTACACCGTCGAAGGCAGTCCGGTACCGCTCGAAGGCGCCGAACGCCTGACTTCAAACGACCTGCACGGGCGTATCGTGGAGCGACTGACGACGCCGGGTCCGGTCGTGGAAGGTAACGAGCAGCCGGCGTCTCTGAGGAACTTTTCTCCGACCTAGACTTTCGGGCTGTTGCTCGTCCAGTCCCGGTCACTACATCTCCTCACGGGCACTTACAGGCCTCGCACGGCCTCGTCCAGCAGCTCGGCCAACCCTTCGATCGTCGGGCGTTTCTCGGGGTCGGGGTCCAGGCAGCTATCCACGGCGTTCGCGAATACTTTCGGGACGCGTCGGTGCGTTCGAATGGGGTCGGCCCGGCGCAGGACCTGATCGTAGCTGTCCAAATCCGTGTCGGTCTCGAAGCGGTCGTCCCCGGAGTCCGTGCGCCCTTCGGGGCCCGTTGCGCTCTCGAAGCCGGTATCTTCGTCCGTGGCATTGAATGGTTGCCGGGCCGTCGTGGCCTCGAAGAGAACGGTGCCGATCCCCACACATCGGTCGCCGGACTTACGAGGTCACCCCGGACCTGCTCGGGGGCCATGTACTGGGGCGTACCCGCGCCCCGTTTGCTCTTGCCCGGGGGTGGGCAATGCTGAGGTCGAGGATCTTCGCCATCTGGCGTTCGGAGACTATGTTGGAGGGTTTGTGAGATCCAGATGGATGTGAGATCCAGATGGAGGATGCCGCGGCCGTGGAGGTAGTGGATTGCCGAGCAGAGATGCAGCCCGAGGTGAACGATGTCCGAGATCGGCAGCCGGCGGGAGCTGGTGTCGATGATGTACGAGAGCGTCTCTCCAGTGAGTGTCTCCAGGATCAGGCCCGGGCCCGGCTCCTTGATGATCTCGTAGATCCGGGCGATGTGCGGGTGTGTGAGCCTCTTTAGGAGCCAGCCTTCCCGGAGCAGGCTCCGCCGGACCTTTTCGTCCTCAAAGAGGTCTTGCCGTGGGACCTTGGCTATGCAGCGGCAGGCGCGCTCTGTACTCCACACATCATAGACGTCGAAGTTATTGCTCTGGTGCAGGTGCTCGATTATCCGGTATCCGGGCGCGAGTGCTGTGCCCTCCGCCAGCGGCGGACACTCTACGCCGGGTTCGTAGGTTTCGTCTATCACAACTCGACCTTGTGCATGGCGGCATCGGGATGGTGCAGCTTGTAGAGGCGGGAGTAGATCCCGTTATGGTCGAGTAGATCGTCGTGGGCGCCGCGCTCGGCCACCCGGCCACGCTCCAGCACGACTATCTACGACGCATCGCGCACCGTCATGAGGTTGTGCGAGATCACGATGGTCGTCCGCCCATCCATCAGACGCCGCAAGGGCTCCATCACCTTCTCGCTGGAGGCAGCGTCGAGCCTGCTGGTCGGCTCGTCCAGGATCAGGACTGGGGCGTCCCGGATCATGGCCCGCGCTATGGCGAGACGCTGGCGCTGGCCGCCGGAGAGCCGGCGCCCTTTCTGGCCCACGGGCGTGTCGTAACCCTCCGGCATCCCAACGATGAACTCGTGGGCGTCGGCGCTCTTCGCGGCAGCCAGGACCTCCTCCTCGGTCGCGCCGGGTTTGCCGTAGACGATGTTTTCGCGGATGGTTCCGTCGAATACCAGCGTTTCCTGCATCAAGAGCGCCACGTTCTCCCGGAGTGAATGGAGGGTCAGGTCGCGCAGGTCGTGGCCGTCCAGCCGAACCGCGCCGGAGTCCGGCTCGTAGAAGCGCAGGAGCAGCTTTGCTACCGTAGATTTCCCCGCCCCGCTGGAGCCCACCAGCGCGAGCGTCTCTCCCGGATTTACCCGGAACGACACTTTCTCGAGCACGGGCTTGCCGGTATCAGGGTAGGTGAAAGAGACCTCGTCGAACTGGACTATGCCCCGGGCGTCGCGGAGGGGACGGGCACAGGGAGGCTCCTCGACCGAGGGTTTCTCGTCGAGGAACTCGATGATCCTCTCGGCGCCGGCCGCAGCCGCGTAGAACGAGTTGAGCGGGCTGGTGAGACCCCGGATCGGGCCATACAACTGGCCGAGCAGGACCAGGAACACGAGCAAGCCCCCCGATGGTGAGCCGTTCCTGCGAAACCTGGTAGGCGCCGAAGACGACCACCACGATTACGCCCGAAAGCTCGACGAGGTTGACGAGGGGCGAGAACAGTGCGCTCAGGCGGGTTGCGGCCATCTGCGCGAAGAAGCTCCCCTCGTTCTCCCGGTGAAAGCGGGCGACCTCGTGCTATTTGCGGTTGTAGGCCTGTACCAGGGCGGCGTTTGAGAGACTCTCTTCGGCCACGGCGCCGATCGAGCCGCTACGGCGGCTCTCCTCGCGGGCGGCGCGTTTTATCTTGCGCGAGAAGTATCTCGCCACGAGCCAGAACAGGGGCGCGACGAAGAGCGAGACCAGCGCGAGTTGCCAGTTCAGGTAGAAAAGGGCGGCGGTGAAAAAGAGGAGCTGAAACACGTAGGAGATGGCCGAGGCGAGCCCGGAGAGCATTAGCTCCTCGATCTCCTCCACGTCGTCGGTGACGCGCGAGAGCATGTCACCAAGTTGCTGGCGGTCGAAAAAGGCTAACGAGAGGTCGTGCAGGTGGCCGAAGAACTCCGTCCTTAGAGAGACGATGAAACGTCCCGCGACCCAGTCCGACAGGTACTGGTCGCAGAAACTCACTATCCCCTCGACGAGCGTCAGACCAACGTAGGCCAGCACGGCCCAGGACAGGAGCCCGAAGTTCCCCGGGACGAGCACATCGTCCACGAGTATCTTGTACATTCAGGTCATCGCCAGGTCTATCGCCGGACCCAGGGCGATGAAGACCAGGATCAGGGGCAACCAGCGCCGGTACGGTCGCGCGTGGGGCCAGAACCTGCGGAAGATCTCCCCGAACGGCACCTCGGGCGCGGCGGCGACGACTCCCTCGCCTACCTCCGCATCCGCCAACAACCGGCGGAATCCCTTACGTAATTTCATCCAGAATTTCATTGACTCTGCAATCTATACCATAAGAAACGGTCCTACCCTCAGGCGGGACCGCTTCTTTGCACTCGAAGTCGTTCGTTGCCTACGTGTTCGTTCCGCGACGCAGAAGAAGGTTAAACTCGGATGAGAAAGCTCTAATTTTTACAGATATTAGAAGACTCTAATATATTGGACTTTTCGCCACTGAGAAGCTTTTCGGGAGTGGGTGGTCCGCGAGCCTAGCGGTGGATCGAGGTCTTCGGGATGACGCGCTTGCTTCTCTGACGGGTCGTGCCGGTGATCAGGGGTAGATAGATGGACATCTTCGTCCCCTCGCCTACGCGGCTTTCCGCCTCGATGCGGCCTTTGTGAGCTTCTACTATGGTTTTGGCGATGGGAAGCCCGAGGCCGGAGCCGCCCAGCTTTCGGGAGCGCATCTTGTCCAGGCGGTAGAAGCGCTCGAAGATACGGGGCAACTCCTCCTGGAGGATGCCGGGTCCCCGGTTGGCCACCGCTATGTGCAGTTTCCCGGACCGAACCCTGGAAGAAAGGGTCACAGGGGCCCCCTCGCCCGGGAGCTGGCGCGGGACCTCGCAGACTACCTGCTACAGGCTCCGCCAAACGGCACCCCTATACACGGCGGCTTCGACGCCGGCCAGGTGCTACTGTCCTCGGACAGTATCGTCTTGCTCGACCTCGACCGTGCCGTAAAAGGGGACCCGGCCGAAGACATTGGCACCTTCGTCGCCCAACTGGAGCGCGGCATTATATGCGGAGAGTTGCCATCGGCGAAGGCACAGGGGTAGTGTGCCAAGCATGAATGACGAGAACGGCATGTTAGGGTGAGCGTATGGTTACCAAAGTCATCTACTGCCGCCACTGCGCAAGCGACGATGTCGTCAAAAACGGCTTCTCACCCATTCTCAC
>JALYGE010000160.1 GCA_030777225.1 Actinomycetota bacterium
TCATCCAGCCGCTGGCCGACCGGCTCGGGATGCGGGAGACCGTGCGACGGCTAACGGAGAACCTGCGGACCGGCGGCCGCTCCGTCGAGCTGATGATGAACCGCCAGCAGCGGGAGAACTTCGATCAAATGCAGGCCACGATGGCCATTATCGAGGGGTATTCCGACTACGTAATGCATCATGTCGGCAGCAGCCTGGTCCCGAACTATGAGCACCTCAGCCGGCGCATGGCCGCGAGCCGGGCCCACCGTCCACCGCTCGAAACGGCGATATTTCGCATAACGGGTTTGGACATGAAGCTGGAGCAGTACCGGCTCGGGGAGCGGTTCGCCGACGCCGTCGCCCGTCGCCGGGGCATGGAAGGGTTGAACCGGGTGTGGGAAAAACCAGAAAACCTGCCTACCCTCGCCGAGGTCCGGGACCCGGGCCTCTGGCTGGAGAGGGTAGACACAGCCTGAGATGCAGGAGAAGGACGAAGAACGTCGCTCTCTGGGCTACGAGTTTCCCGTAGAAGAAGATGCCCAACGATCCGCCGCGGAACTCGACCGGCGTTTTACAGAGCGTGAACTTGTCGGGCTGCGTATCTTCCGCATTCGCTGGAACGGAAACTACCTCGTCGAGGCGACTTTCTCCGGGGGCACTCCCGAGGCGCGGTTGCAGGACGCCCGGGCTCTTCTCGGCGAGGCCGGAAGCTCCGTACATCCTGACGACCTGGAAGATTACAAAAAAGCCACCGACGAGGGAGGTGCCGGACTTCCGGATTGGATCCGTCGCCTCTTCGGCCGGCGCTACTGACAAGGATCGCAAAAAGGCGGGCTCCCCAAAATATGAGGAACCCGCCTTTTTTAGACGCCGCTGGTCGGTGCGCTGTTTATTGCCCGGTGACGTTCGAGATGACCTGCTGCGGGTCTGAATACTGACCGGGGTCCAGGTTGTTCTGAAGTTGGTTGATAATGTCGTTGGGGGCGTTGTTGTTCTGCGCCTCGCCGACGATCTGGTCCTTGTTCGCCGGCCAGTTCAAGTTCTGCAGGTACTGCTGCAAGTCTTGCGGGTTGAAGTTGCCCAGATCCATTGTGTACCCTCTTTCCTTTGCTTGACTGAATAGCTTCTAATAACGGGTGGAGAGCGGGACGAGCCTGCGTCGACCCCACTCCATCCCGGACGCCTTATCTGTTGTGGCGTTCTCCTTCTATGTCGATCTCCTCCTTGCGGAGTTCCTCCTCTACTACCTCTTCTTCTTCGACCACGCTCTTACGGATGCGAAGTTCCTCTTTTACCACCGGGCGCTTCTCGACCACGACCTCTTCCTCAACTACCGGGATCCGGATCTCCTCTTCGCCCGAATCAACCGGCGCAGAACTCTGTCCGGCGCTTCCGGGGGTAGTCTCGTCGCCCACCGGGACCCGCTCGACGGTGACCTCTTCACGCTTTTTGGGGACCCGCAGCCTCTCGCGGTCGGTTCTGGTCCGCCGGCGCACGTTCACCGCGCCGGCTTCGCGTTCCCGGGTGCCGGCACGAAGCTCTTCTTCCGTGCGCTGTATCCTCAACTCGTCTTCATCGGTGGTCGAAGGCGTGTCGGTTACGCCCCTTCCGCGAGAGCTCGTAGATGCGGAGGAGGGCTCTCCCAGTGGGCGCTCTTCGGCTTCCGGTCGAGAGGTACCGAGCGGCTCTTGAGTTCGTCCTCTCTCCCCGTACTCCAGGTCTACGTCCGGGTGCTTTCCTGGGCTGTAGTCGGAAGGGGCATAGCCGCTACGCCGACCAACGTCCACGTTGGAGGTCAGACCGTAGTATTGGCGGATCTCGGTCTCGTGCTCCGGGGAGACGGTCTCGTGGTCGTCGAAGCTGGGCGCGTTCTTTATGGCTTCTTTGGAAGCCGCGACTTCGAGGATCTCTCGTTTGTCGTTCGCGCGGACTATATCCATCGGGATGAGGGTCGACTTCATGCCGAGAAAGCCCATCTTCACGCCGATGTACTCGGGCTGGTCGTTCTCGTCAACGAAGAGATCGTCTACCTTGCCGATCTCCTCGTAGTGCTCGTCAAAGACCCGGTAGCCGGCGTAGTTGGTCTGCTGGTTCCGTGACTGATCTTCTCTGGAACTCATCGTTTCTCTCCTCATGATTCGGGTTACGTTTATCGAGAGTTACCCTTCAAGACAGGGATGTAAACGGTCTGGAGCTTTCCGGGTTGTTCTTGGACGGTGGATAGTGAGAGACTGCGGGCGAGGCTTGGACTCTGGAAGGTCAGTCCATGCGCTGTTCGAGGCGCGTGATTTGCTCTCTAAGTTCTTTTATCTCGTGTTCGAGGTACGCTTCCCGGCCTCGGACGCGAGTGTAACTGGACTCCAGGACTGTTCCCAGCCTGTCTATCGCTTTGACGGACGTCCGTCCCATCAAAGTGGCCGAGGCCGCTATCCCTCCGAGAACCGACTTGCCGAAAGACTTGGCCGTGGGCGTAGCTACTATGGACCCGACGGCGAAGCCGCCCGTCGCGCCGACCATGGCTCCTATAAGAAACTTCGTCGAGCCCTCTCCCAAGTGGAAACTCCTCTTGCCTCTACGTGCAACGGAACTACCCCAGTATAGCGTATTTGCCCGAAAGCCCGGGGCTAACTACGCGGGTTATACTAGCCGGGCATGCTGGAAACAGGCAAAAAAGAGAGGCTGCGAAGCCTGCCGGCCGTGGACGCGCTGTTGAGGAGCCCGGGGATGGACTGGCTCGCCGACAAGCACGGGTGGTCGGCCGTAACCGCCGCCGTCCGCGAGGTGTTAAGCCGGGCTCGGGAAGAAATCCTGGCCGACGGCGCACCGGAGGTTGGTGAGGAAGCCCTGGTCGCCTCGGTGGCGAAGGTGCTCTCTGGACGGGGACTCCGGCGCGTCGTGAACGCCACGGGGGTCATACTGCACACCAACCTGGGACGCTCGATCCTCGCGGACCGGGCGGTAGACGCTGTGGTGGAGGCCGCGCGGGGTTACTCGAACCTGGAGTATGATCTTGCCACGGGCCACAGAGGTTCCCGCTACGATCACGCCGTTCCGTTGCTCCGCGAGATCTCCGGCGCAGAGGACGCTTTGGTGGTCAACAACTGTGCGGCGGCGACATTGCTGGCGCTCTCGGTGGTCGTCTCTGAGACGGGCGGAGAAGCGGAGGAACCGAAGGTGATCGTCTCCCGCGGCCAGCTCATCGAGATCGGGGGCGGGTTCCGTATCCCGGAGGTGCTGGCGCTCTCCGGCGCGAAGCTGCGGGAGGTCGGCACTACCAACCGGACTCGGCTCTCGGATTACGAGAACGCCGTGGGCGAGAGCACCCGCGCCATCCTCTGGGTACATCCGTCGAACTTCGAGTTGCAGGGCTTTACCGAGTCGGTCGGGGTAGCAGAGCTTTCTACCCTGAACCTGCCGGTTATCGCCGACGTTGGAAGCGGCGCGCTGGTTCCTACCGGCGGCGAGCCGCTGGTGCAAGGCGCGGTTCGGGCGGGGGCGGAGCTGGTGACTTTCTCCGGCGACAAGCTGCTCGGCGGGCCGCAGGCTGGGATAATAGTCGGCTCTGCGCGCTGGATCTCCGCGATGCGTCGCCACCCGCTCACGCGCACCCTGCGGACCGACAAGCTCTGCCTCGCCGCCCTCGAAGCGACCCTGACCTCGTACCTGGAAGGCACGGCCCCTGCAGAGCTGCCGACGCTAAAGATGTTCCAGGCGCCGGCGGAAGAAGTGCGCGGGCGGGCCGAGAAGCTGGCCGACAGGCTGGCCGGGATCGCGGAGGACCTGCGGGTAGACGTCGCGCCTTCCGTAGCGCGCAGCGGCGGCGGGACGTTGCCAGTCTACGAGATACCGTCCTTCGCCGTGCGGCTCGGAGGCCGGGATGCGGACGAGCTGGCGCAGAGGTTGCGCGCGGCGGACCCGCCGGTGGTCGGACGGGTGGCGGAAGGCCGGTTGTGGCTCGATGCGAGGACGCTCTTGCCCTTGGACGAGGAGGCTATAGTGGAGGCCGTGCGTGCCATCGTCGGGTGACCGCGCGATAGCCCTGACCATTGGGACGGCGGGGCACGTGGACCACGGTAAGACCACGCTGGTCCGCTACATGACCGGCACCGATACCGACCGCCTGGAAGAGGAACACCGGCGTGGTATCTCGATCGTCCCCGGCTACGCGGAGCTGGAGCTCCCCGGCGGGCGGCGGGCGAGCCTCGTGGACGTGCCGGGCCACGAGCGTTTCGTAAAGAACATGGTGGCCGGGGCGACCGGCG
>JALYGE010000161.1 GCA_030777225.1 Actinomycetota bacterium
CTGACTAGCAATACGGCCACGACGGCTACGTTCTTGCCGATCCTGGCTGGCGCCGCCATCGGGCTGGACTTGGATGTGCTGGCCTTCGCGATACCCGCGGCTCTTGCGGCCACATGCGCATTCATGATCCCGGTCGCTACCCCGCCCAACGCCATCGTGTTCGGCTCGGGGCACATAACCATCGTTCAGATGGTGCGGGCCGGAGTGTGGCTCAACATTATCGGCGCCGTCCTGATCTTCGTGACGGCGTTTACGCTAGCGAACTGGATCCTGGGCATCACTTTCGGCCAGTAGCGGCGACCGGCGCTCAGGGCAGCTACTTCACCAGAGAGTTGCCTCCCGCCGCCACCCGCTCCATGACAGGTTTCATCAGTATTGGCGCCTCTCGCACAGGCTCCTATAGAATGTGGAGCACGGATTTGCTGACGCTCGTCACGAGGGTTAGATATCGAGGGAAAGGTGATGCGGGTGGTCCGAGGGTCTCGGGATCGCACAGACGATCAGGCAGAGGTTACATTCGAAGAGCTGGCCCGACTCCGGTTTTTCGAGGGCGTGCCGCGGTGGGCGCTCGAACGCCTGGCGCGGTCAGCGACGAAGAAGCGGCTGGAGCAGGACACGGTGGTCGTGCGGCAGAACGACGAGGCGCAATCCGTGTTCTTCCTGCTCTCCGGGGCGGTACAGGTGCTGGTCTATTTCGAGGGGGTGGGCGACGTCCTTATGGGTGTACAGCGAGACCCGGGGAGCCTCATCGGCTGGTCGGTATTCAAGCCTCCTTACCGGTACACGTCCTCGATAAGGTGTGAAGAGGTGAGCGAGTTGATCCGGATCTCCCGTGAGACCTTCGAGGAGATTTTCGAGGAGGATCCGTACCTGGGCTACCAGATCCTGAAGAAGGTCGCTACTACGGTGGATCATCGGCTGGAGGGCGCCGTTACCTCTATGCTGGAAATTCCAGCCATCCTGGAGGAGGCGTGAGCACCCAGATGGACACCCTGGACCTCCTGCGCGAATCACCATTCTTCGAGGGAATGGAACGGGAACACCTGGAGCACTTCGCCCGCCACGCCCGCAGGGAGACGTTCGAGGCGGGGGACCGCGTAATAAAGCAAGGCGAGCCCGCGGCGGCGTTCTACGTGCTCGCCCGGGGCAAGATCGAGCTGTCCTTCGCGAACCCCGACACCGACGAGATAACGCGAAACGAGGAGTCGGAAGCCAAGACGAACGGACGGCCCCCTCCCCACATGGTTAGTCACCGGGGCTACCCCGTTGGCTGGGCCTCTATCGTGGAGCCGCACCGCTACCGGGCGACCGCCGTCGCGCACGAGCGCACCGAGATGCTGGTGCTGGAGATAGACCTCTTCGAGGAGTACGCGAAGGAGCGTCCGGCTTTTGGCCTGGCGTTCATGCGACGTATTCTGTGGCTCATTGGTAACCACCTGCGCATGACACGCACGCGCCTCGTGGCCGCCCGTTACAGAAACGTGCCACAGACGGTCCGCGCTCTCCTCGACCAGAACGCCGCGATGTTGAGCGTCAGGTCCCCTCTGCACAAGATCCCCCACTATCTGGAGAACCGCCTCACCGTGGACGACGCCCACCACACCCTGGACAGGCTGAAGGAGAGCGGTGACGAGACCGAGCGCGAGCTGGCCGCCCAAATAGAGGACCTCCTGGATGAAGTCTGGCAGGAGGTGAAGATCTTCCGCAAGCTCCAGGACATCTACGAGTTGGTGGCGGGCGCATCCCCCGCAATGAGTCCGGAGGAGCTCCGCCGCCAGAGCTGCCAGGCGTTCGCCGAGCTGTTCGAGGACACGGACTACGTCATCCGCGGGCAGGAGAACCTCCCCGACGAACCGGGGCACGTCTTCGTCATGAACCATCTCTCCAACCACACGGACAACCTGCTCCCCAACGACTTCGTCCTCACGCTCGACACACACTTCGTCTCTTCCAAGATCCTGCTGGGAAAGTACGGCGAGGCGCCCGTGCGCGTCGTCCGCAAGTCCGATCCCGGAGAGCACGGACACCAGAAGTACTACGACCGCCTCGGCTACATCTACGTCTACTCCGGATACGTGGACCCCACGGGCGACCGGCCCGTCTCATCCGAGCAGCGCCGCCGGCTGTTCCTGGACGCCGCGAGGGAGCACCTGAGGAGCGGCAGGAATATCATCATCTGCCCCGAAGGCACGAGCACCGAGACGGAGAACTCCCCCCTGCCGTTCAAGACTGGCGCCTTTCACCTAGCGGCCAACATGCGGCCCGAGCCCCTTATAGTCCCCATAGCCGTCGCCAACTTCGACAAGAAGCTTACGCGCACCAGGACGGCCGCGGTGGTGCACGAGCCGATCCGCCTCTCAGAGCACCTCGGCGAGGACATCGGGAAAGAAGCCCTGCACAACTTCGTCAACGAATACGTCTACGAGCGCTTCCGGGGATACGTGCGTGAAGCCGAGAGGCTGACGCGTTGAGCCCCCACCCGAGTCGGTTATAGAAGTGGATTCTTCGCATTCCCCCGAAAAATCCGGCATCCCTTCGGAGAGCAGGCTCTCCGGGTCGCCGCTCAGCCGGCCTCCTGATTTCGCCCCTTTCTGGGAGAGGACTAGGGCGGAGCTCGAGCGGATCGACCCTGATATATCCTGCGAGCCGCTACGGACAGAGGATCCCTCCTTCAAGTTCGACGCCATCGAGTTCGGCTCGCTGGGAGGAGTCCGCGTCTCGGGATACGCAATCCGGTGGAGAGACGAGGTGAAGAGGCCGCTGATCGTGCACTCACACGGCTACAAAGGCCAGTTGGTCCCCATGTGGCGCTGGGCGAGTGCGGGCGCAAACGTGGTTGGTGTAGAGGCCCGCGGGTATGGGCGCTCCAGAGACGCACTCCCATCTCCATCGTCCTGGGGATACGTCCTGACGGGGATCGAGTCTCCCGAAGAGCACGTTCTGAGAGGCGCCGTGTGCGACTACATGCGCGCGGTCGAGGTCGGCAGGGAACTTCTGGCCCCTGTCACTTCACGCACGATCTTGAACGGCGCGAGCTTCGCCGGGGGACTGGCTGTGATGGCCGAAGCCGCCATGCAGATCGCAGACCTTTTGGTCGCGGCGGTGCCGAGCTTCGGGTGGGTAGAGGGCCGGCGGTTGCTCGTGAAAGAGGGTTCGGGACAGGAGATCAATCACTACCTGGAGGCGCATCCCGAACGCGAAGAAGATGTGATGACGGTCCTCTCCTACTTCGACCCGGTGAACTTCGCGGCTTGGATCCGCTGCCCCACGCTCATAGGCGTGGGCCTGGTCGACGAGGTAGTCCCGGCGCCTACCGTGTACGTCATCGCCGACCACCTGGCCGGTCCGCATGAGGTCATCGAGCTGCCCGTGAGCCACACCGACCTCCCGGAGGAACGGCTCTGGGAAGAGTTCGAGTCGTACTGGCTCCGGCTCGCGACGGAGGGCATTTCCGCGAGTTTCGGTAAGCAGAAGCCATAGAAAGTCAGCGCTATGGCTACACGCCATAGCGAGACACGCGGGACCGGCTAATCCTCTTTCGAAAACCTCTTACGCCGCCTGCTCCAGCAGCGCATTTACAGCCGCCGCGACCCTGTCGGGATGGTCTTCGGGCAAGAAGTGCTTGCCGCCCTCGACGCGGTCCAGCGGAGCCCCGAGCTCGTAGGCCAGCCGGTAGCCGTACCCGATCTTCTGGAACTGATCGGCCGCTCCCCAGACGATGCGCGCCGGTACGTCGAGGTCCGGTATCCGGTCTGATACGGCCAGCGTATCCTGCACGTTGAGGGAGCGCGTCTGCCGCACGAGCGCCGCCGCGCCGTCCGCCCGCTCGTAGTAGGGGAAGTGCTCCCCGAAGGATTCCTTCGCCCGCACACGATCGTCATGACCCCGGAGAAACAAGCCAACATACAAGTTATAGCGCAAGATGGCATCCGGCAATCGCTCTACCGCCGGTCCCATCGCCCGCATCGCCTTGACACTCGGTATAGGCCAGGAGTCGTAAGAGATGACGTTGGTGAGTACGAGGCCCCGCACCAGTTCGGGGTTGTTCACGGCCAGTATCTGCGCCACGCCACCGCCGAGGTCGTGCCCGACGAGTAGCGCCTTCTCCAGCCCGAGCTCTTGCATCCAGGCCGCCAGGTCCAGGTACTCGGCCTGCTTCGCCACGGAGATATCCCGGTCCCGGCCCTCTCGCATCGAACCGCCGTAGCCGACCATCTCCCAGGCTAGGGAACGCGCCTCGTGCACCTGAGGTATCACGTACCGCCAGAGCCGGGGCGAGGTGGGTATGCCGTGTATGTAGACTACGGGCGCTCCTTCCCCTTCCTCCTCCCACCTCATGCTTATGCCCTCTACCTCCATTGACTTCGTCTGCACCAGCGCTCCTCTCGTGGCTCATCGTACTGTTTGCGTATAGCGTACCCTCGGAGGGTAGGATGCAAAAAGCGACGCCCGACATCGGAGATTACGCCCGGCGTGTCGTAGTATGCTGGGCGGCATGAAGGCCTGGAGTTGAGCGCGGACACGGGGGCACCAGAGCCCTCGCCCCGGAGCCGCCGCGAAAAGACGAGCCTGGTGATTCGAGGGGTAGCGCCGTTGGTGGCGGCGTTGGTCGCCCTTTACCTTCTACCGGAGAGCCTGGAGCCTCCGGCGCGCTGGGCTCTGGCGATAACGGCGGGGACCCTTGCAGCCTGGGTACTGCGCCCCGTTCCCCTGGCCGCAACCTCTATACCGGTCGTCTTCGCCCTCGGCGCGACCGGCGCGGCCTCGGCCTCGGGGGCCGTAGCGGGCTTCGGCTCTTCGGCTACCCTCCTGCTGGTCGCCGGCTTTATGATGGCCTCGGCCATAGACAAGACTCCGCTGGCCCGCAGGCTCACCTACCTTTTTCTGCTCCGGGTTCCGCCCAACAGCGGCGGTGTTCTGGGGGGGTTGCTCGTCGCGCTGGCGGTGGCGGCGGTCTTCGTACCGTCCACCGTGGTGCGGGCCGTGGCGTTCCTGCCGGTGGTGGTCGTGGTGGCCGGGGCTTTCGCGCGGCGAGGCTCGTCCAACGGCGCGAAGCGGCTCATGATCGGTCTGGCCTTCGGCGCCACACTCGGGGGGATCGCGATCTTCCCGGCGGCCATCGTCAACGTGCTGGCCGTAGACCTGGTCGTCGGCGCGGGCGGAGAGAGGATCACGTACTTCGGATGGTTCGCCCTTACCTGGCCGATCGAGGCGCTGGCTTTTCTCACCCTCTGGGGCGGGCTCGTGCTCCTCTTCCCCACCCGCGACGAAGAGCCTCTCGACCGCACCGCGGTCGCTGACAACCTGTCGGAGCTCGGGCCGACCCAGTCCGCGGAGTGGCGGCTCGCCGGTATCCTGCTGCTCACGGCGGTTCTCTGGATGCTGGAGCCCATAACCGGCTGGCATCCGTCGGTCCCGGCTTTTCTGGCCGTTTCCCTGCTGGCGATCTCACCGCTCAGGGTGATCTCCTGGGATGATGCGCTGGACATCTCCTGGGGCTCGGTCTTTATGTTCGGGGCGAGCCTCTCCCTGGCGCTCACCCTACGGGATACGGGGGCGGCGGACTGGGTCGGGGAGCAGCTTTTCGGGGCGGGTATCGGGGACTTTGCCCGGCTCGGGGTCATCGCCGGGGTCCTCGCCGTGGCGGTTATGATGCTCGTCTTCCAGCTCGCCTTTGCCGGCTCGACCCCGGCGGCGGCCACGCTGCTCCCGATACTGCTCGCCGCCTCCGGCGCGCTACGCCTGCCGGCGGAGGTGATCGGGATGACGGTGGCGCTGGCCGGGCTCGCCACGTTCGTCCTGCCGTCGCAGGCGATGTCGAACCTCGTCACCTACCAGACCGGTCTCTACAAAGCCCGTGACCTGCTGAAGATAGGGCTTCTTTTGACCCTGGTCTTTCTGGCTATTCTGGCCGCCACCGCGCTCGTCTGGTGGCGGCCGGTGGGTTTTCTTGAGTAGAAGCCCCATCTAGCTGCGGGGATGTTCCATAAAGAAGCGCATCATCTCCGCCGAGGCGTCGGGGCCGCGGGCGTCGGTGTACGAACCCCGCGGGTCCCCGCCCGACCAGGCGTGTCCCGCCCCGTGGACGGCCCATCCTTCGGCGACCGGCCGACCGTCCGCATCGTGGTAGACGGAGCGGGTGTAGGCGTGGCCGTTTGGGATCTGACCCTTCCTCACTGCCACTAGAGGTTTTGTGGCCGGTCCTTCTCCGGCCGAGCCCGTAGAAACCCACCGCTGGAGAATCTGCTGGCCGTTGCGCTGGTTTACCGTGCTGTCCCGGTCTCCGTGGAAGACGATGGTCGGGACGGCCCGGGAGAATCCTTCCCGCGGCATCCCGGAGCCGCCACCTTGCATCGCCTGGAAAGCGGACGGCATGTCCCTGGCCGCCCCGTAGGGGAGCCCCGAATGAACACCCACGGCGGCGTAGAGGTCCCGGTAGGTCTCCCCCATGACCACCGCCATCGCCGCGCCGGCCGACATTCCGGCCACGAAGATCCTTCGCTTATCCACCGGCTGGGTGGCCGCGATCTGGCGCGTAATCCCCGCGATGATCGAAGGCTCGCCCTGGTCCCGTACCTGATCCGCCGCCTGGAACCAATTCCAGCACCGGGACATGTTGGCTCCGCTGGACTGCTCGGGATAGACGACGAAGAACTTGTCCTCCTCGGCCAGCGCGTTCATCTGCGTGCCGGCGGCGAAGTCATCGGGGTTCTGGGTGCAGCCGTGTAGCATGACCACGAGCGGCACGGCCTCGCCGATGATCCCACTCGGGATGTACAGCTTGTACCGGCGCGTCCCGGCGCCGTTCGTGAACGATCCCGAGACGAACCGCCCTCCCGTCTCCGGTGTAATGGGCTCTTGCTCCGGCACGCGTATTTTCGAGACGCCGGAAGGTCCCGTTGGGAGATCCAGCAGGTTCTGCGGAAAGTCGGCCAGCTTGCCGCCCAGGGGCGATACGAAGGCTTTCTTCCCGGCGTCGAAACCTGGATCCTTCCAAGACGTAAAACCTTCCGCGGCGCGAGGAGCATCTTCGTACTGTTCAGACGCGCTTTCGGACGCGCCACTTTGGCCGCCAGGCGACCCTGTACCGATCCCGCCGGGGTTCCCGAGCGCCCGCTGGATGAGGGCTGTGGCTTCCATGAGGCGACCGGCGTTGGTGAGCCGGGTAGCCTCACCCATCTCCTCCTGCATGGTCGTGCTTGTGAGGCCGCTTGCAGCACCTCTCGTAGTGTTCGGCATACTACACGCCCTTTCTTTGTTCGTGGTTTGTCTGGCCGACGTACTAGAAGTCGGTTTCCATCAACTGATGCGGTCCGCCAACGCCTTCTTTACCGCGGGACTCGCCCGGAAAGCTCCGAGCACTACTATGGACTCGATGGCCTCCTGAGCCAGCTCCGGGGAGACGTCGTCGGCGATGGTCGCCAGCCCGAGGACGTTGATCTGCAACCGCTCCCCGGCGTCCCGTACCGCTTCAAGATCTCGCCGGGTGAAGTTCTGCAACCCGAGCACCATCGTCTTGCGGGCCACCGTCTCCCGGACCACCTCGGAGTGGGTCGCCAACTGATTACGGATCGCCGTGCGGATGAAATCTGTCCGGTTGGAATAGAAACCCTCCTGCACCAACAGGTCGATCTGACCCAGGTCTACCGGACCCAGGTTTATCGTGATCTTCTCCGTGTCACTCACTGGTACCATCTATTTACCATCCATATGGATGTTATACACCATCTACAAAGCATCTGTCAAGGAACCCCGGCGACTGGAAGCCCGCACGAGGTCCGCGTATAATGTGTTAATGAGGTTGAGGCCCAACATAGGCCCGTTGGACTCGACGTTTCCGCTCTTCGAGGCTCCTCGGCTGCGGGTGGTGGCGCAGGGTGAGGGTGTCCCCGTCGCCAGAAGAGCTCCTGCTCTCACGATCGAGGTGGCGAACCTGGCGCACGAGCCCGGCGAGGTGCGTGACGTTAACGCCGGCTACATGTACACCAATCTGCTAATAAGAGGCCGCGTTCGGCAAAAGGGCTCCCCGGCTACCGCTCCGCGAGCTTGCCGGAGCAGCAAGCCCGCCCTTCGTGCTAGATGTGGGCGAGTCGGTCACCTGGAGTACCGACCTGCGTCAACTGGAGGAAAGTGTCGCTGAGCAGCAGTTGGTCCTCGGGCCGCACTCGCTCCTCGTGAACCTGGAGCGTGTCGAGGAGGAATTCGCCAGGGGAATACGTCCCGGGCCTTTGACCGTCAAAGCCCGCATTGTCATGGTCAGTTGGAGCTTTAGGCGGCTGGCTGTAGCGATCACCGAGGACCGAGACATTCTCTACAAGACCAAAGTGAGATGGCAACCGCCGAGTGGCGCGCCTCCTGACCGCCCCAGCCCAGCGTTAAGTCGAGCCTGACACCGAAAGTACAGTAAGGTAACAGAAATTCCTCCTCCGCTACCGTAATCGTCTTTTCTCGCCGCTTCCTGTTTCGGCTCCGTGATCGCGGCTCTCTTAGCGACTCTTCAGTTCTCTCCAGATCGCCGGCAGAACCTTTGCCGGGTAGGTCCAGCGGATAAAGGATTCGCCGTGTTCACGGATCTGGTACCGGATCGGCATTTCTTCTATGCGGAAGCCTTTGCGCACGAGGTCCAGCGTGAGAACCTGAGCGTAGTTGTAGTCGTGGATGATCTCCGCCCGACCCGCCGCCTCCCGGCTGAAGGCCCGCATCCCGGTCTGCCCGTCGGTCATCCAACGCCCCGTCAACACCACGAGCAGCGCGGTAAATGCGTAGTTGCCCAGCCTGCGATGTAGCTTCATCCCTCGCACTCCGTCCCGGAAACGGCTCCCCAGCACGTAGTCCGCCCGGCCCACCAGCACGGGCTCGATGAGGCGCGGAATGTCCTCCGGGAAGTACTCCAGGTCCGCGTCCAGGTAGGCGATCGCTGTAGCCCCAGCCTCCACCGCCGCCCGCAGGCCGGTACGCACCGCCGCCCCGAGGCCGCGGTTGTGCTGATGGCTAACCACCGTTGCACCCCCCTTCCGGGCCATCTCAGCCGTGCGGTCAACGGAACCGTCGTCCACCACGAAGGTCTGCAGTTCGTAGCCCGGAACCCGAACCGAGTAGATGCGGCCCAGAAGCTCCCCGATAGTAGCTTCCTCGTCCTTCGCCGGGACGATGACAGCGAGCAGCTTCAAGACTCTTCCAGGGCGTCTTTCAGGACCCGGCCCGTAGATCCTTCCGGCGGCCCGACGCCGAGCAGGTAACTGATGGTGGGCGCTAGGTCCAGTATGGAGGCCGGTTTAGCTACGGTCTGTCCTCTTCGAATACCGCTGCCCCACATGGCAAACGGGACGAATCGTTCGCCTTCGGAGAGGTGACCGTGGGCGCCGATGCCGCGACCCTGGCCGTGGTCGGCCATCAGGACTACGGCGGTCCTTTCGTCGAGGTAGCCGCGCTCTTCGCACCAGCCCATGAACTCTTCAATGAGGCCGTCGGTGATCTCGATCCGCTCCACGTACTCCGGGTAATAAGTGCCCCGCACGTGGCCGTTCTGGTCCACGGCGAGCAACTGGAGCACCAGCAACTCGGGGTCGTGCTCCTCCAGCTCGCGCTTTGCGGCGGCGATGAGGTTCTGGTCGATCTTGTCGTTGTGCGCCACGCTGGTGACGCTCGCCACGTCGTCCCCGAAAGCGTCGATGAGGTGTGCTATCCCGACCAGCCGGCCCTTTTTCCCGGCCCGCCGCAACGAATCGAAGATGCTCTCCACTTTTAGACCGAGCTTCAATACCAGGTTGGAGGTGATGCCGTGCTTCTCCGGCGCGGCCCCCGTGAACATCGAGGAGAAGCAGACCACCGTCCGGGCCGGGTAGGTAGTCTCGACGCACCCTATGGTCGTCCCCCCGGCCATCATCCTCTCCAGATAAGGCTTCTCGGCCTCGTGGAAGCGGTCGAGCCGGCACCCGTCTATGACGACGACTATGACCCGTTTCGCCAATGCCTCGCCCCGGTTCACGTCTCGCGTGGGTTCCGTCGGGTAGACCGGCTTCCAGTCGAAGAGAATACGGTGGATCAGGTAGCTCGCAATTGCCAGCGTCACCGTAAAGCCGAGTACGAGCCCGGCGCGTCCCGCCGTCAGGGACTCTGTCAGGAGGTACTCCAGGGTGAAGAGCGCCAGCAGGGCCTTCGGCATCTGCTCCAGGAAATTGCCGCTCGTCGAATCGGGGTTCTCCAGCACGAGCCGCCAGAACCGGACGAAGTTCGTCTTGGGAGCCCCGGTCCGCAGGTGGTAGTAGAGCGTACCCCAAAAAAAAATCGTAAAGAAGATGTAGAGCCCCAACACCAGGAGGAGCGCCCCAACGTCCACGAAGCGGAAAACCAGAACGAACGCGGCGAGAAAGATCCACAGCGCCCAGCGCAGCTTGAGCGGGAAGTCGTAGCGGACGAAGAGCAGGACCAGCGGCGCGGTCAGGAGGATCGCTGGCAGCGCCCGGCTCCAGAACTCCGGGCTGCCGAGTTGGAAGACGTGCAGGAGCAGGAAAGTTCCCAACACGAATACCGGGTGGAACGACTTGCCCTCGTTGAGGACGTTCCAGATTCTGGCGGCGACTATCTCGAATTTGGATGCTGGTTTCAACGGTCCACTTCCTCCACTCTATATATACGAAAGGTCATTTCCAGGTTCTCTGTTCCCTCCGGCACGCCCTTTTCGTGTCCTTCCTTGCCGTCGAGCCGCGGCAGGCTCACTGCTTCGCGGCCCACCTCCCGAAACTCGACGCCGGAGATCAGGGGCGCCGGACCGCCGTCGGTGGTTATGTAGACGGCGTCCTCCAGCAGTCCGGCTTTTTCGAGCTCGTCCACCTCGCGTAGAAAGCGCTCTTCCGAGTACGGGAGCGCCGGGTGTCCGTAGACGTATTCCAGGGTCGAGACGGAGCCGTCGTGGCCGTCGGGTTTTTCGACGTAGACGACCCCGGCCTCCGGGATGGCGGCGTCTACCCGCTCGAAGGCGGAGATGGCGCCGTCCAACTCTCTCGCCCCGGCGGCCGGAAGCGCCGTGTACGCCGTCCAGCCGAACGCCGCCACCGCGAGGGCGCCGGCGACCGCCGCGCCCGCCCTCCGGTCCCAGATGCGCTCCAGAGACCTTCCGGCCTCGACCACGGCGTAGCCGGCGAGCAGAGCGATCAGAGGAAAGGCCGCCGGGACGAAACGCCGGGTCGCCCAGGGCAGGTCCGGGGCGACGTTGGGTATTGCGGTGTAGAGGGCACCGGAGGCGAGGAACGCCCCGAGCAGGAGCGCCTTCGGAGCGTCCAGCCTGTAGGCCGCGAGCAGAAACCCGGCGAGGCCGAGTGCCGCCACGAGGGGCGTTGTGAACCACACCATCCGCACCAACGTCTGCGTCCGGTAGGCGTCGAAGTCCCGGGAAGAGACCGGCAACTCTTCCCACGGCACGGGCAACACGAAGTAGGCCCAGAGCGCGGCCCCGGCGACGGCCAGGGCGACGGCCAGCGCCAGCTCCCCGCCGTGGGCCGCGAGCCAGCTACGAAGCCGGGCTCCCCATTGGCGCCGGATATACCAGAAAGCCCCTGCGGCGAGCGCGGTCACCGCCAGAAGGTAGGGCAGCAGGCTTAGAAAGCGGTCGAGCCCGTGGGCGGAGTAGATGGTGTACAGGTAGCGGCCGCCAAGCGTGTTCAGATATAGCAGCGCGGCCCCGGCGAAGAACGTCAGCGGTATTCCCGGGAAGAGCCAGCGGCGCGCCGGACCGTGGGTGATCGGGTCATAAGCGAACAGCAACGGTATGGCGACGGCGACGAGAAAACCGTCCACCCGCACCAGCATGGCCCCGCCGAGCAGGAGCCCGGCCAGCACGCCGGAGGTCCGCCCCGCGCCCCGCGCAAACCTGACGGCGAGCCAGAGCCCGGCCAGCGCGAAGAACTGGGTCATCACCTCGCTCGACGGTTCCCGCGACCACCAGACCTGGGTGTATCCCACCGCCAACAGCACCGCGCCCACGAGACCAGCCCAGCGGCCAAAGACCTCCCTGCCCAAAAAGAACGCCGCGACGACGGCCAGCGTCCCGAAGACCGGAACGACGTAGAGACTCCCCCAGAGACCGCCCGCCAGGTTACCGAAGCCCAGCCAGGCGAAGGGACCGGGGAAGAACTGTGGAACGATCAGGTCTAGATCGTAGATGTAGAAGCCGGGGTATTTTATGCCCTCCACGAAGGGATGGAACGACGACACCGCCCCGACCAACGGGTCCCGCTTTAGAAACTCTCCCGTCCGGGCCAGCCGGTCGGCGACGACCGTGTAAACCCCCGGGTCCCGGCTGTTTATGATGTACTCCGCGGGCCGGGCATACAAAGCGAAGCTCCCGGCTACCAGCCCGAGGGCCGCGAGGTCCCACCTGGACCGCCGGACGTGCACTTCGCCACCGCGCCCGATAAACCAGGCCCCCACCGAGCACAACCCCAGGCTCCCTAAAATGGCCGGCAGGGTAAACCAGCTGGCCAGGGCGAGAGCTACGAGGACCGGCGTCGCGATAGCCGTGCTCGCTCCGATTCTCAGGAGAGCGAGTTCCGAAACGGTGTCTCCCTTGCGCGAGAGGCGCCGCCCGAGGAAGTGTCCCGGTAGGTAGAGGAAGATCAGGAGTAATAGCGCGACAAACAAGGTTCTATCTCAGGCGTGCTCGGCTACCGGGCTCTCCCGCAGAGCCCACTCAGCCTGGGCCGCTATACCCTCCTCAAGACCGGTCCGGGGCGCGTACCCCAGCTCCCGGGCCGCCCGCCGCGAGTCGGCCCACGTCGAGCGCACGTCGCCGGCCGCTGCAGGACCGTAGCGAACCTCGACCTCTGTCCCGGTAACCTGCCGGACAACGTCGAGCATATCGTTGACCGTGGCTCGCGTCCCGCCGCCGACGTTGTAGACGCCGGGCGCAGCCTCCAGAGCTACCGCGGTAGCCTCCACCGCGTCCATGACGTAGGTCATGTCACGGGTCTGCTCACCATCCCCGAACACCTCCACCGGACGACCTTTCCTCGCGGCGAAGAGAAAGTGGGCCAGCGCCATCTCGGGTCGCTGACGAGGCCCGTAGACGGTAAAGTATCGAAGTACCGTCGCTGGCACCCCACGCTCTCTCCCATACAACGCAACCAGTTCCTCAGCGGCCAGCTTGCTCATACCGTAGGGCGAGGCCGGCTGCCGGGGATCATCCTCGGCAGCCGGTCCACCAACGT
Source organism: Actinomycetota bacterium (assembly GCA_030777225.1). GTDB lineage: Bacteria > Actinomycetota > Rubrobacteria > Rubrobacterales > Rubrobacteraceae > SIRX01. Next base: position 13,206 of record JALYGE010000161.1, read on the forward strand.
TACCGCCATAGACCGAGGAGGACGATACGTACACGAACCGGATATCGCTTCCAGAGACGGCCTCCAGCAAACGCTGGGTGGTCAGCACGTTACGCTCCACGTAGCGCTGGAAATTTCCACCCCAGCTCCGACGAACACCCGGTTCACCCGCCAGGTGCAGGACCGCCTCCATCCCGGAGAGGAGCTCTTCGAGCCCCAACGTCAGGAGGTCGCCCTCGACGAGCTCGAAACACGGGTCGCCTACGACTGTCGCCAGGTTGCGCTCCTTGCGCTCCCGCGAGTAGTAGCCCGTGAAAGAATCCACGCCCACGACCTCGCGATCCTCCGCCAGCAGCCGCTCGACCAGGTGAGACCCTATAAACCCCGCCGCCCCGGTTACCAGTACCCGGCCCAAACAGCCTCCTCCTTGACCCAACTCACAACCCCGGCGTTCGCTACTTGACCGCCGACGCCCCGTACACTACCCTGACCATAATGTTATTGCAAACGATTGTCATTATGAGCATGACCTGGGTCACGGGCGCCGTGTCAGGAAGGTCGTCAGGTAGCATGTCCAGAGGAGGAATATTTTGCGCGTAATCCGGATCCTGTTCATCCTGGTCCTCTTTTCTGCCGGCGCGCTCGCCGGCGTAGCTTGTGGCGACGAACCGCCGCAGACTACCTCGGAAGGCGATGCTTCGGCCGAGACGACCGCAGAGCCCGCCGGCGGCACGACGGTCGAGGCGACCGAGGAAACCACCGGAGGCGCCACATCCGGGGCTACGGGAGAGACGACTGGTGGTACGACTGGAGGCACTACGGCGGAGACGACGCAAGAAGCTCTGTCGCCGGGCGAGGGCAACCTGATCATCTACTCCGGGCGCAGCGAGGAGTTGGTAGGACCGATCATCGAGCAGTTCGAGGAAGAAACCGGGGTGGACGTACAGACCCGCTACGGCGACACGGCGCAGCTCGCATCTACCATCCTGGAGGAAGGAGAGAACACCCCGGCAGACCTCTTCTTTGCCCAGGACCCTGGCGCTCTAGGGGCGCTGGCCGACGCAGGCCGCTTCCAGGAACTGCCGCAGAACGTTCTGGAGCCGGTTCCTGCCCGCTTCCGGTCCCCGGATGACCTCTGGGTCGGAACCTCGGGCCGGGTGCGGGTCGTGGCGTACAACACCGAGGCATTGACCAGGGACGAGTTGCCGGACTCCATCTTCGGCTTCACGGATCCCGAGTGGGAGGGCAGGGTCGGCTGGGCGCCGACGAACGGCTCCTTTCAGGCGTTCGTGACCGCGATGCGGGAGATAGAGGGCGAAGACCGGGCGCGGGCCTGGCTCGAAGGCATCCAGGCCAACGATCCCTTCGAGTACCCGGACAACTCGACGGCCCTGCAGGGCGTGGCCTCCGGCGAGGTAGAGGTCGCCTTCGTTAACCACTACTATCTCTACCGGGCGCTGGAGGAAGAGGGTCAGGACTTCGGGGCACGCAACTACAACTTCGCGAGCAACGACCCCGGCAACCTGGTGATTGTTGCCGGCACCGGCATTTTAGACAGCGCCACGAATCCCGAAGCGGCCAGGAGCTTCATCCAGTACCTGCTCGCCGAAGAGGCCCAGCAATACTTCGCCGACGAGACCTTCGAGTACCCGATGATCGAGGGCGTCCAGACCGCCGAGGGCCTCGAATCGCTCTCCGAAATAAGGTCCCCCGAGGTCAACCTCGGCAACCTGGACGACCTGCAAGGCACGATAGAGCTTCTGCGGGAGACGGGTGTATTATAGGTGACGGCCCTTCCCACATCGGTGGCCGAGTGGCTGCGGGGCGCGCGCAGGCCCCGTAAACGGCCGCCGGCCCTGATCTGGGTTCCCGCCGCCGGGGTCGCGGTGGTCATGCTGCTGCCGCTCGCCTACCTGGTGTTGAGGTCACTCGAAGGCGGTTGGTCCGGCGCGGTAGAGGTACTGGTAGACGCGGACACCTTCGCCACGCTGGGCCGCAGCGTGCTGCTGGCGACCGTGGTCACGGCGGCGTCGGTCGCCATCGCGGTGCCGTTGGCCTGGCTCACGGCCCGCACGGATCTTCCCGCGCGGCGGCTGTGGACCGCGCTGGCGGCGCTGCCGCTCGTGATCCCTTCCTACGTCGGCGGTTTCGTGCTGGTGAGTGTTCTCGGCCCCCGCGGCGTGCTGCAGGGAATTCTGGAACCGTTCGGCATCGAACGCCTGCCGAGCATCTACGGTCTGACCGGCGCCGCGCTGACCCTCACGCTTTTCTCCTACCCCTACGCGTTCCTGACGGTGCGGAGCGCCTTCCGCGGTATGGACCCGGCGCTGGAAGAGGCAGCGCGAAGCCTCGGCAGCGGCGGTTGGCAGACTTTCTTCCGGGTGACGTTGCCGCAACTGAGGCCGGCCATCGTCGCCGGGGCGCTGCTGGTGGCGCTCTACAGTTTAAGCGATTTCGGGGCGGTCTCGCTGTTGCACTACGATTCTTTTGCGCGGGAGATCTACATCCAGTATCAGTCGGCCTTCGACCGCACCCCGGCCGCCGTTCTGGCGCTGATGCTGGTGGTCCTTACCGCCACGATACTCCAGCTCGAAAGCCGCACCCGCGGCAGGCTTCGCTACCACCGGGGCGGCTCCGGGGCGGTGCGTCGGGCCACTTCCGTAACCCTCGGCCGCTGGCGGTGGCCGGCGCTCGCGTTCTGCGGCGCGGTGGTTTCGCTGGCGCTGGTTGCCCCGGTGGGCATCCTAAGCTTCTGGCTCGCGCGAGGTCTCGCGTCGGGCGAGCCACTGAGGCTGGTTTGGGGCGCCACTTTGAACTCCATCTACGTCTCCGGGCTCGCCGCCGCGGTGGCGGCGCTCGCCGCCTTGCCGGTGGCGGTCCTCGCCGTCCGGTTCCGGGGTCGGATGTCCGGCTTTGTGGAACGGCTAACGTACCTGGGATACGCGTTGCCGGGCATCGTGCTCGCCCTGGCGCTCGTCTTTTTCGGGGCCAACTATGCGCCCGCCCTTTATGGTACCCTCGGGGCCCTGGTGATCGCTTACGTCATACACTTTCTTCCACAGGCGGTCGGCGCGACCCGCGCCGCGCTTCTGCAGGTAAACCCCAGCATCGAGGAAGCCGCCCGCGGCCTCGGGCGCAGCCCGGCGGGGGTGCTCTCCAGCGTCACGGCGCCTCTCGCCCGTTCCGGCATCTTGGCCGGGGCCGCGCTGGTCTTCCTGACCACGATGAAAGAGCTGCCGGCGACGCTGCTCCTCTCTCCCATCGGCTTCGACACCCTGGCGACCAGCATCTGGAGCGCCACCTCGGAGGCGTTCTTCGCCCGGGCGGCGGCCCCGGCGCTTATCCTGATCGCGGTCTCCGCCGTGCCGATGTACCTGCTCACGATCCGGGAGCGCGCGAAGTGAGTGGCGAGGCGATGACACCGAGGGCAGCAATGGTCCGGCTCTCGAGTGTGAGCAAGAGCTACGGCCCCGTCGCTGCGGTCCAGGACGTGCACCTGGATCTGGAACCGGGAAAGATCCTCGCCCTGCTCGGCCCGTCCGGCTGCGGCAAGACCACCACCCTGCGCCTCCTGGCCGGATTCGAGCACCCCGACGCGGGAGAAGTCGAGATCGGGGGCAAAACGGTCGCCGGAAAGCGGGCTTTCGTACCCCCGGAGAAGAGGAAGGTCGGCATGGTCTTCCAGGACTACGCCCTCTTCCCCCACCTGACCGTCGAGCAGAACGTCGCCTATGGTCTCCAACGCAGCGGCAAACGCAAGGGCCGGGTAGCAGAAGTGCTCGGTCTCGCCCACCTGGACGGCCTCGGTGGCCGGATGCCCCACGAACTCTCCGGCGGCCAGCAACAGCGGGTCGCCCTGGCGAGAGCCCTCGCGCCGGAGCCCGCCGTGGTGCTCCTCGATGAACCTTTCTCCAACCTCGACGCTACCCTGCGGGCGCGGGTGCGATCAGAGATGCGCGAGATACTGCGGGACGCCGGGGTTACCGCCATCTTCGTCACCCACGACCAGGAAGAAGCCCTGAGCATCGCCGACGAGGTGGCCGTCATGATAGACGGACGGGTCTTGCAGAAAGCGCCGCCGGAGGATCTCTACCTGTATCCCGCCACCCGCGAGGTCGCCGAGTTCGTCGGCGAGGCAAACTTCATTCCCGGTACGGCGGAGAACGGCCGCGTCCGATGCGTGCTGGGCGACATACCCGCCCTGGAGACCGTAGACGGCGCGGTAGAGGTCATGCTCCGGCCGGAGTCTTTGCTGCTGCGGGCGCTGCCCGACGGGGAAGCTACGGTCGTCGGCCGGGAGTTCTACGGGCACGACCAGCTCGTCGAACTGCGCCTGGACTCTGGCGAGACCCTCTACTCCCGGCTCGTCGGCCGGCATGGCTTCGAGGCGGGCGAGCGGGTCTCTTTAGGCGCCTGGGGGCCGGTGGTAGTCTTTCCGTCCTCCTGACGGCCCACCGGCAGGAAGTCCGGCGCCTGGATAGAATGTCTTGAGGCTTTACATCCGGGAGGTTGCATGGACGCTTATGGTCTGGACATTGGAGGGTCGGGGATAAAAGGCGCGCCCATAGACTTAGACACGGGCGAGCTAACCAGAGAACGGGTGAGGATCAAAACTCCCCAGCCCGCCACACCGGAAGCGATAGTAGAGACCGCCATCGAGGTAGTCTCGCAGTCCGGCTGGGACGGGCCGGTAGGATGCGGGTTCCCGGCGGTAATAAAAGACGGGGCCGCCCAGACGGCGGCAAACATCGACAAAGCTGCCATCGGCTTCGACTTTCAGCGGGCGCTGGAGAGAGAGCTGGGGAACTCCGTCCGGATAGTCAACGACGCCGACGCCGCCGGCCTGGCCGAAATGCGCTGGGGCGCCGCGAGCGGTGTTGGCGGAACCGTCCTGATGCTGACCCTGGGTACCGGCATCGGCACGGCGCTCTTCGTCGGGGGCCAGCTCGTCCCGAACACCGAGCTGGGGCACATCGAGCTTCACGGACAGGATGCGGAGACCTACGCCGCCGACTCCGCCCGAAAGCGGGAGGACCTGAAGTGGAAAGAGTACGCCGGACGGCTGGACGAATACATAACCGCTGTGGAGAACCTGCTGTGGCCCGACCTCATAGTAGTCGGGGGCGGCATCAGTAAGAAGTCCGAGAAGTTCCTACCCGTCCTTACCGCCCGCACGGAGATTGTCCCGGCTCAGATGTTCAACGAGGCCGGCATCGCCGGTGCCGCGCTCGCCGGCGCGCTGGAAGAGGCAGGCCATATACCTAACTCTCCCGGAAGATCAGGGCCATAGCCTCCGCCCGGCGGGCATCGTCCTTCTCAAAGACGCCGCGGGCCGCCGAGGTGACGGTTATGCTGCCGGGCTTCTGTACACCCCGCATGGTCATGCACGAGTGGTCCGCCTCGATAACGACGAGCGCACCCCGCGAGCCCAGGCTGTCGTAGAGGGCGTCGGCGATCTGGGCCGTCAGCCGCTCCTGGAGCTGGGGCCGGCGGGCGTAGCCCTCCACGACCCGCGCCAGCTTGGAGAGACCCACGACCCGGCCCTTCGGCACGTAGGCCAAATGAACCTTCCCGATGAATGGGAGCAGGTGATGTTCGCAATTATGTGTCAGATGCCCTCCAACAAGGAATGTCGGGTGCGGTTCACACTTAAACGAGTAAACACTCGTAGGTTTCTTCGACTTCGGCGTAGGCTCTACGGACAAGACCTCAGCGTATTCGGAGTCTGCTGGCACGTACCAGTCGGATTGCTGACTAAACCCGTGCTTTCCTTTCCAACCCGGCTCATGCCACCTGCTCGAGCCATAGACTGTCTTGATGTCTCCACGAGCCTTGCCTACAGGCGTCTGCAAATATTCGGCAAGCTCTTTCGCAAAAACACCATTAGCCGTGATGATGCGGTTGCCAGTCCCGCAGTTACTTCCATCCCCTTCTATATATCCATCGAGAAAACCCTGCATCATCTCTTGTGAAGCGGTAACCACGGTAGGAAACCGGAATCCTCTGGTCTTATCCCTACATCCGCGAGATATCTTCAACCAGCGGCTAATCTTCTCCCCCGCGTAACTGGAGACAACGCGCACTCTATACATCGGGATCTTGCGCTTCAGGTACCCCGAATCGACCCATATATTCTCAATGCGCGCATCTATGGAGAACGCCGCTTTCCATGCTACTACTATCCTCTCGGCAAACGCTCGATCACCCACCACGATAGAGATACGCCTTTCGTCCTGGATGGTTCCCTCCGAGGCGACGGCCCCGAGAAGGTACCCTAAGTCATACCCAGGTGCGGCCACGGGTTTCTCGCGACAGAGCTTTTTCGGTGGGAACCACTCTACGAGATCTCCGGCCAGCAGGTTTCCAGCCTCACACCATCCTCTTTCGGTCTTTACCGGATGGTCGCTGGTTAGCTTTATGGTTCCCTTAGAGGTTTGAATGCGCACCACATCATGAGTTTTGCGTGAAGAGACGCGGGTGACCATCGTTTTAGCCAGGAAACCGTTTTCCAGGGTCCATAGCTGATTGCCTACCTCAACTTCAGCCGCTCTTTTGACTCCCGACACAGCGTTGACCACCTGCTTACTCGGCACGCACATACTCGCCAGGTAGATGTCCCGGACGATGACCACGTTTCCGTAGTCTTCGGCGAACCCAATCTCCAGGTGGCGTGTTGGATCCTCGCCGAGTCCGGAGAAGAGATACTCGTAGGCGTCGGCGACCCGGCGGGGCGTACCCAACACCCCTTCGCGATCAGGGTCCTCTCCTATAGCGGCCAGTATCTCCCGCACCGCGTTCTCGATGCGGGGCTTGTCTACCGCTTGCTTCTCGGGCGGCGTTTCATACATCCCGGCCGCCGATCCACGCCGGCAGGCCGCTGAGATCCGGCACAACAGCAACCGCCTCCGGAGCCTCGGCCCGACCATCCCGGTTCACCAGCACCGCGTCTATGCCGCACGATGACGCACCCTTCACGTCCGCCACCGGGTCGTTGCCCACGTGTACGACCCGCTCGCGGCGAGACCCGCTGACCCGCAGCGCCTCCTCGAAGATGCCAGAATCTGGTTTCTCTATCCCTACGACCCGCGAAGCCAGCACTCCGTCAAAGTAGCGCGTCCAGCCCAGACCTTCTATAACCTCTTCCAACAATATGTCCCAGTTAGAGACCACGTAGAGCTTCAGGCCCAGCTCCCGCAGTTCCTCCAGCACGCGCGCCGTCTCGGGATACGGGTTAAACCGTACCCGCGTCTTCGATACGGTCGTAAGAACTCCCGGAGGCGCATCGACACCTAACGTCCGGGCGATGCTGAGTTGGCTCTCGTACATAAAACCTTCAAGCTCCTCATGGGTCCGATAGTTGATGTTGTGCTGAACGTGCGTGCGTCTAGCCTCCCCCACAGGACCTGCGGCCTGCTCCACCGTCAAAGGCCCGTTCGCCGAGTACGGTGACACGCCCTCCACGTAGCCTGCCAGGTCAACGTCTATCCACAGCAACGTGCGGTCGACATCGAGGAAGACAGTATCGTAGCTCTTATTCACTAATCCGGAACCTTTGCACGTGACAAATGATCTACGCGGAGCAGTATAAACACCTGCGATCCAGTTTACACAGCTACAGGATCTCTGCCTCGTAGTCGTGCTCTTCGGAGATACGGCCCACGAAATGCTCTACGTCACCGGCGGCTTCGTCGGGGACGTAGAAGTAGACGGTCTGCGGATACGAGTCCTCCGGCTCTGAGCGGACGTGCTCGTACTCGGCGCCCCAGAAACTGTCTGAAAAGCATCATGAGCGGGCCAACCGCCTCACCATCAAGCGACTCATCGCCACGTACATGGCCACGTACATCAACGCCTCTCCGCTCTCCGGCGCCCTCTCGTAATCCTTGCTCAT